>NZ_JBEZXE010000034.1:0-101152 GCF_040637885.1 Kitasatospora sp. NPDC028055 | reverse complement strand
ACGCCCCCAAGGCCCCCGTGCACGCCCTGTTCAACCCGCACGTCCACACCCCCAACCCCCCCCCCCCCCCCCCCCCCGCGCAGCGGCCCCCCACACCCCCGGAATGCCCCCACCCCCAATACGGTTGGATACACCCATGGCATCTCGTGCACGCGTCCGCGCCCCCGAACTCATCGGAGCAGGCGGCTGGCTGAACACCGGCGGCAAGACCCTCACCCTCGCCGACTTCCGAGGCAAGATCACCGTCCTCGACTTCTGGACCTTCTGCTGCATCAACTGTCTGCACGTCCTGGACGAGCTCCGCGAGCTCGAGGAGCGGCACCGCGACACCGTGGTGATCGTCGGGGTGCACTCGCCCAAGTTCGTGCACGAGGCCGACCACCAGGCCGTGGTGGACGCCGTCGCCCGGTACGAGGTGCACCACCCAGTGCTGGACGACCCGGCCCTGGCGACCTGGAAGCAGTACGCCGTCCGGGCCTGGCCGACCCTCGTGGTGATCGACCCCGAGGGCTACGTGGTGGCCCAGCACGCCGGTGAGGGCCACGCCCACGCGATCGCCCGGCTGGTGGCCGAGCTGGAGGCGGAGCACGAGGCCAAGGGCACGCTGCGCCGCGGCGACGGCCCGTACGTGCCGCCGGAGCCGAGCAGCGAGGACCTCAAGTTCCCCGGCAAGGCGGTGCGGCTCCCGAACGGCCACTTCCTGGTGGCCGACTCCGGCCACCACTCGCTGGTCGAGCTGGCCGAGGACGGCGAGAAGGTGGTGCGCCGGATCGGTGACGGGCAGCGCGGCCTGGTGGACGGCACCAGCCCGCGGTTCAGCGAGCCGCAGGGCCTGGCGCTGCTGCCGGAGGGCCACGACTACGACGTGGTCGTGGCGGACACCGTGAACCACGCGCTGCGCGGCGTGCGGCTGGCCGACGGCAGCGTGACCACCCTGGCGGGCACCGGCCGCCAGTGGTGGCAGGGCTCGCCGACCGAGGGCCCGGCCCGCGAGGTGGACCTCTCCTCGCCGTGGGACGTCGCCTGGTTCGACGGCAAGCTGTGGATCGCGATGGCGGGCGTGCACCAGCTGTGGGCGTACGACCCGGCGGCCGGCACGGTCGGCGTGGCGGCCGGCACCACCAACGAGGGCCTGGTGGACGGCCCGGTCGCCGAGGCCTGGTTCGCCCAGCCGTCCGGCCTCGCGGTCTCCGCGGACGGCGAGCGGCTCTGGGTCGCCGACTCGGAGACCTCCGCGCTGCGCTTCGTTTCACGTGAAACGGGCGCGGTCGAAACGGCCGTCGGGACCGGGCTGTTCGACTTCGGCCACCGGGACGGCGCCGCCGACCAGGCCCTGTTCCAGCACCCGCTGGGCGTCACCGTGCTGCCGGACGGCTCGGTGGCCGTCAGCGACACCTACAACCACGCGCTGCGCCGCTTCGACCCGGCGAGCGGCGAGGTCACCACGCTGGCCACCGACCTGCGCGAGCCCTCCGGGGCGGTGCTGGTCGACGGCGACATCGTGGTGGTCGAGTCGGCCCGGCACCGGCTGACCAGGCTGCGGCTGCCGGAGGAGGCGGTACGGGTGGAGTCGGTGGCGCACCGCACCCAGCGCGCGGCCACCGAGGTCGCCCCGGGCGCCCTGCGGCTGGACGTGGTGTTCGAGGCGCCGAGCGGCCAGAAGCTGGACGAGCGCTACGGCCCGTCCACCCGGCTGCTGGTCAGCTCGACCCCGCCCGAGCTGCTGGTCTCCGGTGCGGGCGCGGACTCCGCCCTCTCCCGCGAGCTGGTGCTCTCCGACGAGGTGACCGAGGGCGTGCTGCACGTCTCGGCGATGGCCGCCTCCTGCGACGACGACCCGGAGATCGAGTACCCGGCCTGCCACGTGCACCAGCAGGACTGGGGCGTGCCGGTGAAGCTGGTCGCCGACGGCGTGCGCCGCCTCCCGCTGGTCCTGGCGGGCATGGAGTAGCCGGGCGACGCGCGGGGCCCGCCGGCGAACCGTCGGGCCCCGCGCGTCACACCGTCCGTGCTCAGCCCTCCAGGAAGGCCTTGATCGCGCTGGCCAGCAGGTACGGGTCCTCGGCCCCGCACAGCTCGCGCGCGGAGTGCATGGACAGCGCCGCGATGCCGCAGTCCACCGTCTTGATGCCCAGCCGCGCCGCGGTGATCGGACCGATCGTCGTCCCGCAGGGCATCGCGTTGTTGGAGACGAAGCTCTGCCACGGCACGCCGGCCTTCTCGCAGGCGGCCGCGAACACCGCCCGGCCGACCCCGTCGGTCGCGTAGCGGTTGTTGACGTTGACCTTGAGGATCGGCCCGTTGTTCGGCAGCGGGTGGTGGCCCGGCTCGTGCCGCTCGGAGTAGTTCGGGTGGACGGCGTGGCCCATGTCCGAGGACAGGCAGACGGTGCCGGCCAGCGCCCGGGCGCGGTCCTCCGGGGAGCCGCCGCGGGCGTACACCGTGCGGTCCAGCACGTTGCCGAGCAGCGGGCTCTGCGCGCCGGTGTCCGACTCGCTGCCGGTCTCCTCGTGGTCGAAGGCGGCCAGCACCGGGATGTACGGCAGCGCCACCTCGCCCCCGGCGGCGGCGAGGGCCACGGCGGCCAGCGCGGCGGTGGCCGCGTGCACCGAGAGCAGGTTGTCCAGCCGCGGGCCGGCCAGCAGCTCGCGGTCACGGCCCAGGTAGGAGGCGGGCTGGACGTCATGGGTCATCAGGTCCCAGCCGGCCACCTCCTCGACGGCCAGCCCGGCCCGCTCGGCGACGTAGCCGATCAGCGAGCCCTCGTCGACCGGGCCGAGGCCCCAGATCGGGGTGACGTGCCGCTGCCGGTCCAGCTTCATGCCGTCGTTGACCTGGCGGTCCAGGTGGATGGCGAGCTGGGGCACGCGCAGCAGCGGCTCGTCCAGCTGGACGAGCCGCGCACTTCCGTCCTTCAACGCGAGTCTGCCGGACAGGCCGAGGTCACGGTCCAGCCAGGTGTTCAGCGGCACCCCGCCGTAGATCTCCACCGCGACCTGCCGCCACCCGGCGGAGCCGGTGTCGGGGACCGGCTTCACCCGCAGGTTGGGCGAGTCGGTGTGGGTGCCGACGATCCGGAACGGCGTCTCCGGCCCCGCGCCCTCCGGCAGGTACCAGGCGATCAGCGCGCCGCCGCGGATCAGGTAGCGCCCGCCGGCCGCCGCGTCCCAGGCGTCCGTCTCCGCGACCTGACGGAACCCCGCCTTCTCCAAGCGCTCGGCGGCGCTCGCGACCGCGTGGTACGGGGACGGCGAGGTGCCGAGGAACGCGATCAGATCGTCGGTGTGCGTCCGGTCGAAGAAGGCCCGGCGGGCGGCGGTCGACATACTGCTCCAGGGTCGAGGGAGGGCCGAAGCCGGATGGGGGATCGGCTTCGCACCTTGAGCATATGCCCGTACACGGACATGGCATTCGGGCCCCGGCAGGGGTTTCGGAACACCGGCACGATCCCGAACCCGCCTCCCACCGGCCCTTCTTCACGCCCTGGTCCCTCCCGGTCGCACACCGTCAGCGGACCGCGGCACGGGGGCCGCGCCTCCCCCGCCGGGCACGACGCCGGAGCCCTTCGCCACCCGGCCCACAGCCGGACCTCTGGGCCCAACTCCCGTACGGCCTCCAGGCCTTGGGGCGCCCCGCCCGCGCGAAGACGCCGAAGGGCCCGGTGGCAGCCGGGCCCTTCGGTGTGAGGGTGTCGTCGTCAGGCAGTCAGAAGAGCGCGCAGGGCCTTAGAAGGCCTCCTCCGCCAGCTCCATGATCTCGTTGTCGATGCCCTCGGCGATCGCCCGCTGCGGGGCGATGGTCGGGAGGACGTTCTTGGCGAAGAAGCGGGCGGCCGCGACCTTGCCCTGGTAGAACGGCACGTCCTTCTCGGAGGCGCCGGCCTCCAGCTTGGCCAGGGCCACCGCGGCCTGGCGCAGCAGCAGCCAGCCGACCACGACGTCGCCGGAGACCATCAGCAGGCGGGTGGTGTTGAGGCCCACCTTGTACATGTTCTTGACGTCCTGCTCGACCGAGGTCAGGTCGGCGATGAGCTTGCCGACGATGGCCTCCAGGTCGCCGGCGGCCTTGGCGAGCAGCTCGCGCTCGGCGGCCAGGGCGTCGCCGCCCTCGGCGGAGCCGAGGAACTTCTGGATCTGCTCGTTGAGGGCGGTGAGCGCCTGGCCACCGTCCTTGACGATCTTGCGGAAGAAGAAGTCCTGGCCCTGGATCGCGGTGGTGCCCTCGTACAGGGTGTCGATCTTGGCGTCGCGGATGTACTGCTCGATCGGGTACTCCTGCAGGTAGCCGGAGCCACCGAAGGTCTGCAGGGACTGGGCGAGCTGCTCGTAGGACTTCTCCGAGCCGTAGCCCTTGACGATCGGGAGCAGGAAGTCGTTGAGGCGCTCGGCGGCCTCGTCCCGCTCGCCGCGCAGCTTGGCGGCCAGCATGTCGTCCTGGACGGACGCGGTGAACAGGACCAGCGCGCGCATGCCCTCGGCGTAGGCCTTCTGGGTCAGCAGCGAGCGGCGCACGTCCGGGTGGTGGGTGATGGTGACGCGCGGGGCGGTCTTGTCCAGGAACTGGGAGATGTCGGCACCCTGCACGCGCTCCTTGGCGTACTCCAGGGCGTTCAGGTAGCCGGTGGAGAGGGTGGCGATGGCCTTCGTGCCGACCATCATCCGGGCGAACTCGATGATCTTGAACATCTGGCGGATGCCGTCGACCTTCTCGCCCAGCAGCCAGCCCTTGGCCGGGTGCTTGGCACCGAAGGTCATCTCGCAGGTGTTCGAGGCCTTGAGGCCCATCTTGTGCTCGACGTTGGTGGCGTAGACGCCGTTGCGCTCGCCGAGCTCGCCGGTCTCCCAGTCGAAGTCGAACTTGGGGACGATGAACAGACCGAGGCCCTTGGTGCCCGGCTTACCGCCCTCGGGGCGGGCCAGCACCATGTGGATGATGTTCTCGGACATGTCGTGCTCGCCCGAGGTGATGAAGCGCTTGACGCCCTCGATGTGCCAGGAGCCGTCCTCCTGCTGGATCGCCTTGGTGCGGCCGGCGCCCACGTCGGAGCCCGCGTCGGGCTCGGTGAGGACCATGGTGGAGCCCCACAGGCGGTCGGTCATCCGCTTGGCGACCTCGAGCTGCTCCTCGGTGCCCTCCTCGGCGATGACACCGGCGAAGGCCGGGCCGGAGGAGTACATCCAGATGGCGGGGTTGGAGCCCAGGATCTGCTCGGCGAAGGCCCAGATCAGCGAGTTCGGGGTGACCTGGCCGCCGATGGACTCCGGGATGCCCAGGCGCCACCACTCGGCGTCCATGAAGGTCTGGTAGCTCTTCTTGAACGTGGCCGGGATCGGGGCGGTGTTGGTCTCCGGGTCGAAGACCGGCGGGTTGCGGTCGGTGTCGGCGAACGACGCGGCGAGGTCGTTCTCGGCGAGGCGGGCGATCTCGCTGAGGATGTTCTTCGCGGTCTCGACGTCCATGTCCGCGAACGGCCCGGTGCCGTACACCTGGTCGCGACCGAACACCTCGAAGAGGTTGAACTCCACGTCCCGCAGGTTGGACTTGTAGTGACCCATGGCCGTTTTCTCCGGTTCGTCGCTTCCGGGTGACCGCCGCGTTTCGGGCGTCCCGTACCCACCAGTAGGCATCATGATGCTACCCAGCGGTAACTTGGGCAAGCCCCCGACGGTGAATCCGGTATGAACGTGGTCACGTCCCACAAGCCGGGACGACCACTCCTTGTCAGGATCGACGCCAGCGCGGGCGGGTGCGCTCCCGCTAGCCTGTCCGTGTGTACGGATATGACCAGAACGCATACCCGGGTGACCCCTACCAGCAGCAGGCGGGTCCGCAGCCGGGCATGAACGGCATGCCCGGACCGGACGCGTACGGCGCGCAGGGGCAGGCGCCCCAGCAGTCGCTGTACCCGGAGCCCTCCCCGCCGTCCCTGGCGGACGCGGTGCGCGCCTTCACCACGGGCTCGATGGCGGTCGAGGACTTCCAGGCCATCTTCATCACCTCGAAGGTGCACTGCCCGCGCGGCGAGCGCCCCGGCTTCCTGGCACTGCACAACACCCCGACGCCGGTGATCCCGATGTTCAGCTCGCTCAAGGAGCTGCGCCGCTACGCCGGCAAGGACTCCAAGCACTTCACCGTCACCGGCGCCGAGGTGCTGGACCTGCTGCCGACCGGCTACGGCTTCGCGCTGGACATGGAGGGCGAGCACCGGATGGTGTTCGACGCCAAGGCGGTCGAGCAGATGGTCGACTTCACCATGCGCCGGATGTACGGCTGACCCATCCTGAGCGAGGAGCCCCGCGCTCCTTCGTCGACACATAGTTCAACTTTCAACTTGCTTGTTGTTGAGGATTGAACTATCCTCGTGGACGTAGGCCAGAGAACCCCCCTCGAAGGAGGCCGACATGCCCGCCGTGACCGTCGACAACCCGCTGACCCTCCCGCGCGTCACCACGCCGGACCCGGTCGTCGCCACCCCGCGGCCGGTGCTCACCGTCGCCACCGCCCCCGAAGGCTTCGAGGGCGAGGGCTTCCCGGTCCGCCGCGCCTTCGCCAAGATCAACACCAAGTACCTCGACCCGTTCATCATGATGGACCAGATGGGCGAGGTGGACTACGCGGCCGGTGAGCCCAAGGGGACCCCCTGGCACCCGCACCGCGGCTTCGAGACGGTCACCTACATCATCGACGGAACGTTCATCCACCAGGACTCGCACGGCGGCGGCGGCACCATCACCGACGGCGACACCCAGTGGATGACGGCCGGCTCCGGTCTGCTGCACATCGAGACCCCGCCGGAGTCGCTGGTGATGTCCGGCGGCCTGTTCCACGGCCTCCAGCTGTGGGTCAACCTGCCCGCCTCGGACAAGATGATCGCCCCGAAGTACCAGGACATCCGCGGCGGCAGCGTCAAGCTGCTCGGCTCGGCGGACGGCGGCGCCCTGATCCGCGTCATCGCCGGCGAGGTCGACGGCCACCAGGGCCCCGGCGCGACCCACACCCCGATCACCATGACCCACATCTCGGTGAACCCCGGTGCCCAGGTCACCCTCCCCTGGCGTGCCGACTTCAACGCCCTCGCCTACGGCCTGGCCGGCAGCGGCTCCGCCGGCGAGGAGCGCCGCCCCTTCCACATGGGCCAGGCCGTCGTCTTCGGCGACGGCGACTCCCTCACCATCCGCGCCGACGAGAAGCAGGACTCCCGCAACGCCAACTTCGAGGTCGTCCTGCTCGGCGGCCTGCCGATTCGCGAGCCCGTCGCCTGGTACGGCCCGTTCGTGATGAACAGCCACCGCGAACTCCAGCAGGCCATGGAGGACTTCCAGGCCGGCCGGCTCGGCACCATCCCCACCGACGCCCACTGACGTCGGCACACCCGAAGGGCCCGGACCGCACACGGTCCGGGCCCTTCGGCATGTTCGTACCGGAAGCCTCCGGAGCCCCATCCTCCCCTTGTCGCACGGGTGTTGACACCAGCTCCGGGCGTCTCGCAATAATGTCGATTGGTCTGAACCATTGGCCAAATTGGTCGAGACCACAACGGGAGGAACCCCACCATGCGCCGTGCCGTCCGGCGGCTCGCCGTACTCGCCGCAGCCCCGCTGATCGCCCTGACCGGCGCCACCGCGGCCCAGGCCCTGCCGACCATCGACACCAGCTCGTACTCCGTCACCGACGGGACGGGCACCTGCTCGATCAACGTGCACTTCTACTACAGCTCGCACTGGTACGTGCAGTACGACCTGATCAACTGGGGCAACGGCACCCAGGGTTGCGAGGCCGGCGCGTACACCAGCGACCAGGGCTGGGTCGGCCACATCACCAGCGGCAGCTACTCCACCAGCGACGACCCCTCCCGCTACGTGCGGCCGTGGGTGCAGAAGGTCGGCGACCCGTCCAGCTTCCGCTGGGGCAACAACCGCTGACCCCGCACCACCCGGGCAGCGCCTCCGCCGGCTACAGCAACGCGTAGACGGCGGAGGCGTCGTCGTGGGTCTTGCCGCGCGGCCAGCGCTCGCAGCCCGCGTCCGCCCGCTCCACCTCGCGGACCTGGGCGATCAGCTCGCCCGGCCCGGACTCCGCGAGCAGCCGCAGCACGTCCCCCCAACTGCCCAGCCCGAAGCGCTCGGTGTAGCGCGAGGCGCCGTCGGTGAGGGCGGCCACCGCATGCAGCCGCTCCAGCCGGACGAAGCCGGTCTCGGCGTGCTCGGCGGCCCGCGGACTGGCGGCGGCGATCCACGGACCGGTGCCCCGGTTACGGGCGGCGCGCACCGCCAACGCGTACTCCAGGTGCAGCGCGGCCCGCTCGGCCGTCCCCGGGACGGTCGCCCAGACCTGGCGGCGCAGCTCCTCCCCGCCGGGGAAGCGCTGGTTGTCGCCGATCACCTTGGGCGGGCCGTCCTTGAACTCCAGCACCAGCAGCGAGTCCCCGAGCACCAGGTACTCCAGGGACTCGCCGTGCCGCCGGGCCGCGACCACCATCGCCGCGGGCGTGTTGGCGTGGCCGAGGTCGCAGCGGCCGCCGTGCAGCGCGGCCGTCTCCACGATGGCGTCGGCCAGGCACTCGGCGATCGAGCGGTCCACCCGGTCGGTGAGCCGGGCGAGCAGGTGCACCCCCAACCGGCGGACGTACCAGGCGGTTCCGTGCCGGCACCCGGACTCCAGGCCGGCCGGCGAGCTGGCGCCGTCCAGCAGGACCAGTGCCTCCGGCGAGGCCGCCGCGAAGTCCTCGCTCTCGCGGTCGGGCCGCCGTGCTTCCCCTGCGAGCTGTAGCTGCATCCCGACAGTGTGGCCGCCACCCCCGGCCCGCGCCCAGACCCCTGCGCCGGTGTGGCGCGGGCCGGGACCGGTTTCCGGTGGCAGCGGGGGCGATTCGGCCATACCGTCGGATAACGACTGGACAATTCGGCCAATCGGGGCCGGCCGGGTTTGGCACCACCTTCGAGTGCCCGAGCGGCCCGGGACTGACGAGGAGCGGAAGATGTTCTGGCAGTTCATCGTGGTGCTCGCCGCCGCGCTCGGCTTTCCGACCGCCGCACTGTTCTTCCTGATCGGCGGGCCGCGCTTCCCGGACGAGCGGCGCGGTCCCGACGCCTGACCCCTCCCCGGTCAGGCGGGCCCCTCCAGCGGGCCGCTACCCCCGCCCCTGGCCCAGCGCCCGCTCCAGCACGGCGGCCCCGGCGAGCAGCCGCTCGTCCCCGCCCGCCGCGCCGACCAGCTGGAGGCCGAGCGGCAGCCCGTCCGCCGTCCGGCCGGCCGGCAGGCTCACCGCGGGCAGGCCGAGGAAGCTCCACGGCAGCGACATCACCCCGTTCCCCGTGTCGTGCAAGCCCTCCGGCGCCCCGCCGGTCGCCGAGGGCGCCAGCCACAGGTCCACCCCGGCGGCGGCCGCCGCCCCGGCCACCCGCTCCCGCAGCCCCTCCCGGAACCGCAGCGCGGCCGCCCGGTCCGCCGCCGCGACCCCCTGCCCGACCCGGATGCTCGCCACCGTCTCCGGCCGGTACAGCCCGCCGAAGCGGGCGAACCAGTCGGCATGGCTGCGGGCCAGCTCGAACCGGTTGACGAGCTGCAACTGCCGCGTCACCTCGGCGAAGTCGGGGAACAGCGGCACCCTGCGGACCGTCACCCCGGCCCGCGCCAGCCGTGCCACCTGCTCCTCGAAGGCCCGCCGCGCGGCCGGCTCCGCCCGCTCCAGGTACGGCCCGTCCGGCACGCCGCAGACCGGGGCCGCCGCCTCCCCCTCCCCGGGCCGCCAGTCCTCGCACAGCAGCGGGGCCACCAGCGCCACGCCCGCCAGCTCGGCGGTGAACACGCCCAGGGTGTCGAAACTCGGCGCGTTCGGGATCACGCCCGCGAACGGGATCCGCCCGTACGTCGGCCGGAACCCCACCACCCCGCAGTACGCGGCCGGCCGGATCACCGAACCCACCGTCTGGGTGCCGACCGCCAACGGCACCAGCCCGGCCGCCACCGCCGCCGCCGAGCCGCTGCTCGAACCCCCCGGGGTGTGCCCCGGCCGGTGCGGATTGCGGGTCGGGCCCGGGGCGGTCGCGGCGAACTCGGCGGTCACCGTCTTGCCCGCGACCATCGCCCCCGCCGCCAGCAGCCGGTCCACCACCACGGCCTGCGGCCCCGCCAGCACACCCGGCGGCAGCGCGGACCCGGCGTGCGTGGGCAGCCCGTCCACGTGCACGATGTCCTTGATCCCCACCGCCACCCCGTACAGCGGCGGCCGCCCGGCCGGCTCCGGGTACCGTGCGGCCAACTCCCGTGCCCGCGCCCGCAGTCGGTCGTGCCGGCCGGGCTCCGCCACGAAGGCGTGGAGCAGCGGGTCCACCCGCTCGACCCGCCCGCAGAACCGGTCGACGTACTCGGACAGCCCGGGCACGCCGGAGCGCAGCCCCGCGGCCTCGGCGGTCAGCGACCGGGGCCGGACCAGCGATTCCTCCATACCGAGCACCGTAGCGCCCGGCCGCTCACTGGTGCTCGGCCGACAGGTACGGCGCCTCGCGCAGGAAGTACGCCCCGCAGGTGTGGCAGCACAGCTCCGGGGTCCGCCCCCAGTCCACCGCCTCCCGCACCGGCGCCCCGGGATCGAGCTCCCGGCCGCACATCGCCACGCTCTGCGCCCCCCGGACCACGTGCCACAGCCGCACCCCGCCGGCCTCCCCCTCGGGGCCGAACTCGGCTCGCATCTGGTGCATCATGCCCACCATCGTCCGACCGCCCCCACACCCCGGCAACCGGAGCACCCCGGCACCCCGTCCCCACCCGGAAGCGCCGGCTCCCCACCCCGGTAGGGTACGCGGGCGATCCAGTGCCGACGGCCCTCGCCGAAGCCTCAATTCGCCCGAAAACACCCGAATTCCGCCCACAGATGGAGCTAGTCCGCGTGCGCTCTTCCCGTCTCCTCGCCGCTTCCGCGCTGACGGCGCTCACCCTCTGCGCCACGGCCGGCGCTGCCACCGCGAGCGCCGTCGGGATCACCACCCCGACCCCGACCGCGACCGCGACCGCGACCACCGCCCCGAGCACCCCGGCACCGACGGCCACGGCCAAGCCGACCAACCTGCCGACCCCGCCGGTGCCGACCCCGAGCGGTGGCCCCTGCCGCGGCTACCAGATCCGGGACCTCAAGGTCACCGGCTCGGGTCTCGCCAAGACCACCCTGGTCAAGGGCGGCCCGGCGCAGGAGGCCACCGTGACCTTCGAGAACACCACCCCGGTCGACCTCAAGAAGTTCGACACCTACTTCTTCTTCACCGACCTGGCGGAGACCGAGCCGGTGACCAACCCGGTCACCTGGGGCAAGGAGTCCTTCAACATCCAGGTGAAGCTGCCCGGCGGGGACTGGAAGACGCCCGAGGCGAGCACCGTCACCGGGAACATGTCCTACCTGAAGGTGGAGCTCGGCCAGTACAAGATCGCCAAGGGCGGGAAGCTCACCCTCCAGGTGCGCCTTGCGGCCACCGACAAGGCGATCGCCGCGCGGTACTTCGCCCAGCTGAGCGGCACCTCCGAAGCCTTCGAGAGCAAGGACGTGCCGGGCGCCCCCGCCACCGGCAGCTGCCTGGCATTCAACGGCGACTACCGCGTCGACGACCTCTTCAAGGTCGTCGACGCCGGCTCGACCGCCCCGGCCACCAGCACCGCTGTCCCGGCCGCCGCCGTGTCCGCCACGGCCTCCGCCTCCCCGTCGGCCGGCCCGCACCTGGCCGAGACCGGCAGCTCCTCCAACACCCTGCCGATCGCCCTCGGCGGCGCCGCCGTCCTGGCCGCCGGCGCCGGTACCCTGTTCGTCCTGCGCCGTCGCAAGGCGGGCGCGCACAGCTGATCCCGCGTGAAATGAACCGAGGGGCACGGACAACCGTTCGGGCCCCTCGGTGGTCTTCCCGGAGAGCGACACCCGACCCCACCGCTGGAGCCCGCCGATGCGTCCCGCCCGCCTTCCCGCCGCCTGCACCCTGCTCGTGCTCACCGCCGGTCCGGTCGCCCTCGCCACGGTCCCCGCGTTCGCCTCCGACAGCCCGACCGCCGCCCCCGCCGCGACACCCAGCGTGACGACCAGCGCGACGCCCACCGGGACTCCCTCCGAGACCCCTTCCGCCACCCCGACGCCGACCGCCCCCACCGACTGCCCGGAAGGCACCACCGCCGACCCGATACCGGCCACCGGCAGCACCGGCACCCCGGGCGAACTCGCCGTCACCTTCACCAACACCAGCACCACCACGGTGAAGCAGCTCGCCACCACCGTCGCCCTCACCGACGGCAGCGGCAGCCTCCCCCTGGAACTGCGCGCGGGCGCCGGCGCCTGGAAGCCCCTCACCGTCACCGGCACCCCGGCCAACACCGGCGCCTACCAGGTCCCCCAGGGCCAGCGGCTCACCCTCCAGGTCCGGCTCGCCGCCGGCACCCCGCACGGCGACCACCGCCTCACCTTCACCGCCAAGTCCGAGGTCCTGCCGAGCGGCTCCGCCCCGGCGAAGAAGTACACCTGCCCCCAGCTCACCGCCACCTACACCGGCACCCTCCCCCCCGCCGACCACGCCCAGCCCCCCACCGCCACCACCCCCACCCACCTCGCCGACACCGGCGCCGGCACCGCCACCCGCCCCCTCGCCATCGCCGGCACCACCGCCCTCCTCCTCGGCACCACCCTCCGCCTCCTCACCCGCCGCCGCCCCACCACCGACTGACGGACGGGCCCCGCCGGACCGGCAGGGCCCGGACTCACCGGCTCCGCGCGAGCCCCCGCAGGGTGAACAACCCTGCGGGTCGATACGCCTAGGGCGTGTCTTGTGGATCAGGTCGGACCAGACCGCGGCGTCAGGGTGCGTGCATCGCAAGGCGGAGGATGGGGGCACCTCCCGGCCGAAGGCTGGGGGAGAGTCCATGCGGTGGGGGCACCTCCCGGCCGAAGGCTGGGGGCCATCGGCGACCGACGACAACGCGGCGAGGTGCGTGCCCTGACGTCGCGGGCCTGGCCTGATCCACAAGACACGCCCTAGTAGTGCTTTGTTACGTGCTGCACGGGGTCTGGGCAGGTGGCTGTTTCGGCGGTTCGCTGTCGGTGTGACTCCAGACGAACTGGCTGTGTTACGAGACGAGTTGGAGGCGTTCGCAGCGGTGGTGTTCGCTCCGCTGCGACGCTCGGACCAGCGGGACAAGGGCCTGGGCTATCTGCGCGGCCTGCTCCTGGACGGGCGGCGCAAGTCGATGCAGCCGATGGCCGAGCGCCTCGGGATCGACCACCAGCGCCTGCAGCAGTTCATCACCACCTCGACCTGGCCCCTGGACGAGGTTCGCGCCCGCATCGCCCGCCGGGCCGTCCGGGCCCTGTCGCCGCAGGCGTGGGTGATCGACGACACCGGCTTCCCCAAAGACGGCACCAGCTCACCCGCAGTCGCCCGCCAGTACTCCGGCACGCTCGGCAAGGTCGGCAACTGCCAGGTCGGGGTGAGTGTCCACGCCGTCACCGACCGGGCGTCCTGCCCGCTCGACTGGCGACTGTTCCTGCCCGCCTCCTGGGACCCGGAGCACGCCGCGGACCCGGCCGCCGCCGCCCGAACCGGGCGGCGGCGGACCAGTTGTCGCATCCCCGCCGACGAGGGCCACCGCCCGAAATGGCGCATGGCCGTCGAGATGCTCGACGAACTCGCCACCTGGGACCTCGCGCCGCCGGTGGTGGTCGCCGATGCCGGATACGGCGACAACGCCCACTTCCGCACGGCCCTGGACGAGCGCGGCCTGCACTGGATCGTGCAGGTCAAGGGCCTGGCCACCGCCCACCCGCTGAACGCGGTCCCGCACCAGCCGCCCTACAGCGGACTCGGCCCCCGCCCCAAGCCCCGCTACCGCACCCGACCCCTCCCGCTGGCCGAGCACGTGCGGGCCGCCGGGCACCCGGCGGCCCGCACGGTGACCTGGCGACACGGCTCGCGCGACCGATTGACCGGCGAGTTCGTGGCACTTCGGGTCCGCCTGGCCGGTCGCCGCCCGCGCCTGGAGGAAGACGGCACGCTGCCCGCGTGCTGGCTGCTGGCCCAGTGGCCTGCCCACAAGGCCGAGCCCTCGCACTACTGGGTGTCCAACCTGCCCGCCGACACAACGGTCGAGGAACTGGTCCGCCTGGCCAAGATCCGCTGGCGAATCGAGCACGACTACCGCGAGCTGAAGACCGCGCTGGGCCTGGACCACTTCGAGGGCCGCTCCTGGACCGGCTGGCATCGCCACGTCACCCTCGTCACCGCCGCCCACCTCTTCGTCACCCTGACCCGGAGCCGCCCAAAAGTGCCTGCTCGGGCATGACCCTCTACCAGGCCGTCAGAACCCTCCAGCACCTCCTGGCGACCTGGAACGGAACATGCCCGACCTGCCACCAACCAATAGCCAGGCCAAGACCAGCCCCGACCTAACAAAGCACTACTAGGACGCCGCCTGAAGCAGGGCGCCGTCCTGCCACTTGAGGATCTTGTCGAAGCTGACGATGGCCCCGCGGAGCGGGTGGTTGCGGAGCTGGACGTGGTCGGTGAGGGCGTGGATGAGGAAGAGGCCGCGGCCGGATTCGGCGGTGAGGTCGGGGAGGGTGTCGAGGTCGACCGGGCGGAGGGTGGGGGCCGCGGGGCGGTGCGGGAGGACGTGGGTGTCGTAGGGGCGGCCCTCGCGGCGGGGGCGGTGGGCGGTGAGGACGCGGGCCGGGACGGTGGCGCGGCCGCGGCGGGGGCGGCGGGTCGCGTGGCCGGCCGGGGCCGGGGCGGCCGGGCGGCGGGCGGGCGGGGCGCTGGGGGCGGGCAGCCCGGGGCCGGAGTCGGTGACCTCGATCCGCAGCCGGTCGCCGCTGATCGCGGCGGTGACCTGGAAGCCGTCGTCGGGCCGGCCGGTGGCGCCGTGTTCGACGGCGTTGGCGCAGGCCTCGGTGAGGGCGACGCCGAGGTCGTGGGCGATCTGGGGGTCGACGCCCGCGGTCGCCATGGCACCGAGCAGGATGCGCCGGGCCAGCGGAACGCTGGCCGGGTCGCGCTTGAGGTGCAGAGTCCACCAGATGTCCACGGGAGGTCCCTCCTGGCTGCGGCTCCACATACAACTAGGTATCTCCGGGCGATTCGGCGGTGAACCGTGCCCGGGGGCGGCTACCGCCCGTTCGGCGGATGGACTGGGGACGGGGGTCTGTGCCGGAGGGCGCATGCCGTGGGGTGCACGCCGCGGCCGAACGGGGCATTCGTAGGGATTTCCCACCCTGCCCGTGTCGGCCGTGTACGCGATGAGATGATGGCCCGGCCATGACTGCCCTCCCCGCCGCCCCGTTCCAGGGCACCCCCGTCGTCGATTCGACGCAGCCGGCCCGGCCGGTGGGGGCCGCCTGGGACCTGCGGCTTGCCCGGGCCGTCCCGTTCGCCCTGGTGTGCACGCTGATAGCGGCCGCCGGGCACGCGCTGGCGGGTGGCGGGAACGTGCCGCCGGTCGCGCTGGCGACGGGCTTCGCCGCGGTGCTGGTGCTCGCGGTGGCGTGCGGCGGGCGGGAGCGCTCGCTGGCGGGCATCTCCGGTGCGCTGGGCGCGGGTCAGCTGGGGCTGCACCTTCTGTTCCACGGCCTGGGCGGCCACGGGATGCACGACGGCATGCCGATGAGCGTGCCGCAGGCGGCCGGGCGGCTGATCTGCAACGAGGCCCGGCCGGGCACCCTGGTGGGCCTGCCCGCCGGCACCTCGCCGGAGCAGCTGGTCTCCTCCGCGGGCCTGGATCCGCACACGTACGCCGCCGCGCCCTGGTGGCAGCAGGGCGGCGTGCTGGGGATGACGCCGTCGATGCTGGCCGGGCACCTGGTCGCCGCGCTGGTGGCGGGCTGGTGGCTGCGGCGCGGCGAGGCGGCGCTGTGGCGGCTGCTGCGGGTGGCGGCGTCGGCGGCCCGGGAGCACTGGGCGGCGCCGCTGCGCTCGGCCCTGGTGCTGGTGGCCGCGCTGCTGCGCGGTCTGTTCGGCATGGCCGGTCCGGTCCGCCGGTTCGGTGCGGGCGGCGGCGGGAGCCGGCTGCCCGCGGGTGCGGTGCTGCGGCACAGCGTGGTGCGGCGCGGGCCGCCGTGCGGGGCCTTCGCGTACTGATCCGGCGTTGCGGCGCACCCCGAGGAGGGGTGCCGGCCGACCGGGTGCGGTACGCGGTGTCCGGGCCGTTCCGTCCGTCCACGGCGACGGCGGCCCCTGGTCCTGCCCCCCACGTCCGCGCGTGCAGCCCGCCGCCGAGAGCGGCGGTCACGTGCCGAGCTCCGATCGGAGACCCCCCATCATGCGTTCCCTTCCCACCCGCCGTCTCGCCGCCGTCGCCCTGACCGCCGCCGCCTCGGTGGTGGCACTGGCCGGCCCCGCCTTCGCGCACGTCACCGTGAACCCGGGTTCGGCCGCGCAGGGCGGCTACACGGCCGTCGACTTCCGGGTGCCGAACGAGAGCGACACGGCGAGCACGGTGAAGCTTGAGGTCAACCTTCCGCTGGACCACCCGCTGGCCTCGGTCCGGACCCTGCCGCTGCCGGGCTGGACGGCCGCCGTCGAGAAGGCCAAGCTCGACAAGCCGATCAAGGTGCACGGCAACGACGTCAACGAGGCCGTCTCCAAGATCACCTGGACCGCCGACCCGGGCACCAAGATCGCCCCCGGCCAGTTCCAGGAGTTCCGGGTCTCGCTCGGCCCGCTGCCGACCGACGCCGACAGCATGGTCTTCAAGGCCCTGCAGACCTACGACAACGGCGACGTGGTCCGCTGGATCGACGAGGCCGCGGCCGGCCAGCCCGAGCCGGCCCACCCGGCCCCGGCCCTCAAGCTCACCAAGGCCGCCGACGGTGACGGCCACGGCGTCTCCGCCTCCGCCTCCCCGGCGGCCGGCGCCCACGGCGGCAGCTCCGACCACGCCGCCGCCTCCGACGGCGACGCCAAGTCCAGCGACAGCACCGCCCGCACCCTCGGCGTGGTCGGCATCGTCGTCGGCGTGATCGGCACCGCCGTCGGCGTGCTCGGCCTGCGCCGCAAGAACAGCGGCTCCGCCTCCTGACCCCTCGCCGGCGGGGCCGTACCCCTCCCCGGTACGGCCCCGCCGGCGGTCCACCGCGTCCGATCGGATCCACCATGCCCCGCACCGCCCGTTCCACCCGACTGGCCGGCGCCGCCGCCCTCGCCCTGGCCGCCGCGCTGACCCTGTCCGCCTGCGGCTCCTCCGGCGGCGGTGGTTCGTCCGCCGCCAAGGTGACCCAGCAGAAGGAGGACACCCCGTACCAGGGCACCAAGCTGGCCAAGAACTTCGAGAAGCCGGACCTCCAGCTGACCGACACCTCCGGCCAGCCGTACGACCTGCGGCAGCAGACCAACGGCAGGACCACCCTGCTGTTCTTCGGCTACACCAGCTGCCCGGACGTCTGCCCGACCACCATGGGCGACATCGGGGTCGCGATGAAGGCCCTCTCCGCGGAGGACCGCAAGAAGGTCAACGTCGTCTTCGTCTCCACCGACCCGCAGCGCGACACCCCCAAGGTGCTGCGCACCTGGCTGGACTCGATGGGCACCGACTTCATAGGCCTCACCGGCGACCTGGCGAAGGTGAAGACCGCCGCCAAGTCGCTCGGCATCATGATCGAGGACCCGGTGGTCAACGCGGACGGCACCGTGACCTCCACCCACGGCGCGCAGGTGCTGGCCTTCCTCCCCTCGGACGACAAGGCGCACGTGCTCTACATGAGCGGCACCGAGGAGAAGACCTACGAGCACGACCTGCCGCTGCTCGCCAAGGGGGTCGCGGCGTGATGTCGGCGAACCGACGGTTCCGCCGCTCGGCCCTGGCCGGGGCGGTGCTGGCGACGGTCCTCGGCGGCGGGGCGATACTCGCCGCCTGCGGGACGGGCGGCGCGGACGGCGGCTCGGCGGACGCCGGTCCGGCGAAGCTGAGCGTGGCCGACTCCTACATCCCGCTGCCCCCGGCGGGCGGGATGGGCGCCGGCTACCTGACCGTCCGCAACGACGGCGGGCCGGACCAGTTGGTCAAGGTGACCAGCCCGGCCGCCGGGTCGGTCACCATGCACCGCTCGACCGCCTCGACCATGGAGCAGGTGAACAGCCTGGACGTGCCCGCGCACGGCGCGCTGCAGCTCGCCCGCGGCGGCACCCACCTGATGATCATGGACTGGCAGAAGGCCCCCTCCCTCGGCGACGAGCTGGAGCTCGACCTGACCTTCGCCAAGTCCGGGACCATCTCCGTCAAGGTGCCGGTCAAGGAGCTCACCTACCGCCCCGGCCAGAGTTAGGGGACCCGCCAGCATGGAGAAGGCCGCCCACCCCCGCAGCGCGTCCCGGCCGCCGGCCGCGCGCCGCCGGAGCGTCGCGCCACGCATCGCCGCGGCGCTGGGCACGCTCGGCGCGCTGCTCGCGCTGATGCTCGCCGGCGCCGCCCCGGCGTCCGCGCACGCCACCCTGGACTCCACCGACCCGGCGCAGAACTCGGTGGTCGCCACCGCCCCGCCGGCGGTGACCCTGACGTTCAGCGAGACGGTGTCGCTGTCGAGCGACTCCGTCCGGGTGCTCGACCCGGCCGGCAAGGCGGTGGACACCGGCAACCCGGGGCACGCCGACGGCAAGGGCAACACCGCCCGGGTCGGCCTGAACAGCGGGCTCGCCAACGGCACGTACACCGTCGCCTGGCGGGCCGTCTCGGAGGACTCCCACCCGGTCGGCGGGGCGTTCACCTTCTCCATCGGCGCACCCTCGGACACCTCGGTGTCCGCCACCGCACTGCAGGGCGCCAAGGCCGACGACCTGGTCGCCGCCCTGTACGGAACGGGCCGCACCGTCGCGTACGCCGCCTTCGCACTGCTCGCCGGGGTCGCCGCCTTCGTGCTGGTCTGCTGGCCGGCCGGCGCCGCCCGGCGCCCGGTGCAGCGGCTGCTGATGACCGGCTGGACGGCGCTGCTGGCCTCCACCGTCGCGGTGCTGATGCTGCGCGGCCCGTACGAGCGGGGCTCCGGCATCGGCCAGGCCCTCGACCTCTCGCTGGTGCGCGCCACCCTGGACGAGCGGATCGGCACCGCGCTGGCGGCCCGGCTGCTGCTGCTCGCGGCGGCCGGGATCTTCCTGTCGCTGCTGGTCGGGCAGTTGGGGCAGCCGCCGAAACCGGCCGCGGGCACCGGCTCGGACCCGAGCGCGGAACCGCACGACGACGACACCGAGGCCGCCGAACTGCGCGAGCTGGAGCAGCGGGCCGCCGAACGGCCGCAACGCGAGGCCCGGATCGGCCTGGGCGTGGCCGGGCTGGTGCTCGCGGTGGCGCTCTCCGCGACCTGGGTCGGCGCCGACCACGCCTCGGTGGGCATCCAGGTCTGGCTGGCCCTGCCGTTCGGCATCCTGCACCTGATCGCGATGGCGCTCTGGCTGGGCGGGCTGGCCTCGCTGCTGGTCGCGCTGCGCGAGGGCGTCGGCGCCGAGGTGGTGGACCGCTTCTCCCGGATCGCCTTCGGCTCGGTGGCCGTGCTGGCCGTCACCGGGGTCTACCAGTCCTGGCGGGGCCTGGGCAGTTGGAGCGCGCTGACCGGCACCGAGTACGGGAAGCTGCTGCTGGTGAAGAGCGGCTGCGTGGTCGTGATGCTGGGCGTCGCCTGGATCTCCCGCAGCTGGCTGGCCCGGCTGCGCTCGGCCCCGGCCGAGGCGGCGGAGGTCGAACGGGCCGAGGTGCCCGAGCCGGTCGGCGCCGCCGCGCACAGCGAGGACCCGGTCCGGCGGGCCCAGTTGGAGCGGCAGCGGGCCGCCGCGCGCACCGCCGGCCGCGAGCGCGGGCTGACCCCGACCCGGGCCGGGCTGCGCCGCTCGGTGCTGGTGGAGGCGCTGGTCGCAGTGGCGGTGCTGGTGGTCACCACGATGCTCACCAACTCCCCGCCCGGGCGGGTCGCGGGCGAGGTCAGGGCGGCCGGGAGCGGCGCGACCGCCCCGGGCGCAGGGAACTCCGCCCCGGCGGCCCCGCAGACCGAGCCCGGCCGCACGGTGGAGCTCAAGCTGCCGTACGACACCAAGGGCCGGACGCCGAACGCCAAGGGCACCGCGACCGTCACCCTCAACCCGGCCCGGACCGGCCCGAACGAGGTCCAGCTCGCGCTGGACGGCGCGGACGGCAAGCCGGTGGACGTCCCCGAGGTGCAGCTGGCCTTCACCCTGCCGGACCGCGACCTCGGCCCGCTGCCGGTCGCACTCACCGCGGCGGGCACCGGCCGCTGGAGCGGCACCACCCAGCTCCCGCTGGCCGGTACCTGGGTGGTCTCGGTGCAGATCCGCTCCTCGGACATCGACCAGACCACCCCGACCCAGCAGTTCAAGATCGGATGAGCGCGGTGGAGCACGACCAGACGACGAGCCCGGCGGGCTTCACCCGCCGGGCCCTGCTCGGCACGGCCGGCGCCGGACTACTGGTCGGCGCCGGGGCGGGCGTGGCCGGGGCGGTCGCCTACGAGGACCGGCCGGGCGCCGACCCGAAGGCGTCCGGCGGCGGGGCCGGCGCGCTCGGCGCGGGCCGGGTGCCGTTCCGCGCCGAGCACCAGGCCGGCATCCTCGAACCCGCCCAGGCCCGCGTCCAGTTGGCCGCCTTCGACCTGGTCGACGGGGCCGGCCGGGACGGGCTGCGCGCCCTGTTGCGGCGCTGGACCGGGGCGGTCGAGCGGCTGACCGCCGGGGAGCCGGCCGCCGAGTTCGACAACCAGGTCGCCCTGGACGCCGGGCCCTGCTCGCTCACCGTCACGCTCGGCTTCGGCGCCACGCTGTTCGACAGGACCGGGCTGGCGGACCGCCGCCCGGCCGCCCTCGAACCGCTGCCCGCCTTCCCCGGCGACGCGCTGGACCCGGCGCGCGGCGACGGCGACCTGTTCGTCCAGATCGGCGCCGACGACGCGCTGGTGACGGTGCACGCCCTGCGGACCCTGCAGAAGCTGGCGGCCGGCACGGCGGCCCTGCGCTGGCAGTCGGCCGGCTTCTCCCGGACCCCCGGCGCGGCCGCCCGCCCGGTGACCGGGCGCAACCTGATGGGCCAGATCGACGGCACCAACAACCCCAGGCCCGGCGAGGACGGCTTCGCCGCCAAGGTGTTCTGCGCCCCCGGCGGCGACCAGCCGGCCTGGCTGGCCGGGGGCTCGTACCTGGTGTTCCGGCGGATCCGGATGCTGCTGGACCACTGGGAGGAGCTGCCGGTGGACCGCCAGGAACGGGTGATCGGCCGGCGCAAGTCGGACGGTTCGCCGCTGAGCGCGCCGGCCGGCTCGGGCGAGGGCACCCCGGTGGACCTCGCCGCCCAGGGCCCGGACGGCGGACTCGCCATTCCCGCCGACGCCCACGTACGGGTCGCCGCCCCGGCGGGCAACGGCGGGGCGACGATGCTGCGGCGCGGCTTCTCGTACCACGACGGGGCGCTGCCGGACGGATCGCCGGACGCCGGGCTGCTCTTCCTCGCCTTCCAGGCCGACCCGCGCAAGGGCTTCACCCCGGTGCAGCGCAAGCTCTCCCGGGGCGACGGGCTGTCCCGCTTCCTCCGGCACGAGGCCGGCGGGCTGTACGCCGTCCTTCCGGGGGTGCCGGCCGGGGGCTACCTCGGGCAGCAGCTGCTGGACGGGTAGCGCCCGCGCGGAAGGAGCGGTCCCGGCCACTGGAACGCGGTCCTGCCGGGGCCGCGGAATCGTTATGGTGACTGCTTCGGCACCACCGCTCGGGCAGCACCCGGCTCGGGCACCACCCCCCTGGCAACGGAGGCGTCATGTCGGCCACCCGCTACACCTACCTCGGCCCGGCCGGCACCTTCACCGAGGCGGCGCTGCACACCCTGCCCGAGGCGGCGACCCGGGAGCTGGTGCCGCTGTCCTCGGTGGCGCTGGCGCTGGAGGCGGTGCGCGCCGGGGAGGCTGCCGGGGCGTTCGTGCCGATCGAGAACTCGGTGGAGGGCGCGGTCACCGCGACCAACGACGAACTGGCCGCCGGCGCCCCGCTGATGATCTACCGCGAGGTGCTGCTGCCGATCACCTTCGCGCTGCTGGTGCGGCCGGGCACCGAGCTGTCCGAGGTCAAGACGGTGACCAGCCACCCGGTGGCCCAGCCGCAGGTGCGCAAGTGGCTGGCGGCCAACCTGCCGGACGCGGTCTGGGAGTCGGCCGCCTCCAACGCGGACGGCGCCCGGCTGGTCGCCGAGGGCCGGTACGACGGGGCGTTCGCGGGCGAGTTCGCGGCGCCGATCTACGGGCTGGACCCGCTGGTCAAGGAGATCGCCGACGCGCAGAGCGCGACCACCCGGTTCGTGCTGGTCGGCCGACCGGGGCGGGTCTCCTCGCCGACCGGGGCGGACAAGACCTCGATGGTGGTCTGGCTGCCGGACGACCACCCGGGCGCGCTGCTGGAGCTGCTGCAGGAGTTCGCGGTGCGCGGGGTGAACCTGATGCGGATCGAGTCCCGGCCGACCGGTGAGGGGCTGGGCAACTACTGCTTCCTGATCGACTGCGAGGGGCACCTGTCGGAGCGGCGGGTGGCCGAGGCGATGATGGGGCTCAGGCGGATCAGTCCGCAGGTCCGGTTCCTCGGCTCCTATCCGCGCGCGGACCGGCAGGTGTCCACGCACCGGCGGCCGGGGACTTCGGACGAGGATTTCGCCGCGGCGGCGGACTGGCTCTCCCGGGCGCTCGACGGGCGCGGGGACATCTGATCCCCGCGTCCGATCCCGAGTCCGATCCCGAGTCCGATCCCCGAGCCTGATCCCCGAGCCTGATCCCCGAGGTGGCCCGGCCCCGGACAGCTGAGCGTCATCTCGTGTCTTTCTGACCTTTTCCGACCGTTATCGACCGACCCGACCGAACGCGGCGGGTGACCGCACCGTCATCCACAGGAACCCCGGACTCCGGGGGCCGCTGTCCACAGGCCTCATCGCTGTCCACAGCCGAAAGTTATCCACAGGCCTGGGGATGAGTCGACAAACCGGTATAGCCATTGCCCAGAACTGGTCGGACCATCGGTTTGCGTCATAGAGATGACTAATCGGACCAGAGTCACCCGCTTGCCTGCAAATCACCCGTGCGAGTGCTTCAATTCCCTCACCCGAGAAGGTTCATTGGGGTTTGAAACCTCAATTCCCTGGTTTTGATCAACGGCTCCCCCTCCGCGCCCCTCATCCACAGGCCCGGGGCGGGCCCTGTGGATAACCCGCCCGCGGGCTGGGGGCGGAGAGTTCCCCACAGGAGTTATCCACAGGAGCCGCGGAGTTATCCCCAGGGGAAAACCGGTACCGGTGGAGGAACGGCCGCCCGGTACGCTTGGGCCTGTGATTGACCTTCGCCTGCTTCGTGAGGACCCTGACCGAGTGCGCGCCTCGCAGCGCGTCCGTGGCGAGGACGTCGACATCGTCGACGCCCTCCTCTCCGCCGACGAGCGGCGCCGGTCCTCGGGCAGCCGCTTCGACGAACTGCGCAACGAGCAGCGGGTGCTCGGCAAGCAGGTCGCCCAGGCCAAGGGCGACGAGAAGACCGCCCTGCTGCAGCGCACCAAGGAGCTGGCCGCCGAGGTCAAGGCCGCGGACGCCGAGCAGAGCGCGGCCAAGGAGGAGGCGGACCGCCTGCTCCGCTCCCTGTCGAACCTCATCGACCCGGCCGCCCCGGTCGGCGGCGAGGAGGACTTCGTCACCCTGGAGGAGATCGGCACCCCGCGCGACTTCGCCGCCGAGGGCTTCGAGCCCCGCGACCACGTCGAACTGGGCCAGCTGCTGGGCGCGATCGACACCGAGCGCGGCGCCAAGGTCGCCGGTGCCCGCTCCTACTACCTGACCGGTCCCGGCGCGCTGCTGGAGCTCGCCCTGGTCAACATGGCGATCGCCCAGGCCACCGCGGCCGGCTTCATCCCGATGATCACCCCGGCCCTGGTCCGCCCGGCCGCCATGGACGGCACCGGCTTCCTCGGCCAGGCCGCCGAGAACGTGTACCACCTCCCCGAGGAGGACAAGTACCTGGTCGGCACCAGCGAGGTCCCGCTGGCGGCGTACCACATGGACGAGATCATCGAGGCCGACAAGCTGCCGCTGCGCTACGCCGGCTACTCGTCCTGCTTCCGCCGCGAGGCCGGCACCTACGGCAAGGACACCCGCGGCATCATCCGGGTCCACCAGTTCGAGAAGGTGGAGATGTTCGTCTTCACCACGCCCGAGGACGCGGAGAACGAGCACCGCCGCCTGCTCCAGTGGGAGAAGGACTTCCTCAACGCGCTGGAGCTGCCGTACCGGGTGATCGACGTCGCCTCCGGCGACCTCGGCTCCTCGGCCGCGCGCAAGTTCGACATCGAGGCCTGGATCCCGACCCAGGGCAAGTACCGCGAGGTCACCTCGACCTCCAACACCACCGAGTACCAGGCCCGCCGGCTGTCGATCCGGATGCGCGAGGAGGGCAGGACCCGCCCGCTCGCCACCCTGAACGGCACCCTGGTCGCCGTGCCGCGCACCATCGTGGCGATCCTGGAGAACCACCAGCAGGCCGACGGCTCGGTCGTCGTGCCCGAGGCGCTGCGTCCGTACCTCGGCGGACGGACCGTCCTCGAGCCGGTCAAGTGACCTCCTCGACCCACCCGATCGGTGGCGACCTGCCCTACCGGCTGGTCGCCACCGACCTCGACGGAACCCTGCTCACCAGCGCGGAAACCGTCTCCGAGCGCACCCGCGCCGCGCTGGCCGCGGCCACCGGCGCGGGCGCGCTGCACATCGTGGTGACCGGCCGCTCGGCCGTCTGGGCCCGCCCGGTCTTCGACGAGATCGGCTACACCGGGATAGCGGTCTGCGGCCAGGGCGCCCAGGTCTACGACGCCGGCGCCCACAAGCTGCTCACCTCGCTCACCCTGGACCGCCGGCTCGCCGCCGTCGCGATCGAGAAGATCGAGGCCGAGACCGGCCCGCTGGCCGTGGCCGCCAACCAGGACGGTCTGGACGGCCAGGTGCTGGCCGGCCCCGGCTACGAGCTGCTGATCGGCTCCGACCTCCCGGTCGTCCGGGCCGAGCGCGGCGAACTCCTCGCCGCCCCGCTCAGCAAGCTCTACATCCAGCACCCCGGGCTGACCGACGACGGCCTCGCCGAGGCCGCCCGGCGCGCCGCCGGCGACCTGGTCGGCGTGGTGATGGCCGGCCCGGGCGTGGTCGAGCTGCTGCCGCTGGGCCTGTCCAAGGCCACCGGCCTGGCCGTCGCCGCCCGGCGCCTGGGCGTGCGCGCCAGCGACACCATCGCCTTCGGCGACATGCCCAACGACGTGCCGATGTTCGGCTGGGCGGCGCACGGCGTGGCCATGGCCAACGCCCACGAGGAACTGCTCGCCGTCGCCGACGAGGTCACCGCGGGCAACGACGAGGACGGCGTCGCGATCGTCCTGGAGCGCCTCTACCCGACGCGCTGAGCGCCCCCCGGGACACGTTCACGGACGGTTCACCCCCAGTTGTAGGATGACCGGGCAAGCGGTTGTAGGATGACCGACGACCGATGAGCGGTGTGCGAAGGGAGGGCCCGGCATGAGCGGCGACGGAAACGGCCTGCAGGCGGCCGGACGACGTTCCCTGGTGGACACCGCGATCGACCGGCTGCGCGAGCAACTGGCCGGCGGGGCCTGGCCGGTGGGATCGCAGATCCCCACCGAGCACGAGCTGGCCGAGCAGCTGGGGGTCGGCCGCAACACCGTGCGGGAGGCCCTCCGGGTGCTGGTGCACGCCGGGATGCTGGTCTCCCGGCAGGGCGAGGGCACCTTCGTACGGTCCACCAGCGACCCGGCGGCGGTGCTCCGCGGCGTCCAGCGCTCGGGCATCCGGGACGTCCTGGAGGTCCGCGCCGCACTGGAGACCGAGGCCGCCCGGCTGGCCGCCCTGCGGCACACCCCCGAGGACGTCCGGCGGATGCGGGCCGCGCTGGCCCGGGAGGCCGAGGTCTTCGCCCGGCACCCCGAGCGGGCCGGCCGCGAGGCCACCGTCGAGCACGACCTGGAGTTCCACACCGCCGTCGTCGAAGCCGCGCACAACCCGGCGCTGGCCGAGGTCTACCGCTACTTCGGCGCCTCCGTGCGCGAGTCGATGACGGCCGCCTTCGGCGACCACGAGATGCCCGAGGCGGTCGTGGCCACCCACGAGGCGCTGGTGGACGCCATCGAGAGCGGCGACCCGGACCGCGCCGAGACGGCGTGTCGGGCGCTGCTCGCCGAGCCCACCGCGGCCGTCGAGCAGCTCCTCGCGGCCATCGCGGCCCGGAAGTAGGACGGCGCAGGCCCCGCTTCCGCACGCAGCCCCGCTGCTTGCCCACCCCCCGTCCTGTCCCGTCCTGCCCGCGGCCGGTGGAGGCCTCCTCCCGCCGTGCCCGCGCCACCCCGAGCCCGGAAAGAACAGCACACCCATGGCCGTCACCCGTGCCCCGCAGCCGGTTGTCACCACCGCCGCCCCGCTCACCGTCCGCAGCCGGCTGGCCCACCCCGCGCTGCTGCTGACCGGCATCCTGCTGGTCGCGCTGAACATGCGCGCCTGCCTGGCCGCGATCTCCCCGATGGTCGGCGAGATCCAGCGCACCTTCGGGCTGTCCGCCACCGCGGGCGGGCTGATCACCACCGTCCCGGTGCTGTTCCAGGGCGTCGGCGCCCCGCTCACCCCCCGGCTGACCAGGCGGTTCGGCGCCGAGCGGGTGGTGCTCGGCGCGGTGCTGGTGCTGGGCGCGGGCGTGCTGCTGCGGGTGCTGCCCTCGGTGTACGCGCTGTACGCGGGCTGCGTGGTGATCGGCGTCGCCATCGCGGTGCTGAACGTGTCGATGCCCGGCCTGGTCAAGCGGGAGTTCCCGGACCGCGCGGCCACCATGACCGGCGTCTACTCCACCACCATGCTGGTCGGCGCCACCCTCGCGGCCGGTTCCTCCGTCCCGCTGGAGCACGCGCTCGGCGGCGGCTGGCGGGCCTCGCTCGGCGCCTGGTCGCTGCTGGCGCTGATCGCCGCGGTGGCCTGGCTGCCGCAGGTGCTGCGCTCCCGGCAGGAGCAGGCCGCGGTGGCCGCCGCCCCCGCCCGGGACGCCCGTGACGCCCGGGACGCCCGGCCCGCCCCGGCCGACAGGCCGATCGAGGGCATCTGGAAGTCCCCGCTGGCCTGGCAGATCAGCCTCTTCATGGGCATCTCCTCGCTGCTGGTCTACACCCTGGTCGCCTGGATGCCGACCATCCTGTTCGACCACGGCATGGACCGCGGCCAGGCCAGCCTGGTCTTCGCCTTCTCCAACCTGGTGCAGGTGGCCGGCGCCTTCCTGGTGCCGCTGATGGCAGGCCGGATGACGAGCCAGCGCGCCCTCGCCGTCACCATGGCCGCCCTGAACGGGCTCGGCATCGCCCTGCTGCTGGTCGCCCCGGTCTCCGGCGCCTGGGTATCGGCGACCATCCTCGGCCTGGCCCAGGGCGGCTCGCTCGGCCTCGGCCTGGCCTTCATCGTGCTGCGCACCGGCACCGCGGCCGGCGCCGCCCAGCTGGGCGGCATGTCCCAGGCGATCGGCTACCTGGTCGCGGCGGCCGGCCCGGTCGGCGCCGGGGCGCTGCACCAGCTCACCGGCGGCTGGGAGGCCACCCTGGTGCTGATGCTGGTGCTGGTCCTGGTGGTCGGCGCGGCCGGGTTCGGCGCCGGACGGAACCGGACGCTGTAGGACGGCCGCGGAACGCCGACCGGGCCCGGACTCCGTGGGAGTCCGGGCCCTGTCGCGCGGGGCGCGGCCTACTCCTCGGCGGCCAGGGTCAGCCCGGCCAGCTTCACCGAGGCCAGCACGGTCGCCCCGACGGCGACCACCAGCAGCAGCGGGACGGCCGCCCCGAGCGACACGTCGGCGCCGATCGCGTTGTCCCCGGCGACCGCCTCGGCGACCGCCCGGCCCCACTGCTGGACGCTCAGCGTGCGGGCGCCCTCGACGAAGTTGCCGATCAGCGACTCCCAGATCAGCGCGTAGGCCAGCCCGGCCACCACCGCGTGCCGGGTGACCACGCCGAGCAGCAGGAACAGCGCGCTGTACACGGCCCCGGCGACCAGCACCGCGACGGTGTAGCCGAGCGCCACGCCGTCCTTCGTCCCGTACAGCAGCAGCCCGGCGAGCAGCGTCGGGACGGCCGAGAACACCCAGGTGGTGCCGATCGCGACGGCCAGCTTGGTGGTGATGATCTGCCGGCGCGGCAGCGGCTTGGCCAGCAGGTAGACGATCGAGCCGTCGTCGATCTCGGTGGCGATCACCCCGGTGCCGATCACCAGGCCGAGGATCGGCAGCAGGGTGCCGAGGTCCAGCTGGCCGAGGATCTTGACGGTCAGGCTGTGCGCGTCGCCGCTCGACCCGGCGGCGATCGCCGCGACGATCAGCAGCAGCGCCGGGGCCACCAGCAGCAGCGCGCCGCGGCGGCGGCCGAGCAGGCCGCGCAGGGTCAGCCTGGCGACGGTCGGGTTCATGGTCGGTCGACCCCTTCCTGGGTCCGGTGGGTGGCGCGGGTGGGGCCGGGGGTCATGCCGAGACCAGGTAGGAGAAGACGCTCTCCAGCGACTCGTCCGCCGGGGACACGGTGTACAGCCGGATGCCGGCCTCCCGGGCGACCCTGGGCAGCAGGGTGGTGAAGCCCTGGAAGTTCACCGCCTCGATCCGCAGCGCCCGTTCCCGCTCGTCCACCTCGATGCCGGTGGTCGAGCCGTCGGCGATCAGTGCGGCGGCGAGCCGGCGGTCGTCGCTGGAGCGGACCAGGTAGCGGTGCGGCCGGTCGGTCATCAGCCGCCGGATCCGCCGGAAGTCGCCCGAGGCGGCGTGCCGTCCGGCCACCACCACCTCGATGTGCCGGGCCAGTTGCTCGACCTCCTCCAGGATGTGGGAGGAGAACAGCACCGTCCGGCCGTCCGCGCCGAAGCGGCGCAGCAGCTCCATCAACTGGAGCCGCTGGCGCGGGTCCATGCCGTTGAAGGGCTCGTCCAGCAGCAGCACGGCCGGGTCGTGGACCAGCGCCGAGGCCATCTTGACCCGCTGCTTCATGCCCTTGGAGTACGTCCCGGTGCGGCGGTCCTTGGCGGGCGCCATCTCGACCAGGTCGAGGGCGCGCCGGGCGGCGGCGCCGGGCTGGGGCAGGCCGTGCAGTTCGGCGTTGGCAAGGACGAACTCCCAGCCGGTCAGGTAGTCGTACATCGACTCCCGCTCGGGCACCAGGCCGATCTGCCGGTACACCTGCTGGTTGCGCCAGATCTGCGCGCCGTCCAGGGTGACCGCGCCGCTGGAGGGGGCGAGGAAGCCGCTCATCATGTGGATGAGGGTGGACTTGCCCGCGCCGTTCGGCCCGAGCAGGCCGGTGACGCCGGGGCCGATCGACATCGAGATGTCGTTGACCGCGACCACGTTCCCGAACCAGCGGGAGACCTTGTCGATGGTGATGGTGGCCATGCCGCCCTCTCAGACCTTCTCGTAGCGGCGCAGCAGGAGGCGATAGGAGCCGGCCACCATCGCGACGGCGACGAGTGCGAACACCAGGGTGCCGAACGCCCCCGGGGCGTGCCGGCGGTCGATCCCGGACCCGAGGTCGAACACCTCGTTGACCAGCGCCTCCACCAGGCCGTTCGGCGAGATCAGCGAGGTCCACTGGGCCGCGTCCGAGCCGCCCGGGCCGGGGTTGCTGATGCCGACCACGACCGCGGCGAGGGTCGAACTCACCACCAGGTAGCCCATGATGGCGGCCACCCCGAAGCCCCGGCGTGGGGTGCTGGCGGCGATCACCAGGGCCACCGAGGTCGGCACCAGGGCGTAGAGCACGGCCGCCACCAGGCCGTAGAGGAACTGGCCGGTGTTGTGCCCGAAGTCCATCCCGGCGAGCAGCGCGCCCGCGTACAGCACCAGCAACGGGGCTGCCATCAGCAGGAACTGGGCGCAGGCCATGGCGCCGAACTTGGCCCGGACGTAGTCGGCGCGGGTGATCGGTCGGGAGAAGTACAGCGGGACGGTGTGGTGGCGGAGGTCCCGGGAGAGCAGCACCGGCGTCTGGGCGGCGAGGAAGATCGACACCACCAGGCCGAGGCTGGAGAGGTAGCCGGCGTACTCGACCGGGAGTTCGTCCCGCTTGAGGTAGACCGCGCCCGCGACGAAGATCATCGCCGGGACGGTGACCACGCCCAGCAGCAGCATCGGCAGCACCTTGGACTTGCCGGAACGGCCCAGGCCGTAGGCGGCGCGCAGGCTCTGGGCGAAGAGCGAGCGGGTGGCGTAGGCGCGGCCGAGACGCGGACCGGTGTAGCCGCGGTAGCCGATGTCGTGGATGACACCGGTGTCGGCGGGCCTGGTGTCAGGAGGCTGCGGCATCGTCCGTCCCTCCCCTGGTGCTCCGGTCGGCGCCGCCGTGGTACGCGTCGTACTCCGGGGCGTCGGCTTGGTCGTGGTCGGTGAAGAGTTCCGCGACCCGGTGCCGGCGCTGCTCCAACCGGACCAGGCCGAGGCCGAGTTCGGCGACCGTGTCGCGGATGGTGTCGTAGGTGGACTCGCCGTCCAGCCGGACCAGCAGCAGGTGCGAGCCCTCCGCCCGGACGTCCAGCCCGCTGGCGGCGAGCCGCTCCCGGACGGTGGCGCCGGGCTCGGCGGCGGCGTCCTGCGGGAAGTCGGTGACCTCCACCGCGAGGACGGCGGTCGCCTCGGTGAAGGAGGCCGTGGAGGAGGAGCGCAGCAGCTTGCCGCCGTCGATCACCACCAGGTGGTCGCAGGTCCGCTCCAGCTCGCCGAGCAGGTGGGTGGTGACCAGCACCGAGATGCCGAAGTCGGTGTGCACCCGGCGGATCAGGGCGAGCATCTCGTCCCGGCCGGCCGGGTCCAGACCGTTCGTCGGCTCGTCCAGCAGCACCAGCTTCGGGTCGTGCACCAGCGCCTGGGCCAGCTTCACCCGCTGCTTCATGCCGGTCGAGTAGCCGCCCATCGGGCGGTACCGCTCCTCGTACAGGCCCACGTGCCGCAGCGTGTCCGCGGTGCGCTCCCGCGCGGCGGTCGCGGGCAGCCCCGCCATCCGCGCCATGTGCACCACGAACTCCGTCGCCGAGACGTCCGGTGGCAGGCAGTCGTGCTCGGGCATGTAGCCGACCTGCTCGCGGATCTCCGAGCCCCGGGTGGCGATGTCCAGGCCGAGCACCTCGCCGCGGCCGGACGTCGCCGGGGCGAGCCCGAGCAGGATCTTGATCAGGGTGGACTTGCCCGCCCCGTTGGCCCCGACCAGCCCGACGACCCCGGGCCGTACCTCGACGGTCAGCTGGTCGAGCGCGGTGACCCGGGGGAACCTCTTGGTGAGGCCCTCGGTCTTGATGACAGCAGTGGACACGCCCTCAACGTAACGTTCCCGCGCCGCAGGGGGCATGAGCTGGAATGACGAGGCTTCGCGGGGCCTTCTGCTGCTGCGGTATGACGCCGGGACCGCTCTCCCCTAAGGGTCGGGTAAAGGACGGCCCTTGGAGGTCACTTGTAATCTTGTCGGATTCTTAGCGAGCAGCGTCACCAGCGAAGGTGCCGCGCACCGCGTGGACACCGAAGGAGGACGGACCAGATGTCCGACCGGGCAACCGAGTTCGACCGGATGATGAATCCGTGGGCCTACGACGCCGACGGCAACCTGACCGACCGGGCCCGTGCGCAGGAGGCCGCCCGCACCCAGCTGAACTCGGCGAAGTCGCAGGCCGGGGACGGCGGCGGAGGCGGCGGCTTCACCGTCGACGCCAACGCACTGGGCACCGCCGCCACCAACTCCGACCAGATCCACGCCCGGCTGAACACCGACGGGCGCGGCGCCGACGAGGCCACCGCCAAGGTCAGCACCTCGCTCGCCAACTGGAGCACCGGCAAGGCCGCCAAGAGCGCCGCCGACACCTGGGACCAGTGCGTGGCCGCCCTCGGCCAGACCATCGGACAGACCACCCAGGCGCTGCGCACCAGCGCCACCACCTACCAGCAGCACGAGCAGACCGTCCAGCACGACCTGGGCGCCTGAGGAGGACCGGGACATGGTCGACTTCCACGAACTCAGCACCGCCGACTTCGGCTCCCTCGACGCCGCCGCGACCGCCTGGACCACCGTCGCCCAGAAACTCAAGTCCATGGACGACGACTGGAACAACACGGTGATCGCCCAGGTCAACTCCGAATGCTGGGTCGGCAACGCGGCCGACCAGGCGAGACCCGGGCTCAAGCGCACCAACGACCAGTTGACCGACGCCACCACCGAGGCGAACGCGCTGGCCTCGATCTTCGGCGACGCCGCGACCGAGTTCAAGGCCGCCAGGACCAAGCTGGACAAGGCCGTCCAGGACGCCCGGACCGCCGGACTCACCGTCGGCTCCGACGGCACCGTCTCCTGGCCCCCGGCCGACTCCGCCACCCGGCACGACCCGGACGGCCTCAAGGACTACCAGAAGGAGTGGCGCGGCAAGGCCGACGCCGCCCGCGCCGCGATCGACGCCGCCGTCGCCGAGGCCACCGCCGCCGACGAGCGGATCGCCTACGCGCTGACCTCCGACTCCGGCACCGACAAGGACCACTCCTTCAACGGCAAGGCCATCGGCGGCGGCCCCGAGGCCGACGGCACCCGCGCCGCCCAACTCGCCCGCAAGGGCGGCGACATCAGCGACGCCGAGCTCACCGAGCTCAACTCGCTGCTGTCCTCGCACCAGGACGACCCGAAGTTCGCCACCAAGTTCTACCAGGACATCGGCCCGGACGGCCTGATCAAGTCCTGGAACAGCATGGTCGGCGACCCGGGCCACTACCGCGACCCCAAGGACCCGCGCTGGAAGGCCTACCAGGACCTCCAGAAGAACCTCGGGCTCAACCTGGCCACCGCCACCCGGCAGAGCAACCAGCCGCACCTGTCCGACGAATGGGCCGCCGCCCTGCGCAAGGCCGGCGCCCAGCCGGTCTGGGACAAGCCCTACCGGGCCTCCGGCTTGGACTACCAGCCGTACGGCTACCAGGTCCTCTCCGGCATCCTGATGAGCGGCAACTACGACCCGCACTTCATCGACCCGATCGCCCAGCACGTCACCCAGCTCGACACCAACCGGGAGAAGTACTGGCCCGCCCCGCCGCAGGCGGTCGCCGACAGGGTGCACGGCTTCAACCTGCTCGGCGGCGACGGCGGCCTCGGCTTCCAGCCCACCACCGCGGTCATGCAGGCCCTCGCCCACAGCCCGGCCGCGGCGACCCAGTTCTTCACCGAACAGCCCACCGCGTACAACGAGGACGGCACGGTCAACCCGGGCGGCAAGGCCAAGCCCGCCGACTACCTCACCTACTACTCGCACGACAAGGACTGGCTCCCGGACACCAACTCCCTGCGCGACCCGAACGCCCTGGACCAGAGCAGGCACGCCGGGCCCACCGCCTTCGGCCACGCCCTGGAGGCGGCCACCACCGGCCACCCGTACGACGTCCCGGCGGACGTCCCGCCGAAGCCGCACACCGCCGACCAGGCCAACCTGATGCAGCGGGTGGTGGACACCTTCGGCACCCACGGCGACAACGGGGCGCTGGACGACATCAAGGGCGACGGCAAGTTCTCCACCATGCGGACGAGCCTGGGGCACATGACCGCCGAGTACATCGGCGACGTGCAGAACTCGGTGGTGCACAGCGATGTCCTGCCCGTCAACGGCGCCCCGGCGCACCTCAACGGCGCCGCGGTGCACGGGCTGCTGGACGCCCTCGGGCGGGACCCGGAGGCATACGGCTCGGTGGTCAACGCCGACCAGGCGTACACCACCGCCCTCGTCCGCGGCCACCTGGACGGCTCGACCGACTTCCCCCGGCTGGATGCGGACATCAGGCACGACGCCTTCGCCGGCGGGATCGTCAACGGCATCCTCAACGAGGCCCGGATCGACGAGGTCCACAACCAGCACGCGGCCGACGACAAGGCGTACAACGACGCCCTGGAGAAGAACGTCGGCTATGCCAAGGAAGCCTTCAACGCCACCATCGGCAAGGTGACGGAGAAGATTCCGCTCGGCAGCGAGCTGTCGGGCCAGTTGGTCGACTCGATCGCCGACAGCGTGATCGAGGCCAACCAGCGGGACACCACCGAGGACGGCCGCCAGGAGGCCCGCAACTACTCCTCCGAAGCCCAGCAGTACGCGGCACAGAGCATTCAGCAGGCGATCGCGGACGCCAGCCAGACCTCCGGGCTCAGCAAGGCGGACCTCGACCGCATCTCGGCGGACGCCACCGACAACCTGCTCACGGGTTACGCCGCCGGTGTCTCGAACAACAGCAACGTCAACTCGAAGGGCAGCTCGTGAACCGGTCCTCGGGCCGCCGATGGCCGCTGCCCGCCGCGCTCGCGGTGCTGGTGGCGGCCGCCGGGACGGTCGGCTACCTGGACTGGCGCGGGCACCAGCCGGTCGAGAAGCCCGGTCGGGCAGCGCACCTGTGCGGGGCGCCCACCGGGAAGGACACCCCGCTGGGGCGGCTGCTGCCGGAGGGCAGGCAGGACGTGGAGGAGACGACCGACGGCCCCCCGGACGGCCCGGTGTCGTGCACGGTCAGGGTGGACGGACGCGCCGCCCTCACCGTCACTGCCGCCCACTTCGGCGGATCACCCGTGCTCCCGCCCGAAGCGGCCCAGCACCCGGACGCGCACGCCTTCACCCAGGACGGCCCGTCCGCGTCCTGGACCGGCACCGCCACCCTGGCCCGGACCTGTCCGCCCACCGAGCCGCCCGCGTTCGGCTACGTCGTGCTGTCGCTCACCGCCGGTGAGGCCGCCCGCACCGACGGAAACCGGCAGGTCGATCTCGAACAGGCCGCCCTGGCCGCGTTTGCGAGCCAGTCGAAGGGAGTCTGCCGGTGAAGCACATCAGGACCCTGACCGTGGGCGCGACGACGCTGGTAGTGCTCGGCGGCGGGCTGCTCGGCTGGCACGTGTACCTCGACCGCACGGAGTACCGGCCGCCGGCCGTCTCCCTGTCGCACGGGGAGTGCGAGGGCACCCTCGACGACCCGGGTTTCGCCGCGCTGCTGGGCGCCACCCCGCGGGTCTTCGTCGACACCGACTTCCGCACCGGGACCGCGGAACTCAAGCCGCGCTTGCGCTGCTCGGTCCAGGGGCAGGGTGAACGGCGGGTGCTCGCCTACGCGTTCAACACCGATGAGGCCACCGTGACCGCCCCCGGGGAAGCCACCTTCACCTGCACCCTGAACGGTAAGGCCGAGCTGTACTGGGCCGCCCTCCGGCCCGACAGGCAGTTCCCCCAGGCCGACCTCCCCGCCCCGGACCGCCGCGACGCGTTGCTGACCGGCTTCGCCCGGAAGGCGGCCGGGAAGCTCGGATGCGCCAACGGCGCCGAGTCGTTCACCATCAAGTGAGCGGCCCGGCGCCGTGAACGGCGTCACCTCAGGAGCTGGGGCGCTCCCACATCTCGACGACCTTGCCGGAGGCGTCGAAGGCGACCTTGTAGTCGCCGCTCGAACAGGGGTAGGAGCCCTTCTGGTTGCCCGGCGTGGCGATGCACTCGTTGATGTGCTTGGCCAGGTCGGCCGCGTTGACGTCCTTCGGCGCGGCCACGACCGACTTGAGGTGGCCCTTGGCGTTGGGCGCGAACTGCGCGGTCTTGTCGGCGCCGACGGGCTCGTGGGCGACGTCGTTCACACCGCAGGCGTCCTTGGTCTCCTTGTAGACCAGGGCCGTCGCGGTGGTGCCCTTCGCCACGTCGACCCACTTCTGCCCGGCGGGCAGCGGGGCGCTGGTGCAGAAGCCCTCCGGGCCGCCGTCGGTGGGCTTGCCGGTCGGGGCGGGCTTGCCGGTCGGGGCGGGCTTGCCCGTCCCGGTCGCCGGGGCCGCGGTGGGCGAGCCCTCCCCACCGGTGGCCGGGGCGGTGGTGGCGGCGGCGCCGGCCCCCTGGGTCGACGGGTCGTCCGGGCCGCAGGCGGCGAGGCCCAGCGCGGCGGTGGCGACCAGAGCGGCGACGAGCAGACTCCTGGATGCAGACATGACGAAAGAACCCCCGTTTAACGCATGATCAGATAAAGGTGCGGCGCACAGATTAGCGCCTCCCTCGACCGCACCCGTCCTGACGGCCGCCGTGGCCCACCCGGGCGAAGGTCTCCGATCACGACGAAGGGCGCCCTCCCGCAGGGGAGGACGCCCTTCGTCGTGCTTCGGGGGACATGGGTGCTCAGCGGCCGACGCCCACGGCGACGGAATCGATGACGCCCTGCCAGGCGCGGTGGTAACCCTCGCGGAGCGGGCCGCCGGCGAGGTCCAGGACCTCCGTGCCGGCCTCGACCAGGGCTGCCGGATCCCGGGTGGCGGCCAGCCGGGTGTAGGCGTCGAGCAGGGCGGCACCGCGCACCGGGTCGGCCTCCAGGAGGCGCCGGGGCAGCCACTTGCCGCTGCCCGTCCAGGCCCGGTGGTGGTCGCACAGCAGGTCGGCGGCGGTGTTGACCACCACGCCTGCGGTGAACAGCAGTTCGGCCGGGTCGGTGGCGTCGCGCAGGTCGTCCAGCGCGTCCGTCAGGCCGTAGCGCTTGGTCTCCACGGTGTCCGGTTCGAGCGCGGGCGGGCCCTGGCGCAGGTCCTCCTCCGCCAGCGCGCGGGCCCGGCCCGCCTCCCCGTCCACGTCGACCAGCACCAGGCCGGTGGCGTACATGCTCTGCAGGACGGCCCGGCGGGTGGCGACGTCCACCGCGAAGAGGTCGCGCAGGCCGGCCCGGGTGTGGACGAACAGTTCCACGACCCGGCCCTCGAAGCGGAGCGTCTCCCGGTAGGTCTCGCCGCCGCTGGGCACCAGGACCGCGAGGTCCAGGTCGCTGGTCGCGCCCGCCCGGCCCGAGACGGTGGATCCCGCCAGGACCACGGCGAGCGCCCCGGGGAAGCGGTCCCGGACGAGGCGCCGCGCTTGGTCGATCGGATCAGGTTGCATCCGACCACGGTCCCACAGCTCCCGGGGCGGTCGCCCGCCGGGGCCGTCACGCCTCCGGCGACACCTCCGCCGCCGGGTCGCGGTAGAGGGAGGCGCCGAGCGCGGGGAGCCGTTCGACGGCGTCGACGTCGAACCCGGCCGCGGCGGGGAGGGCGAGGGCGGCCCGCAGCGCCTCCTCCATGGCCACCTGGGCGATGCCGGCCCCGAGGCAGAAGTGCCGCCCGTGGCCGAAGGCCAGCGAGGTGCCGGAGCCGCGCGGGGTGCCGGGCGCCGTCCCGCCGTCGTTGCCGGCCTCGACCGAGGCGGCCCAGGCCAGGACGCCCACCACGCGTTCCCCCGCCCCGATCTCCCGCCCGTGGAAGGCGATCGGGCAGCCGGAACGGCGGGGCGCGAAGTGGAACCCGGTGTCGTGGCCCAGGCACAGCTCGACCAGGGCGGCGAAGTCCCCGGCGGCGGCCAGCGCCCGGGCCTGCGGCGAGTGCCGGACGAACCGCAGCGCGCCGGTCAGCGCGTGCGAGGTGGGATCGAGCGCGCCGGTGACGACCTGCATGTAGACGGCGGCCAGTTCGCGCCGGGACAGCTCCACCCCGGCCGCGTCCAGCTCGGTCAGCAGCCAGTCCTGCCCGCCCCGGCTGCCGCGCTCGGCCAGCCACTCCTCCAGTTCGCCGATCCGGTCCAGGGCGGCGCGGGCCATTGCGACGTCCTGGCCGTCGTTGGAGAGGTAGCCGATGGTCGCCGCGGTCATCGAGCGGAGCAGGTCGACCTCGTCGGCGGTCAGCCCGAGCAGCAGCGAGAGCATCGCCTCGCTCACCGGCCGGGCGAAGGTGGCGACCGGCCGGTGGCGGTCGGCCCGCTCGACGATCCCGGCGAAGGCGGTGCGGAAGGCCGGCCGCAGCTGCTCGGCGCGGGCCCGGGAGAAGGAGCGGCGCAGCGCCTGGCTGGCGGTGCGCTGGACGGGTGCGTCCGAGAACACCGGCCAGCAGCCGAGGAAGGCCTCCAACTCCTCGACGGCCTCCGCCCCCGGGGCGCCGACCAGCGCGGGCTCCAGCGGGGAGGCGCCGCGGGCGACGAAGCGGCGGTCGGTCAGCATCTCCCGCACGTGCACCGGATCGGTGACGTACCAGGAGCGGGTCGGCTCGTGCCAGGTGGCGGCCTCGCCGGCGGCCCACAGCACCGAGTAGGCCCGGTACGGGTCGGTGGTGAGCAGGCCGTCGACGTCGCCGTGGGCGGGGCAGCGGGCCTCGGCGGGCTCCGCCGGGGCGGGGCCGTGCCCGTGGGCGGGCGGGCGCGGGGTTCCGGACATGGGGCGGGCGAACCTTTCTGGCTGTGCTGCTGCTTCCGGCCGGGCCGCGGGAACGTCCCGGGTGCCGTCCCCGGGACGGTCGGCGGGACGGTCGGCGGGGGAGTCCGCGAGCGGGTCCCCGAGGGCGTCGAAGCGCAGGGACACCCGGCCGCCGGCCTCCGCCGTCAGTTCGGCGGTCCGGCGCAGGGCGATCGACATGATGGGGTCGACGTGGCCGAACGGGAGGTCGGCCACCACCGGGATCGCCAGCGGTCCGGTCACCTCGCGCAGCCGCTTGAGGACCGTCCCGGCGTCGATCCCGATGCCCCGCGGGATCCGCCCGAGGGCGAGGCCGCGGAGGTGGCCGAACTCCTCCTGCTGGCTCAACTGGTGCACCAGCCGCAGGGCCTGCCACTCGAGTGCGCTGTCGGAGATCTCGACCAGCAGGATGCGCCCGGAGAGCCGGGGCCAGTACCGCGTCCCGGCGTGCGACATCAGCGTCTCCAGGTTGAGCGCCAGGACCTCGCCGCGCCCGACCCCCTCCCTGATCACGACGGGGGCGGGGGCCCGCACCTCGGCCCGCCGCACGCCGTCCTCGGTCTCCCAGCGCAGCCGTTCGTCGACCCGGGTGTCGGCCCAGGACGCCTCGTACGCCTCACGCCTGGTCGCCTGCAGCAGCGAGTCCAGCGCGTACCGGCGCACGCCCCCGAACTCGCCGAACTGCGGGAGCACGGCCGGACCGTAGACGCTGGCCAGCCCGGCCCGTTCGCTCAGCAGCAGGTGGAAGGAGCTGGTGTCGCTGTAGCCGATGAACCACTTCGGGTTGGCCCGGACCAGCTCCAGGTCGACGGAGTCCAGCAGTTGGTGCGAGGCCCAGCCGCCGATCGCCGACACGATCGCGGTGACGCCCGGGTCGGCGAACCCGTGGTGGAGGTCGGCGAGCCGGGTGGCGACGGTCTCCAGGCCGGGCTGGCGGCTGTCACTGACGTGGGCGCCCAGCCGGACCTCGAACCCGCTGCGCTCCAGCTCCCGGACGCCCCGGCGCAGCCGTTGGCCGAACCGGGACGCCGTGTTGGAGGACAGCGACACCACCAGGATCCGGTCGCCGCGCGCCAACGGCGGTGGAAAGGTGACGTCCCGCATGTCACCCGTCGCTGCTCGGCCGCACGACGGCGGTGGGGCTGTCGGTCTCCCGGGAGGCGATGGTGGCGAGGATCCGGTCCGCGATCTCCGCGAGCGGGACGTCCGACTCCTGCGAGCCGTCCCGGAACCGCAGCGACGCCGTCCCGGCGGCCACGTCCCGGTCGCCGGCGACCACGACGAAGGGGGCCCGCAGGCGCTGGGCGTTGAGGATCTTCTTCGGCAGGCGGTCGCTGGACGCGTCCAGCTGGGAGCGGACGCCGGCGTCCCGCAGGCCGTCGAGGAAGTCCGCCAGGTACTGGGTGTGGCCCGCCTCGGCGTCGGCGCGCACCGGCACACCTGCCACGTGGACGGGGGCCATCCAGGCCGGGAACTGGCCGCCGTAGTGCTCGATGAGCACGCCGAGGAAGCGCTCGAGGGAGCCGAAGAGGGCGCGGTGGATCATCACCGGGCGGACCCGGGAGCCGTCCGCGGCCTGGTAGGACAGCTCGAACCGGGCCGGGGTCTGGAAGTCCAGCTGAATGGTCGACATCTGCCAGTTGCGGCCCAGGGAGTCGCGCACCTGGACGCTGATCTTGGGGCCGTAGAACGCCGCGCCGCCCGGGTCCGGCACGAGCTCCAGACCGGTCGAGTCGGCGGCGGCGACCAGGGCGGCGGTGGCGTTCGCCCAGTCCTCCTCGCTGCCGATGAACTTGTCCGAGTCGTCGCGGGTGGAGAGCTCCAGGTAGAAGTCGCGCAGGCCGAAGTCGCGCAGCAGGTCGAGCACGAAGGCGAGGACCGTCTTCAGCTCCTCCTGGATCTGCTCCTGGGTGCAGAAGATGTGGGCGTCGTCCTGGGTCATGTTCCGCACCCGGGTGAGGCCGTGCAGGGTGCCCGAGCGCTCGTACCGGTGCACCGAGCCGAACTCGAAGAGCCGCAGCGGCAGTTCCTTGTAGGAGCGGCCGCGGTTCTTGAACACCACCGCGTGCATCGGGCAGTTCATGGCCTTGAGGTAGTACTCGCTGCCGTCCACCGCCATGCCGGGGAACATGCCGTCGGCGTAGTACGGCAGGTGCCCGGAGCGCAGGAACAGCTCCTCCTTGGCGATGAACGGGGTGTTGATCAGCGTGTAGCCGGACCGGCGGTGCTTGTCGAGCGAGTAGCGCTGCATCTCGTCGCGGATCGCGGCGCCGTTCGGCAGCAGGATCGGCAGGCCCGGGCCGATCTCGTCGGCGAAGGTGAACAGCTCCATCTCGGAGCCGAGCCGGCGGTGGTCCCGGCGCGCGGCCTCCTCCAGGAAGGCGCGGTGACGGGCCAGGGCCTCCTCGTCCGCCCAGGCGGTGCCCTTGATCCGCTGGAGGCTCTCGTTGGCCTCGTCGCCCCGCCAGTAGACGGCGGACGAGGACTCCAGCTCGAAGGCGGTCAGGTAGCCGGTGTCGGGGGCGGTCACCTCGGTGCCGATCCCGGTCCACAGCGGCTCGGCGCCCTGCGGGCCGACCGACTGGCGGAACGCGCCCGGGGCGTCCTGGCCGGGCTCGTCCTGGCCGAACGCCTCCTCGGCGATCTCCCGCAGGAAGCGGTTGCCGTCGGCGGCCCCGGCGGCCTCCTCGGCGGAGGCGAGCCGGAGCGCGTCGATCGGCAGGCGGCGCCTGGTGATCCGGCGCATCCGCTTGTCGAGCCGCTTGAGCACCTCGGGGGTGACCGGCGCCAGGTCGGCGAAGTCGACGTGGAAGCCGTCCTCGGTCAGGCCCGAGCCGGCCGGCAGCGCGTCCGGGAACTCCTCCCGGACGGCCATCGCCAGGACCAGGGCCGCGGTGGCCCGCAGCACCCGCAGGCCGGCCGCGCTCCCGGCGGTCAGCACCCGGGCCTCGCCCGCCTCGGCGAACGGCTGCCGCAGCGGCTCGGTCCGGCCGGCCGCTTCGACCGCGACGACCGTGCCCGGACGGCCGACGGTGCGGGCCTCGCCCTGGAGCAGGGCGAAGGGGGAAGCGTCGGCTTCCACGGAGAGGGGGAGGTGGGGGTCCTGCTCCAGGACCGGTGCTTCAGCCATTGTTCTGTGACTCCGTCGCGGTGGCTTGACTTGTCGTTGGGTGCGGGCTCGCCGCTGCTCGCCGCTACTTGCGGACGAGGTGGAACACGAGGTCGCCCGGGTACTCGCCCTCGCCGAAGGGGGTGCCCCGGTAGTCCGAGTCGATCCGGACCACCTCGAAGCCCGCGCGCTCGACGAGCGGGACCACTTCGCCGAGGAAGTAGTAGCGGGTGTGGTAGTGCCAGTGCAGGTCGTAGGTCTCGCCCTCGGGCGTGGTGACCGTGTAGTCCTCCTCGACGAACTGGGTCTGCCGGAAGTGGTCGCGCTCGTTGACGTCGACCACGCGCTCGATCCGGTTGCCGTCGCCGTCCTCGAAGACCTGGGAGACGATCCGGCCGGTCTTGGCGAGCAGCGGAACCGACGGGTTGAACAGGTCGAAGACGAAGACGCCGCCCGGCCGCAGGCTGCGCGCGACCCGGGTCAGGCAGGCCTCGAACTCGGCCGGGTCGGTGACGTGCTGGAACACCCGGAAGGGGGCGATCGCCATGTCCAGGCCTTCGGCCTCGAAGTCCTGGATCAGCCCGCAGTGGGTCTCGACCGTGTCGATGCCCCGGGCGCGCAGGCTGTCCGCCAGGACCTCGACCTCGTCGGCGTCCATGTCCACCGCGACGATCCGGGTGTCGGGCAGGCGCTCGGCCAGCTTCAGGGTGACCCGTCCGGTCCCGCAGCCGAACTCCGCCAGCCGGCGCGGTGCGGCCTTGACGACCTGCTCGACGTAGAACTCCACGTCCTCGGTGCGGGTCTCGTAGACGAGGTCGTAGACGGCCGCGACGTTCTTGTACGTGCGGGACCGCGCGGCGGTGCCGTTCGGCGCGGCGTCGTTCGGCGCGGCGTCGTGGGTCTGGGTGTCGTGCGTCGGGGTGTCGTGCTTCAGGTCCACAGGTTGTCCTCCAGGTGTTCTGACCAGATGCCGTCGAGGTCGGCCGGCGCGAAGCCCTCCGCCGCGTAGAGGCCGGCCAGCCAGGCGCGGAGTTCCGACCGGCCCAGGCCGGACCGGGTCACGGCGGCGCGGCAGGCCTCCAGGTACTTGCGCAGGAGCTTGGTCCTGGCGTCCCGGTTGCACGGCCGCAGTCCCTCGTTCCAGAGCACCGCCGAGACCAGGAAGGCGTCCTGGAGGTGGCGGTTGGTCCAGCGGTCGGCGGTCGGCCCGGCCGGGAACGGGAAGGCGTCCAGGACGTGGTCGAGGCCGAGCTGGGCCCGCAGGATGGTGGTGTCGCCGAAGCCGACCTCGGTGAACGGCTCGGTGATCGGCTCGGTGATCGGTGCGGTGTCCGGTGTGCCGGCGGGCACGAAGTCGATGTAGTTGCCGACGTCGTCGTACTCGCCGGTCACCGGGTGGCGCAGCGCGACGTTGAAGTTCACGCCGTGGACGCCGGGGATGCCGACGGTGTGCGTGTAGTAGCGCGGGTCCCGGCTGTCCCACTCCACCCGGACGTGCTCCGCGAACACCCCGACCGCCGGGAAGAGGCCGGGGTGTTCGCGGCTGGCCCGGACCAGCACGTCCGCGGGGGCGAACCCGCAGTGGTCGAGGAAGAAGGCCAGCGTGCGCTCGGCCGGGGCCGTGCCGGAACCGGCCGGGAGCACGATCGAGAAGTTGGTGAAGTGGCCGCCCCAGCCGAACGGGGTGACGCAGTCGCCGAGCGTCCTGAGGTTCTGCGTCCGGACGGCGGGCTGGACCGCCAGGATCCCGCCGTCCGGAATGCCCCCGGGGATCCAGGGCTTCAGCGCGCTGATCGACGATCCGACGAGGTGGACCGAGCGGTCCGCACCGGAGGTGATGCGCACCGCCGGAACCTGCCGGGCCTGCGGGTGGGCGGCCACGAAGCCGTCCGCGATCCGCCGCCGCAGCGCCGTGGTGGACGCGGTGTCGCCGTCGGCCCCCGCTCTGCGGGCGGGGGCCACGAGAACGGACCCGGCCACGACTAGGGAGCCAGGGTGAGGCCGTTGAGGCGGGGCACCAGCTGGAGGTCGCGGATGTCGTCGTGGCGCAGCAGCCACATCAGCCAGCGCTCGACGCCGAGGCCGAAGCCGGAGGTGAGCATCGGGCGCTCGGACTTCATCCGGACGTACCAGTCGTACTCCTCCTCGGCGACCTCGTGGTGGGCGAGCGCCTTGCGGGTCTGCTCGCCGTCGACGTGCCGCTCGCCGGCGCCGACGACCTCGCCGATGCCGAGCAGCAGGTCGGCGCAGCGGGCCTTGTCCGTGCCGGGCTCGTAGGCCTGGTAGAAGGGGACGGACAGGTGGTCGAAGTGGCTCAGCCACAGCACCGGGCTGATCTCGTCCATGAGCCGGCGCTCGCCGGCCCGGGTGATGGTGCGGAAGCCGGCCGGGTCGTGGCGCACGCACTCCGGGTCGTTGCCCAGGTGCTCGACGGCCTCGTCGACGGTGAGCTGCGGGATGACCTCCGTCTCGGCCATCCGGACGATGTGGTCGACGGTGCCGGCCACCGCGGCCAGCTCGCTCTCGAACTCGCGCAGCGCGGCGCGGGCCAGGGTGCGGGTGTACTGGCCGACGACCTCCTGGACGTCGGTGAGGCCGCCGATGATCTCGGCCTCGCTGTGGAAGAACTGGTTGAGGTGGGTCTTGTCGGCCTCCTCGCCGCGGAAGCTCGGCATCAGGTACCAGGCGCCCTCGGGGGCGATCCGACAGCCGTACTCGAGCAGGAACTGCATCGAGTCGGCCAGGTACACCTTCTCGCCGAACAGGTCGATCTGGACCGGCAGGCTGTCGCTGCCCAGGCCCATCGGGCTGGAGACCGAGCCGGTGGTGATCGGCAGGTGCAGGTTGAGCGTGCGGCGCTCCTTCCAGAACTCGGCCGTCGTGTGGAGGAGTTGGTCCTGCAGGCGGACCAGGAGCTGCATGGCCGGGTCGTCGAGGATCTTGAGGAAACGGTCCGGGTCGGTCACCGCGGCAGTGGGCTTCATTCCTGAGGCACCTTTCAGGTGAGGTTGCGGGAACAGTACTCAGAATTTGACTCAATGGTCAACGGATTAGTCACAAAGTCTTGTCGACGGCCACGACGCGGAATTCAGCGGTGTATCCGTCGCCGTCCGCGTCGCGCAGCCAGGTGTCCGGCAGGTCGGGCAGCAGTTCCGTCAACCCGATGGTGCCGGAGGGGAGTTCGGCAGCGCTGCGGACGGTGCGGGCGAACAGGTTGACGAGTGGGAGGCTCTCGAAATCGAGGAACGCCGGCTTGTCCTCGGTGGGCGAACGATAGAAAACCCGTTCCGGCAATTCTGCCGAGGCGCGCCAGGCCCGGGCGGCCAGGAATCGTTCGGACTCGTCCTTCACGGAGGTCCAGGTCAAATCCGCCGCCGCGAAGGCCCAGGACTCCCGGGCGACCACCAGCCGGTCGACGACCACCCTAGGCCGGTGCGCGGCCGCGGCGAACGGCTTGAAGCTGTTGACCGTCACCCCGGACAGGACCTCGCCCAACATCTCCAGCAGGTCGCAGCGGAATCCGCCGTCGGCCGACCGGACGACCAGGGCGCCGTCCTCCCGGTGGACGGACAGGTCGGCGAGCGCCAGGACCGGGCCGGCCGGCTCGACGCTGGGCGAACGCAGCGTCCAGTACGTGTAGTCGGGCGACAGCAGCGCGGACGGCGGCGCCAGCCGGGAGGTGACGGTCGGCCAGTCCTTGGGCGGCACCAGGTAGACCCGCCGGCCGGCGTGGTCGGCCGCGTCCGCGGCGCGCAGCCGGTCCGGGTCGGGATGCTGCTCGACGAACACCCGGCTCTCCAGGGTGTTGAGCGCGGTGTGCAGTTCGCCGAGCACGGCCAGCCAGCGCCCCTCGGCGACGTCCGCCGCACTCGGCGCCGCGAGCATCAGGTCCGGGGAGTGGTGGACGGCGGCGGCCCAGGGCAGCGGCGCCGCCGGGAACTCGCGCGCGAACCGCTCGGTCAACTGCTCGCTGGTGAAGAGCCGCGGCCCCGGATCGTCCGCCTCGCCGAGCACCCGGGCCCACCGCTCCTGGAGCTGGGCGACGGCGGTCCGGACGGGGGCGGGCAGTGCCCGGGCGGAGTAGAAGAGGTGCGGCGTGGCGGCGGCCAGCAGTCGGGCGAGCGGCATGGCGGTCTCGCCGCTGCGGGCCGACCAGCGGTCGTACATGCCCAGGAACAGCGTGCGGTACTCGGCGGCGATCCGGCCCACCAGCCAGCGCGCGCTGTCCAGCACCAGCCCGAGCGGGGCGGCGAGTTCGTCGCGCAGCTCGGTGCCGAGCCGGACCTCGACGTCCCGTACGCAGTCCTCGTAGACCAGCGTCCGGCCGGCGTAGTTGCGTCCGTGGTGGCGTTCGGCGGCCGCGCCGGTGGCGCTCAGGAAGGCGGCGTTGAGCCCGTCCATGGCCGTGGCGAGCGCCTGCGCGTCCCCGGCCGCCGCGGCGACGGCGTCGCGGGCGCGGCAGAGACCGTCCAGGACGGCCAGCGCGCGTGCGCGCACCGCCGGGTCGTCGATCCGGTCGAGCTTGGCCCGCAGGGTCAGCTCCGGCCGGGCCTCGATCGGGCCCTCCAGATCGAGGGTGATCAGCTCGCGTTCGCGCAGGTCCGCGAGCAGGGCCAGGGTGTCCGCCTCGGCGCCGGCCGCCTCGGCGGACAGCGCGGCGTGCACCTCGCGGGCGGTGCGGCGGCCGTCGCACCGGGCGAGCACCGCGTGCTCCCGTGCGGTGAGCGGTTGCTCGCCCTTCCCCGCGCGGTGCAGCACGCCGTCGCCGAGGCGGTCGGCGGCCGAGCGGCGCGGCGTCAGCCAGGGGGCGAGGTCCGGGTCGGCGGCGAGGGCCCGGGCGAGCGTGTCGATCGCCCAGGACTCGAAGTAGACGGTGCGGTGGGTGAGCATCCCGGCCCCGTTGCCCGGCCCGTTGCCCGGCCCGTTGCCCGGCCCGCCGCCGGTCCCGCCGCCGGTCTCGACGGCGATGGCCTGCGGCCGGTCGTCCCAGCGCGCCCAGCCGACCGGTCCGAAGAAGCCGATGGTGTCGTTCTTCAACGCGTACCGCTGCAGGTAGCTGGTGACGGTGAGTTCGTGGGAGCGGCCGCGCGCGTTGCGCGGCTCACCGGCGGCGGCCTTGTCCAGGCAGTCGGCGACCAGGCGCCGGTTCTGCCAGGTGACGGCCTCGCGGAAGCGCGGCTCGCCCGCCGTGGCGCGCACCGCCGCGGACAGCCGCGCCGTCGCCTCCCGGTAGGTCTGCCGGTACTCGTCCGGGCCGATCGTGCCGGCGAGGGCCCGGTCGGCGGCGGCCGCCAGCTCGGGGTCGGCCAACGCCCGGATCCGGCCGGCCGAGAAGCCCGCACTGCGCAGCACCGCGTCCCGCCACAGGCGCCAGCCGGTACGGCCGAGCGGAACGGTGTGGTCGGTGGGTGACTCGGCCATGTCGGTCCTCGCAGTCGGAGCGGATGGATGGCGTCGGGGCGTGCGGCGCGGGGCGTGCGGCGCGTGCGGGGCTCGCCGCGCGGAACCTGCGGCGGGGCGCCCCGGCTCCGCGACCCGGCAGGCCGGAACGATACGCAGAATGTGACTCGATGGTCAATAAACTCTGTCAAGCTCCTTGAGAAGACTCTTCCGGGCTGGCATCGTGAACGCCCGCAAGGCATTCGACAGCCACGAGAGGACAGGCTTTGAAGGCGATCAGGAATGTGCGCGACCGAGCCCTGGCGGCGATCCAGGAGGGCACCCACCTGGGCATCCAGCTCCAGGTGTCATGGCGCGGCGAGGTGCTGCTGGACGAGGCGTACGGCGAGGTCGAGCCCGGCGTCCCGCTGACCACGGACGACCTGCTGCCGTGGATCTGCTGCACCAAGCTGCTGGGCGCGCTCGCGATCGGGCAGCAGCTGCGGGCGGGAGCCGTCGCCCCCGACACCCCGCTGGCCGAGCTGGTCCCCGAGTACGCGGTGGCCGGCAAGGAGCGGGCGACGCTGGCCCACCTGATGTCGCACGCGCTGCCGTTCCGGCCGGAGAGCGTCGACCGCCCGTACTCGGGCCTGAGCCACCGGGAGGCCTTCGAGGCGGCCTGCGCCGTCGAGCTGACCGGCGAACCCGGCAGCGGCGGCTGGTACAGCGCCATGGAGTCCTGGGTCGTGCTCGCCGAGATCGTCCAGCGGCTGACCGGCCGGGACTACGCCGAGTACGTGGCCGAGCGGGTGCTGCGGCCGCTGGGCATGACCCGCACGGTGTTCGCCGCGGCCGGCACCCCGGCGGCCGAACCGCCGCGCGCGGTGGGCCTGTTCGAGCAGGTCGACGGCCGGCAGGTGCCCACCGGGCGGGTCTCGGCGAAGGTGCTCGCGCCCCACCTGCCCGGCACCGGCGCCTGGGGCCCGGCCAACGAGCTGGCCCGTCTGGTCGACTGCCTCGCGGCGCCCGAGCGGTGGCCGGACCTCGGCCTGGACCGCGCGACGGTGGACGTGCTCGCCGCCGACCACCGCTCCGGGCTGCCCGACCGCAACTTCGGTGACCTCGACCTCGCCTGGGGCCTGGGCATGTGCACCGACCGCGCCTGGTACTCCGCCCCGGCCGGCGCCCGGGTCGCCGGGCACACCGCCTACGGCTGCGGCATGGTCGTCGCCGACCTCGACCAGGACCTGACGGTGTCCTTCCTCTCCAGCAGCGTGGTGCCCCCGGGCGGCAGCGGCAGCCGGCTGGAGAACCTGATCGTGCGTGACCTCGGCCGGGCGGTCCGGTCCGGCGCGGCCTGAGCCCGCCGGGCGCCACGCAGCGCCCGGCCGTCCCGGAAATCAGCCCGGAACGCCTTGACCGAAGATATTGACTGGTCAATATGACCGTTTGTAATGTCTACCCGTCATGAACTGATCGGAAGTGGGCCTGCGTCATGCCTCATTTCACTGCCGGCCTGTACGACTCGCAGACCGTGCTCATCACCGGGGGAGCCACCGGAATCGGCTTCGCCATGGCCCGGGCCTTCGGCCTGCACGGCGCCCAGGTCGTCCTCGCCTCCCGCAACGCCGAGCGGCTCGCCGCGGCGGCCGGGCGGCTCACCGCCCTCGGGATCGAGAACGACACGGTGGTGTGCGACGTCCGGGACGAGGCGGCGGTCAAGGCGGCCGTGGCACGCGCGGTGTCCCGGTTCGGGACCATCGACGTCCTGGTCAACAACGCCGCGGCCAACTTCTGGTCGCCCGCCGAGACGATGTCCGCCCGCTCGTTCCGGACGGTCGTGGAGATCGACCTCTACGGCACCTTCCACACCACCCGCGCCGTCGTCCCGCACATGATCGAGCAGGGCGGCGGCGCGATCCTCAACGTGGCGATCACCGACCCGCAGCGCGGCCTGCCCTACTTCGCCCACGCCGCCGCCGCCAAGTCCGGCGTCGTGGCCCTCACCGCCACCTGGGCCGCGGAGTGGGGCCGGTACGGCATCCGGGTGAACGCCCTCGGCCCCGGCCCGACGCCCACCGAGAACGCGGTCGGCGGCATGGCGGTCGGCCGGCCGGACCACCCGCCGTCCTTCGAGCGCCAGCGGCTGCGCACCCCGCTGCGGCGGCTCGCCACCCCCGAGGACTCCGCCTCCGCCGCGCTGTTCCTCTGCTCCGACGCAGCCGGGCACATCACCGGGGTGAACCTCCCGGTGGACGGCGGCATCTCCCTCCCCCTGCCCAGCGGGGACCTGAACTTCGACCACGCCGCGGCGACCCCGCGACAGCACGAGGAGACGACCAAGAGTGAGTAGGGCGATCGAGGTCCGGGGACTGACCCGGACCTACCCGAAGGGCCGCCGCCGCGGCGAGGCCGGCCAGGTCGTCACCGCGCTGCGCGGCCTGGACCTCGACGTGGAGCGCGGTGAGATCCGCGGGCTGCTCGGCCCCAACGGCGCCGGGAAGACCACCCTGGTCAAGATCCTCTCCACGGTGCTGCTGCCCACCGCCGGCACGGCCACCGTGCTCGGACTGGACGTCGCCGCCGACGCCCGCGCCCTGCGCCGGCGGATCGGCATCGTGTTCGGCGGCGAACGCGGCCTCTACGGCCGGCTCACCGCGCGCGAGAACCTGGACTACTGGGCGGCCCTCTACGGGGTGGCCGGCCGCGACCGCGCCGCGAAGGTCACCGCGCTGCTGGAGCGGGTCGGCCTCGGCGACCGCGCCGACACCCAGGTGGACCGGATGTCCCGCGGCATGAAGCAGCGCCTCCACCTGGCCCGCGGCCTGGTCGGCGACCCCGAACTGCTCTTCCTCGACGAGCCCACCGTCGGCATGGACCCGGTGGCCGCGCGGGAGTTCCGCAGCCTGGTCGGGGAACTGCGCGCCGAGGGCCGCACCATCCTGCTGACCACCCACGACATGCACGAGGCCGAGGCGGTCTGCGACCGGGTCACCCTGGTCGACCGCGGCCAGGTGATCGGCACCGAGGCCCCCGCCGAGGTCGGCCGGTGGATCACCGCCCACGAGCGGGTCGACGCCCGCGACGTGCCCGCCGGGCTGCGCCGGGCCATCGCCGAACTCGACGGCGTGGCCGGCATCGAGGAGCTGACCGACGGCTGGATCCGGATCGCCACCAGCGCCGCCGGCGCCGTCCAGCCGGTGCTGCGCGCCCTGGTCGAGGCCGACGTCACCACGGTCCGCACCTCGCTGCCGACCCTGGAGGACGTCTACCTGCACGTCATCGGGGACCGGGGGCTGACGGTATGACCGAGATCCTCACCGGCGCCCGGCTGCAGCTGCGGCTGTTCCGCCGCAACGCCGGCCACCTGCTGGTCTTCGCCACCATCCCGTTCTTCACCGCGATCTTCCTGTCCTCCGTCCGGCAGGCCGACCGGCCCGACCTGGAGGCCTACGCCGTCCTGGCGCCGGCCCTGATGGGCCTGTGGCTGGTCTCGCTCGACCTGGCCGGCTCGGTGGTCGACGACGAGAAGCGCGGCGGCACCCTGGAGCTGTTCCTCGGGTCGCCGGCCGGGCTCACCCGGCTGGTCACCGGCCGGGTCGCCACCATCGCCGTCCTCGGCGTGGTGACCTTCGCGGAGTCCTGGTTCACCGCGACCGCCTTCTTCGGCGTCTCGCTGCCGGTGCACCACCCCTGGCTCCTGGTCTGCACCGTGGCCGCCACCGCGCTCGCCACCCTCGGCACCGCGACCGTCCTGGCCGCCGTCTTCGTCACCGCCGGCTCCGCCCGGCGCTACGCCAACGCGCTCGGGTACCCGTGCTACGTCCTCGGCGGCGTCCTGGTGCCGGTCAGCCTGCTGCCCGGCTGGCTGCAGCCGCTCAGCAAGGTCGTCTACCTCTCCTGGGCCGCGGACCTGCTGCGGGCGGCCACCCGGCCCGAGCCGGTCGCGGACTTCGGCTGGCGGCTCGCGGCGCTGCTGCTCCTGGGCGCCGTCGCCTACGCCGCCGGCACCGTCCTGGTGGACCGGATGATCACCCGTCTCAAGTCGGAGGGCACGGTGGGGCTGTCGTGAACGCGCTCACCCGGTGGGGCTCCGTCGTCACCACCGCTTCCCGGATCGGCTTCCGTGAGCTGACCACCTTCTACACCTGGCGCACCTGGCTGTTCGGCTGGTTCCTGCGACTGATCGCCCAGGTCCTGTTCTTCGGCACCATCGGCATGCTCTCCGGCTCGGACGACCGGGTGCGCTACCTCGCCGTCGGCAACGCGGCCGTGGTGGTCTGCATCGAGGCCATGGTGGTCATCACCACCACGGTCCGCGAGCGCGGCCAGGGCACCCTGGCGCTCCAGGTCGCCGCGCCCGCCGACTTCGCGCTCAGCTACCTGGCGCGCGGCGCCTACTGCCTGGTGGTCGGAATCGTCAGCAGCACCGGCGTGTTCGCCGTCGCGGCGCTGGTCTTCCGGCTGTCCATGCCCTTCCCCGAGGTGCTGCTCGTCCCGCTGTTCCTCGCCGTGGCCGGCTGCTCGGCCTACGGGCTGGGCACCGCGGTCGGCGCCCTCGTGCTGCGCCGCCCCGGGCTCCAGTGGCTGGCGCTCAACACCGGCTACATGTCCCTGATGACCTTCTGCGGGGTGAACGTACCGGTCGACTACTGGCCCGCGCCGGTCGCCGCGGCGGCCCAGCTGCTGCCGCTCACCCACGGCCTGCAGGCGCTGCGCGACCTGCTCGCGGGCGCGTCGGCGCCGACCGTGCTCGGCGGCCTCGGCTGCGAGTTGCTGGTCGGCCTGGCCTGGACCGTCCTCGGCGTCGTGCTGCTCAAGCAGGCGGTGGCCGGCGAGCGGCGCCGCGGCACGATCGAGCTGTCGGCATGAGCGCCGCCGCCACCGCCACCGCCGCGACCGCCCGTCCGGTCCGCCCCGCGCTGGTCCGCTTCCCGGCGGCCGCGACGGCTTCGGTGCACCTGGTCTGCTTCGCCCACGCCGGCGCCGGAGCCGCCCCGTTCGCCGGCTGGCCCGGCCTGCTCCCGGAGTGGACGGCGGTCAGCGCCGTCCGCCTGCCGGGCCGCGAGAGCCGGCTGCGCGAGGCGCCGCTCACCTCGGTCGACGCCATCGCCGCGGCCGCCGCCCGGGAGGTCGCCGCGCTGCCCGGCCCGGTGGTCCTGTTCGGGCACTGCTTCGGCGCGGTGGCCGCCTACCGGACCGCCCGGCTCCTGGAGGCGGACGGCCGGACGGACGTGCGGCGCCTGATCGTCGCCGCCGCGCCGACCCCGGACGCCACCGTCGGCGGCACCACCCACCTGCTGGACGACGCCGCCCTGTTCGCCGACCTGGTCCGCTACGGCGCCGTCCAGGACACCCCGACCGCCCGGTCCCTGTTCGCGCTCGCCGAACCGGCGATCCGCGCCGACTTCCGGGCCCTGGAGACCTGGACCGTGCCCGAGCCGGCCGCCCGCCCGGTGGCCGCACCCGTCCTGGAACTGCGCGGCGACCGCGACCGCGTCCTCGACCCGAACGGGCCCGGGTGGTCCGGCTGGACCACCGGCGGCCACCGCCGCGACACCCTCCCCGGGCCGCACCACCTGCTCGGCCACGCCACCGAACCCCTGCTCGCCGCGATCGCCCGGCAGCTGGCGGACGACCTCGCGCCCGCCCCCGCCGATCGCTCCTGCCCGCCGCCCACGGCGGCACCCAGTCCTGGAGGTATCCGATGAACCGCGTCGCGGACGACGACCGCATTGCCGTGATCGGGATGGCCTGTCGCCTCCCCGGCGCACCGGACGTCGAGAGCTACTGGTCCAACCTGCTCACCAACACCGTCAGCCTCACCGAGCTGTCCGACGACACCCTGCGCAACGCGGGCGTCCCGGAGTCCGCCATCGCGGACCCGAACTACGTCAAGCGGGCCCCCCTGCTGGACGACGTCGCGGGCTTCGACGCCGGCCTGTTCGGCTTCACCCCCCGGGAGGCCGAACTGCGCGACCCGCAGCAGCGGATCTTCCTCGAAGTGGCCTACGGCGCCCTGGAGGACGCGGGCGTGCGCACCGACGGCCCGACCTCGGTGGGCGTCTTCGCCGGCGGCGCGACCAACCGCTACGCCGAGCTGAACGTCCGGCGCAACGCCGCCGCCGTGCGCAACTACGGCGAGGTCGGCATCCAGGCGGGCAACCACAACGACTACATCGCCACGATCGTCTCCTACAAGCTCGACCTGCGCGGCCCCGCGTTCACCGTCGCCACCGCCTGCTCCACCTCCCTCGTCGCGCTGCACCTGGCCTGCCAGGCATTGCGCAACGGCGAGTGCGACGTCGCCGTCGCGGGCGGCGTCCAGCTCGAACTGCCGCACGGCGGCGGGCACCGCTGGGTGGACGGCGGGATCTTCTCCCGGGACGGCCGATGCCGCCCCTTCGACGCGGCGGCCGACGGCACGATCTTCGGCGACGGCGCCGGCGCGGTCGTGCTCAAGCCGCTCGCCGACGCGCTGCGCGACGGTGACCGGGTGCTCGCCACCATCCGCGGCTCCGCCGTCAACAACGACGGCAACCGCAAGGCCGGCTTCGCGGCGCCCAGCGCCGAGGGCCAGTTCGCCGCCGTGTACGAGGCGCTGGCCGTCTCCGGCGTCGCCGCCGACCAGGTCGGCTACCTGGAGGCGCACGGCACCGGCACGGCCATCGGCGACCCGATCGAGGTCCAGGCCCTGAGCCGCGCCTACCGCGCGCACACCGACCGCACCGGCTACTGCCTGCTCTCCTCGGCCAAGGGCAACATCGGCCACCTCGGCCCGGCCTCGGGCATCGCCGGGTTCATCAAGGCCGTGCTCGCCGTCAACCGCGGCATCGCCCCCGGCACCGCCAACTTCACCGAGGCCAACCCCCTGATGGAGCTGGAGCGGACGCCGTTCACCGTCCGCTCCCAGGCCGGACCGTGGCCGATCGAGGGCCCCCGGATCGCCGGCGTCAGCTCCTTCGGCATCGGCGGCACCAACGCCCACGTCCTGATCGAGCAGCCGCCCGCGGCCGCGCCCGTCGCACCGCGCCCGCAGCGCCGGCGCACCGTGGTGCTCCCGCTGGCCGCCGCCTCCACCGCCTCGCTGCGCGGCATGGCGGAGCGGCTGTCGGCCCACCTGGCCGAGGAGGAGGCCGACCTGCACCAGGTGGCCCGGACCCTGCAGCGCCGCCCGCTGCGCCACCGCCACCGCCTCGCCGTGGTCGGCGAGGACGGCGCCACCCTCGCCGACGCCCTCGCGGAGCTCGCGACCCGCGGCCAGGAGCCGGGCACCCCGGCCACCGGCGCGGTCTTCATGTTCCCCGGGCAGGGCACCCAGCACCCCGCCATGGCCGCCGAGCTGTACGCCCACGAGCCGGTCTTCCGGGCCGAGTTCGACCGCTGCCTGGAGCACTTCGGACCGGCGGTCGCCGACGCGCTGCGTGCCGTGCTGCTGGAGGGCGCGCCCGACGGCGCGGCCCGGCTGCGCGACACCGCGCTGACCCAGCCCGCGCTGTTCGCGGTGGAGTGGTCGCTGGCCCGGCTGTGGGCCTCCTGGGGCGTGCGGCCGGTCGCGATGATCGGCCACAGCGTCGGCGAGATCACCGCGGCCGCGCTCGCCGGGGTCTTCGAACTCGCCGACGCCGCCCGCCTGGTGGTGCGCCGCGGCGAACTGCTCGCGGCCGCGCCGGCCGGCCGGATGGTCGCGCTGGCGATGCCCGCCGCCGAGGCCGCGCCGCTGCTGGAGGGCCGTGACGTCTGGCTCAGCGCCGACAACGGCGAGCGCAGCTGCACCGTGGGCGGCTCGGTCGAGGCCGTCGAGGAGCTGACCGCCCTGCTCACCGCGCTCGGCCGGCGCTGGGTGGCCCTCGACGTCGAACGGGCCTTCCACACCCCCGCCACCGACCGCGCGGCCGAGGAACTGGCAGCGTTCGTCGGGCAGTTGACCCGCAACCGGCCCGCCGTCCGCTGGGTCTCCAACGTCACCGGGGACTGGATCGACGACGAGCAGGCCACCGACCCGCAGTACTGGGCCGAGCAGCTGCGCAGCCCCGTCCGGTTCCGCGAGGGCGCCGAGCGCGCCGCCGCCGTCGAGGGCGCCGTGCTGCTGGAGGTCGGCCCCGGCCAGGCGCTCACCCAGCTGGTGCGCCGGGTCCGGACGGCCGCCGGGCACCGCCCGCTGCCCTCGCTGCCGCCGAGCGGCGAGGACGTCCCGGCCGCCGCCGTCCTCTACCGGGCGGTCGCCGCCCTCTGGCAGGCCGGACTCGACGTCGACTGGCGCGCCCTGCTGCAGCACGAGGAGATCACCCCGGTCGCCGTGCCCGGCTACGTCTTCGACCGCGGACGGTACTGGATCTCCCCCGACCCGAAGCCCGCCGCCCAGGCCCCGGCCCCGAGCGCCGGGCCGCGGACCGCCGAGGAGGCCCCGGCCGAGAACGACCGGATCACCGTCCCCGGCTGGGTCCAGGCGCAGCCCGCCGAGGCGCGGCCGCTGCCGGCGGACCGCCGCTGGCTGGTGCTGGCCGACGACGCCGGGCAGGCCGCGCCGGTGCTCGACCGGCTGGCCGCGGCCGGGATCACCGCCGACCTGGTCAAGGCCGACGACGTGGAGCCCAAGCGGCTCAGCGCCGCGCTCCGGCCGCACCTGCGCGACCACCGGGAGCCGCTGGAGATCCTCCACCTCTGGCTCACCGGCCCGGCCCCGGAGGGCGCCGGCGCGGGCGGGGCCGCCCGGCACTGGCTCGACCGGGGCTTCCGGGCGACCCAGCGGATCGTCCAGGACGTCGCCCGGCACTGCCCGGACCGCCCGGTCCGGATCACCGTGCTCGCCGACCAGCTCTGGGACGTCTCCGGCACCGAACCGGTCGAACCGGCCAAGGCGCCCGTCGCGGCCCTGCTGCACAGCGCCGTCCGGGAGCACGAGCAGCTGCGCGCGCGGGTGGTCGACGCGCCCGCCGAGGCGCTGAGCGGCGAGGACCGCGTGGCGGCCGAGGCGCTGCGGGCGCTGTTGGACGGCGACGACGGCACCGAGTTCACCCGGGTCGCGCTGCGCGGGCGGCGCCTCTGGCACCCGGCCTTCCACAGCGTGCCCGAGCCCGCCGCGCCCGCCGGCGGGACCGCTCTCGCGGACGTCGGCGACGGCGCCTGGCTGATCACCGGCGGCTTCGGCGCCCTCGGCCTGGTCGCCGCCGAGCGGCTGGCCGCCCGCGGCGCCGGCGGGATCGCCCTGCTCGGCCGCTCCGGCCTGCCGGACCGCGCGCAGTGGACCGACGCCGGGGCGCTGACCGAGGGTCAGCGGGCCGCCGTCGACGCCGTGCGCCGGATCGAGGCGACCGGTTGCCGGGTACTGCCGCTGGCCGCCGACGTGGCCGACCGGGCCTCGCTGACCGCCGCCGTCGAGCAGGCCAGGAGCGCCCTCGGCCCGATCCGCGGGGTGATCCACGCCGCCGGGCTCGCGGGCGGCGGCATGCTCGCCGTCAAGGACGCCGGCGCGGCCGAGCAGGTCCTGCGGCCCAAGGTCAACGGCACCCTGCTGCTGGACGAGGTGCTGGGCGACGAGCCGCGGACCTTCGTCCTGTACTCCTCGGTCGCCGCCGTCACCGGCCAGTTCGGCCTGTCCGACTACGGCGCCGCGAACGCCTTCCTGGACGCGTTCGCCCACGACCGCTCGCGCCGCCGGCCGGGCCGCACCCTGTCGGTCAACTGGCCGTCCTGGGACGGGGCCGGCATGGCGGTGGAGGCCGCCGCCCGGCACTCCCGGTTCCACGTCGACCGCCCGAACCGGGAGCCGGAGCTGACCGCCGCCCCGGCCGAGGGCGAGGGCCGCGCCTTCACCGTCCGGCTCGCCCCGGACGTCTGGATGGTCGACGAGCACCGCATGGACGAGACCCCGGTGCTCCCCGGCACCGGGTACCTGGAACTGGTGCTCCGCGCGGTCCGCACCTTCCACCCCGGCCCGGTGCGGCTGGCCGACGTCGCCTTCACCGCGCCGCTGGCGATCGCCGAGCCGCTCGACCTGACCATCGCCTTCGAACCCGCCCGCGCGGGCTGGCGGTTCCGCGTGCAGTCCCGGGCGGACGGTGCCCGCACCGCCGTCCAGCACGCCGGCGGCACGGTCACGCCGTACGAGGACACGGCGCCGCGGCACGACCTGGTGGCGCTGCGCGCCGCGCACACCGTGCCGCTGGCCGGGCCCCGGCTCAACGACGGCTCCGGACTGATGACGGTCGGCGCGCGCTGGCACTGCGTCGAGCGGGTCAGCGGCGGCACGGACACCGTGCTGGCCGAACTGGCCCTGCCCGCCGCCCACCGCGGCGACACGGCGGCCAACCTGCTGCACCCGGCCCTGCTCGACTGCGCCACCTCGTTCCTGCTGCCGCTGCCGGAGGGCGTCAACGCGCTGCCGTTCAGCTACCGCGAGCTGGTGGTCCGGGGCCCGCTGCCGGCCCGGGTGACGGCGCTGGTGCGGCCGTGGGCCGAGCAGCCCAAGGGGGCGGTCGTCCGCGACATCGCCCTGATCGACGAGGGCGGCCGCGAGGTGGTCACCGTCACCGGGTTCACGCTGTGGCACGTCGACCGGGCGACCGTGGCGGGCAACATCCGCTCGGCGGGCGACGCGGCGCGCAGCGCCCCGCTCAGCTCCTCGGGCGTCACCCAGGACTCCTTCCTGGGCGTCGCGGCGGGGGCGGCCCTGCTGGAGGCGTTCCTGGCGACCGACCTCGGCCCGCAGGTGGTCGTCGCACCGGAGGGGCTGCGCGAGAAGCTGCGCCGGACCAGCCGGTTCACCGCAGCCGCCGTCCGTTCGGCGGGCGGCGGGACGGCGGCACACGACACGGCGGCACAGGGCACGGGGGCACAGGGCACGGCGGCACAGGGCACGGGGGCGCAGGGCACGGGGGCGGCGGACGCGGCGGTTCAGGCCGGCGCACCGGCCGCCGGCTCGGGCCGGGGCGGCCTCGACGAGCGGATCACCGGCCTGTGGGCCGAGATCCTGGGCACCGAGGGCGGTCCGGACGACGACTTCTTCGAGTCCGGCGGCGACAGCCTGGCCGCCGTCCAGCTGGTGGACCGGATCCGCGGCGAACTCGACGTGGAACTCCCCATCTCCGCCCTGTTCGACCACCCCACGCTGTCCGAGCTGGTGGCCGCCGTGGGGAGCAGGGGGTGACCGCCGTGCCGCAGCCGTTCGTGCCGGGCGAGCCGTCGCCCGGCCCGGCCCGGACCCTGCACGCCCTGGTGGCGGAGCAGGTCGCCCGGACCCCGGACGCCGTCGCGCTGGAAGGCGCCGACCGCAGCCTGACGTACCGTCAACTCTGGTCGGAGAGCGGCCGGACGGCCCGCGCTCTGGTCGCGCACGGGGTGCGCCCCGGCGATGTCGTCGCCGTCCTGATGCCGCGCGGTGAGAACGTGCTGGTCGCCGTGCTCGCCGTGCTGCGGGCCGGCGGCGCCTACCTCGCGCTCGACCCGGACCAGCCGGCCGCGCGGCTGCGCGGCATGCTGGAGGACTCCCGGGCCCGCCTGGTCGTCGTCGACCGCGCGGCGCCCATGGCCGCGGTCCCGCCCGGCCTGCCCGCGCCGGACCTCGACGCGCTCGCCGCCACCCCGGCGGGCGCCGTCCGGCTGCCGGAGGCCGGCGCCGGGGACGCCGCCTACGCGGTGTTCACCTCCGGCTCCACCGGCCGCCCCAAGGGCGTGCTGAACGAACACGGCGCGATCGTCGACAAGATCCGCTGGCTGGCCGAGCACCTGCCGCTGGACGGCGGGGACGTGGCCCTGCACAAGACCGCGTACGCCTTCGACTACTCCGTCGCCGAGGTGTTCTGGCCGCTGGCCTGCGGCGCCCGGCTGCGGGTGGTGCCCTCGGGACTGCACGCGGACCCGCTCCACCTGGTGCGGGAGATGCGCGCCGCGAACGTGACGGTGGCGCAGTTCGTGCCGTCGATGCTGGCCGTGCTGATGGAGCAGCGGGACTTCCGGGCCCTCGACGGCCTGCGGATCCTGGTCGTCGGCGGCGAGGCGCTGCCGCCCGCGCTGCTGGCCGACCTGCGCGGCTGGTGCACCGCGGACGTCGTCGACCTCTACGGCCCCGCGGAGTGCTCGGTCTTCGCCACCTGCGCGATCACCCGGGCCGGTGACCCGCTCGGGCCGGTCAGCATCGGCCCGGCGGTGGCCGGCACGGCGATCGAGGTGATGGACGAGGAGGGCCGCCCGGTCGTGCCCGGCACGGTGGGCGAGCTGTGGATCGGCGGCCCGGGGGTGGGCCGCGGCTACCTCGGCCGGCCCGACCTGACGGCGCGCTCGTTCCTGCCCGACCCGGCCCGGCCCGGCGGGCGCCGCTACCGGACCGGTGACCTGGTCCGGCTGCGCCCGGACGGTGAACTGGAGTACCACGGCCGGATCGACGACCAGGTGAAGATCCGCGGCCAGCGGATCGAGCCGGAGGAGGTCCGGTCACAGCTGGCGGCGGCGCTCGGCGGCGGGCCGGTCGCCGTCCTCCCGTTCCGGGACGCGGCCGGGGCGACCCAGCTGGCGGCGTTCCTCGCCGACCCCGCCGGGGCGTTGCCGCGGGTGGCGCAGATCCGTGCGGCGCTGGCCGAGCGGATGCCGCCGGCCATGGTGCCGGCGCGGATCGTGCCGGTGGAGCGGCTGCCGCTGGCGCCGTCCGGCAAGCTCGACCGGGCGGCGCTGCTCGCCCGGCTGGCCGACCGGGCGGCTCCGGAGCCCGGGGTGCCGGCCCAGGCTCCGGCCTCGGCGCCGGACACGCCGACCGGGCGCGCCGTGGTGGAGATCTGGCGCGAACTGCTGGACGACCCGGCGGTCGGGCCGGACGACGACTTCTTCACCCGCGGCGGCCACTCGCTCGTCGCGGCGCGCATGCTCGTCCGCGTCAAGGAGCGGCTGGGCGCCGAGATCAGGATCGCCGACCTGCTGGCCGAGCCGACCGCGCGCGCCCTCGCGGCGCGGATCGACGCGCTCGGCGCCGGGCCCGACGCGCTCGACGCCGGGCCCGACGCGCCCGGTCGGCCCGCGCGCCCCGACCGGCCCGAGCCCGGTGCGGCGCCCGTCCGGGAGGCACCGCTCGCGCCGACCCAGCGCCGGCTGTGGCTGATGGAACAGCTGGCTCCGGGCCAGGTGGACTACAACGTCGTGGACCTGTGGTCGCTGACCGGCCCGCTCGACCGGGCGGCCCTGGGTCGTGCCGTCACCGACGTGCTGGGGCGCCACGACGCGCTGCGCACCACCTTCCGGGACGGCCCGCACGGCCCGGTCCAGGTCGTCCACCCCCGTCCGTTGGCCGGCCTGGAGGTGCTCCCCGGCCCGCTGGGCGAGGAGGCCGCCCGCGAGAGCGCGGAGCGCCTGGCCCGGACCCGGTTCGACCTCAGGTCCGGCCCGCTGGTCAGGTGCGTCCTGCTGCCCACCGGCCCGGACGCTCACCAGCTGGTCCTGGTCGCGCACCACCTGGTCCTGGACGGCTGGTCGGTCGAGGTCTTCTGGGCGGAGCTGTCGCACTGCTACGCCGCCCGCGCGGCGGGCCGCGCCCCCGAGCTCGCGCCGGTCGCCCTCGACTACGCGGAGTTCAGCGCCCGCGAGGCGGCCCGGCCGGTGCCCGCCGAGCAGGCCGGGTACTGGCGGCGCGTCCTGCGCGACGCCCCGCCCGCTCCCCGGCTGCCGCTCGCACCGCCGGGCGGCGAGCCGCGGGTCGAGCGCCGTTCGGCCACCCTGGACGACGACCTGGCGGCGGCGGTCGGCGAGCTGGCCCGCAGCCTGCGCACGACGCCCGCCACGGTGCTGCTGGCCGCCTTCGGCTCAGTGCTCGGCCGGTGGGGCGACCGCTCGGAGCTGGTGGTCGGCGCCCCGCTCAGCGGGCGCACCACCGCCGACAGCACCGACACGGTCGGCTTCTTCAACGCCACTGTCGCGCTGCGGCTCGACGTGTCCGCGGACGGCTCCCCGGCTGACCTGGTGCGTAGCGCGCACCGGGCCCTGACCGAGGCCCAGCTGCACCAGGACCTCCCGTACGACGAGGTGGTCGCGGCGCTGGCCGCCGAGCGCGGCGGGCCCGCCGGGCCGCTCTTCTCGGTGTGGTTCAACGCGCTGAGCTTCCCGGTGCGCGGCCTGCGGCTGGACGCCGTGACCGCCGAGCGGCGGCGCGCGCCGCTGCCGGGCCTCCCGTTCGACCTGTCGCTCTACGTCGACCAGCGGGCCGGCGGCCTGACCCTCGACCTCGCCTTCGACGCGGCCCGCCTGGAACGGCCGTGGGCCGGCGAACTGCTCGACCAGGTGGTGCGGACGGTGGCCGGCTGGACGGCACGGCAGCTGCCCGCCCCGGCCGTCCCGCGCCGGAGCCTGCCGGAGCCGGTCCGTCCCGGCCCCGGGGGAGCGCGGGGCGCCCTGCTGGAGCGCGTCCTCGGTCACCCCCGGGACGCCGTCGCCCTGCGGGACGAGCGGGGGGCGTGCAGCTACGGCGAGTTGGCCGACCGGGTCGACGCCCTCGCGGATCTGCTGCGCGGGGCCGGACTGGGCCCCGGCGAGCTGGTCGAGCTGCGGGAGGCACACGGGCGCGACCTCGCGGTCGGTCTGCTCGGCGTCTGGCGGGCCGGCGGCGTGGTGCTGCCGGTCGACCCGGAGCACCCGCGGGCCTGGCGGGAGGACCTCACCGCGCTGGCGCGCCCGCACTGGGCCGTCCACTGCGAGTCGGACGGCCCCCGGGTCGTCCCGGTCGACCGCACCGCCGAACTGCCCGTCCGGCGCGTGCCGGAGGCCGGTCGGGCGGGCGGCGAGCCCTGCTACGTCCTGCCGACCTCGGGTTCCACCGGCCGGTCGCGGCTGGTGCTGGGCACCGACGCCCCGCTGCTCGCCTTCCTCGACCGGTGGTCCGCCTGCCACGGGATCACGGCCGGGGACCGCTTCAGCGTGCTCTCCGGGCGTTCCCACGACCCGCTGCTGCGCGACCTGCTGCTGCCGCTGTGGAACGGCGGCACCGCCGTCGTCCCGCCCGCGCGGACCCGGCTCGACGCGGACCAGCTGGTCCGCTGGTTGGCCGACGAGCGGATCACCGTGGTGCACGCGACCCCGCTGGTCGGGGCGATGGTCGCGGGCGCCGCCCGGGCCCACGGCCTGAGCCTGCCCGACGTCCGGCTGGCCTGCTTCGGTGGCGACCTGCTGACCGACGCCACGGTCGAGGCCTGGCGGGCGGCCGCGCCCTCCTCCCGCGTGCTGACGGTCTACGGCACCACCGAGACGCCCCAGGTGGCGAGCTGCCACGAGCGGGAGCCCGGCCGGCCGAGCGGCCCGGAGCCACTGCTCGGCGCCGGCGCGGTCGAGGCCCAGCTGCTGGTGCTGGACCGGGACGGCAACCCCGTGCAGCCCGGCCGGATCGGAGAGATCGCGGTCCGCGGGCCGCTGCTCACCCTGGGCTACCTGGACGAACCGGCCGCCACCGCCCGGGCCTACCGGCCGGATCCGTGGGGCGAACCCGGCCACGCGCTGTTCCGGACCGGCGACCTCGGCCGGCTCCGCTGGGACGGCACGGTCGCGTTCGTCGCCCGCAGTGCGGCGATCGTGAAGGTCCGGGGCAACCGGGTCTCACCGGCGCAGGTCGCCCACGAGCTGCGCCTGGTGCCCGGCGTCGACCAGGCGGCGGCGGGCGCGCTGACCGATGCGTCGGGGCTCTCCCGGCTGGTCGCCTGCGTCGTCCCGGCGCCGGGGGCCGCGCTGACCGAGGACGCCGTCGCGGCGGAACTCGCGCGGCGGCTGCCGGCCGGCCACCTGCCGGAGGAGGTCCGGATCGTCCCGGCGCTGCGGCTGACGCCCAACGGAAAGGTCGACCTGCGGGCGAGCGCCGCGCAGGCCGCCGTCCCGGCCGTCCCCTCCGCCGTCGCGTCCGCCGTTCCGTCCGCCGTCCCGTCCGCGGCGGTCGTACCGGCGGCTCCGGCGCTCGGCAGCGGCCCGTCCGCCGCCGACCGCAACAGCCTGCGGCAGGAACTGGTCCGGCTCTGGTGCCGCGTCCTGGAGACGGAGCGGGTCGGCCTCGACGACAACTTCTTCGACCTCGGGGGCAGCTCGCTCGCGGCCGTCCGGCTGCACGCCCTGATCAGGACCGAACTCGGCGCGGACGTCTCGCCGTTGATGGTCTTCCAGCACTCGACGGTCCGCCGCCTGGCCGAGGCGCTGGCCGAGTCCTCTTCCCCGGGCGGCACCGCCGTCCGGCCCGCCGTTCCGGTGGCGGCCGCCGGCGACGCCCGTGCGCTGCGCCGGGCCGCCCGGGCCGGGATCGGCGCGCTCCCGGTCGGTGCCTGAGCCGTGGCCGGGCCGAAGACCCCTCCCCGCACCGCGGGAACCGACCCCTCCCACCCCGTCCCCTGCAAGGAGCCCGACCTCATGGACCACACCCACGACGCCGTCGAACAGCGGATCGCCCGCCAGGTCCGGCACATGCTGGACCTGCCCGACACCCTGGCCGACCGGGAGCTCGCCCGGGCCGACCTCTTCGACCTGGGGCTGACCTCGAAGAGCGCCCTGGGACTCACGGCATGGCTGGAGACGGAGTTCGGCCTGGTCATCAGCCTGCGCGACGTCTTCGCCGATCCGTATGTCGAAACGCTCGCCGAACTGGTCGCCGAACTGGTCGCCAATGCGCCGGCACCGGAAATCGCCGAGGCCGCCCCGGCCATTAATTCGGTGGGCTCCGGGGTAGCTTGACAGCTTTCTTGACTAGCTGGTATCTTTATGCTTCGAATCTCAGGCGAATGCGGGGGCTGCACGGTCAGGGAAGGCGTGGGCGGTCATCATGCAGGCGAAACCAGGGTGCTTATCAGCGAGCCCGGCGCCGCTTCGGACCGACTCGTCGACCGGCGCATCATCCCCTGAACCACCGGTGGCCGGTGGCCCGTTCACCCCATCGGGCGTTCGGGGGCCCGTCACTGCGGCGGTCCCGGCGCGAACCGCCGCCGCTCGAACCGCCACCCGCCGAAACGGCCCGGCCCCCGGAATGCCAAGCCACTGCCGCCGCCCGTTTCCCGGGAATCCGACCCGGATTCGCGAAAAGAATCCACAATTCTTCCACGACCTGCCTTCGCAGTGCTCGGAGCCGAGGAGTGAATCGTGAACGACAAAGACCTGGGCGTACGCGTGGCGCGGCTGCGGCGGGCCGCCCGCATGTCCCAGGCCGAACTCGCCGGCCCCAAGCTCTCACCGAGTTACGTCTCGTTGCTCGAAGCCGGCAAGCGGACGCCCTCCGCCGACGTCGTGCAGTACCTGGCCGGCCGGCTGAACTGCGAGGTCGCCGACCTGGTCGGCGTCACCGAGTCCCGGGCCGAGGAGATCGACCTCGCGCTCAAGTACGCCGAGATGACGGCGCTCAACGGCGAGCCGGAAGCCGCCCTGGCCGAGTACGAGCGCATCCAGGACACCATCGACCGCGACGAGCAGCCGGCCCTCTGGCTCGCCGCCGAGACCGGGATCGCGCAGTCACTCGAACGGGTCGGGCGCCTGGAGGAGGCCGCCGCACGGTACGAGGGACTGCGGACGGCCTCGGAACGGTCCCGGGACTTCGTCGCCGGGCTTCCCGTCACCGTCGCGCTCTGCCGCTGCTACCGCGAGCTGGGCGACCTCTCCCACGCGATCACCATCGCCGAGGAGGCGGTGACGGAGATCGAGCGGCTGAACCTCGCGCCCACCCGCCCGGGGATCGAACTGCTGTCGACGCTGGTCGGCCTGCACTGCGAGCGTGGCGACCTGCACCGGGCGAGCTACCTGGCCGCCCGGGCGATCGAGAAGGCCGGCCAGGTCTCCGACCGGAAGGCGCTCGGCGCCGCGCTGTGGAACGCCAGCGTCGCGATGCACCGCAACGGCCGGACGGCGGACGCGGTGGAACTCATCGAGCAGGCCCTGGCGATCTACTCGGAGGGTGACGACACCCGGGCGCTGGCCCGGTTGCGCAACGCCTACGCCGCGGTCCTGCTGGAGTTCGAGGAGCCGGACATCGCGCTGGCCGAGGGCCTGTTGACGCAGAGCGCGAGCGCGCTGTCCGACGTGGGCAGCGACATCGACCTCGCCTACTGCGAGACCGCGATGGCCCGGGTGAAGCTGCGCAGCGGCGATCCGGCGGCCTCCGTCGAACACGCCGAGAAGGCGCTCGGCCTGCTCGGTCCGCTGCACCGGCTGCAGAGCGCGAGGACTCTCCTGGTGCTGGCCGCCGCCCGCCTCTCCCAGGGCGACCAGGTCGCGGCCCGGGAGGCGTACGAGCGCAGCGCGCTGATGCTGGAGGCCTCGTCGGCGGGTCGGCAGGCGGCCGCCGCCTGGTCCGAGCTGGCCGAGATCCTGGAGGCCGCCGGGCAGCCGGAGCGCGCGATCTGGGCGTACCGACAGGGCATGCGGTGCCTGGGCCAGCACGGCCGGATCCTCCCGGCCGGGAGCCTGCTGCCCCGGGCCTGACCGGCCGACGACCGCTGACCCGCGACCACTGACCCGCGGGCCGCTGCCCACCACCCGCCGACCACCCGCTGGAACCGCCACCGCAGGGGCGGACCGTCCTCCGACGGTCCGCCCCTGCGGCTTTTCCCATCCCCGGACGTCAGTCCGTGCGTCCGCCTCCGCTCAGCAGCAGAGCGGAATGTCGGCGACGCCGGCGGCGGAGACGACGGTGCCCGCCGCCGGGTGCGTCCCGGCCGCCTCGGCCGGACCCACCGTCACCGCCACGAAGGCCGCAATCACCAGAAGAACAGTCGAAAGAGCCTTGCGCACGATCTTTTCCCCACTTGCAAAATGAAAGAATTTCCACCAGCCGGATTTAGCTTGGGGTGATATTGACAGCACTCGACAAGAGCTGTCAAGAGTCTGGGTCAAGCGGTGATTGGTTCTGCTTTCGGTCTGCTTGTCCTGTTTTGCCGCCCCGGTCGCGACCGACGATTGGGCGATCTGTGCAGGTCGGTGGCGTTTTGGGTGTACGGCGAGAGAAAACTTGACAGCTAGTCATGTAGTTAGTCAGCATTGTCAATAAAGTAGTCACAAGGTGGGGGTGGGATGTCGGCGAGCGAGTCGGAGACGCCGTGGGTGGCTCAGTCCCTGATGCACGGGCTGGCCCGGCGCGGGTATCGCCGCGCCGTTCCGCGGGCGACGCCGCCGCTCCGCCGTGGCGGCGTCCCGTTCGACACTCCGTCCGCGCCCGACTGGCCGGAGCACCTGCTCTCCGCAGTGCCCCGGCAGGGCGGCGGCGCGGCCACCCTCGCCTGGTGCTTCGACACCAGCCGGATCGACGCCCTGCCGATCGCCTCACCCCCGTCCGCGCAGCGCGTCGTCGGTGCGGTCCACACGGAGGGACGGTCGCGGGCGTGGCGCCTCGACGAGGTGCTCGGTGCGCTGGAGGAATGCGGCGTGGACCGCGGCTCACTCGCCGCCGGGATCCTGCCGGGCCCGCCGGACGAGGGCGGCACCGAGCCGCTAGCGGGCGCCCTGAGCGAAGTCGGCATCCGCGAGCGAGCCGTCGTCGACCGGCTGCCGCCGGGGATGCCGCGGCGGCTGGGCGCCCGGTCGGGGCCCTGCTTCACCCTGGAATCCCCGGTCGGGCCGGGCTGTTCCGCGCACTGCCGGCCCGGCTGCTCCTGCGGCCGCTACGTACTGCTCGGCTACGGCCGCTTCGGCGCTGGGCGGTCCGGCGCTGGGCGGTCCGGTGACGAGGAGTCCGGGCGGGGGCGGTCCGCCGCCCGGCCGGGACGCGCGGTCTTCGAAGCGGTGCTGCTGGAGCCCGCGGTCGGCTGCGTCCTGGCCGGCGTCCGGTCCTCGCTCGAACTCCCGGCGCTACGGCCCCTGGTGGACGGCATCGACGGCGCCTTCCCGGAGCTGTCCGCGGGACCGCGCGGTCGGGCCGCCGTCGAGGTCGTCGCCGACCATCTCTGCACGGTGGCGCTGCTCCTCGGCGGCGGCATCGCTCCCGGGCCGCGCGGTGCCTCCCACGTCGTGCGCCGACTCGTCCGACGCGCGGCCACCGAGGTCCTGCTGGCCGGCGGCCGCCCCGAGGGCCTGGTCACCGCCGCCGCGCTCGCGGACGCCGCGGTCCGCGCCCCGCTCGGGCTCGCTCCGCTCCCGGCCGACGCGCTGGCCCTGGTCCACCGCGAGGTCGTGGCCCTGCGGGCCGGTCTGGCGACCGGCCGGCGCTGGTTCCTCCGGCGCGCCTCGGACACCCGGCCGGACGACCTGCCGCAGCTGGTGTGGCGCGCCCGACGTGAACGGGGCGTGCCGATCGCCATCCTGCTCGCCTGGTGCGAGGAGCGTTCGCTCCCCGTCCCGCTCTCCCGCCTCGCCGCCCTCGACCCGCCCCACCCGCCCCACCCGCCCCACCCGCCGGGCACGTCGCACGGCGTTCGGCTCAGCCTCGCGACTGGGACGAACGGGATGTCATCCGGCTAGGGTCGATGCCATGCGTCTCAGCACAGTGATCCTCCCCATCCACCGGTGGGCCGAGGGGCAGAAGATCTGGCGGCGGGCCGAGGAACTCGGATCTGATCGACTCGATCAGTGACCGCAGTGCGTCAGAAAGGGCTCATCTCGTCCAGGACGCGCTGAGCAAGCTCGGTGATCGCCTTCACCTTCGGGACATCGTTGGCCACGTCCTGGGCTTCGATCTCGGGTGCGTCCAGATCCGCGTACTCCGCCTGGTTCCGACGTCGGCGCATGCGGTCGAAGGGCCTGAGAGTCGCCCCAAGAGGTGGATCGAGCTGTGCACTGACCGCTTCCAGGACCGCGATGTGCCCCCCTCGGCTGGTCGGTCGCAACCCCTGGTTCTCCAAGACCGCGACCAGCGCCTTCCGCGCTGCGTCGTACAGCAGTTGGTAGGCGCCGATCGCATCGAAGGAAGCGACCGCCTCTGCTGCCTTGAGGTGGTTCGACGCTTGGGCCAGCAGGTTGTCGGCCTGCTCCCGGCTCGCGGGTACGCGCTCCAGTTCCTTGCGCGCCAACATGCTTTCGACTGCGGCGCGGCCCTGCTGCCACTTCATCCCTTGTGCTTCCTTTCGAACGCTTCGAGCTGAACCGTCGGCCGACTTCTGACGCCCGTGAGGAACGGGTCCGTGCCCGGCTCGTGCCAGCGGGCCGACGAGATCCGGTGAACGTTGACGTCTCGGTCGAGCAGACGTTCCGCCTTGCGTGCAGCCTCGTACAGCTCGTCCTCGTCGGGGGTACCCACCACAAGGACATCGACGTCGTTGGGTACCCCGCCGCCCTCCCCGGTGTAACGGGCGGCCCAGGAGCCGTAGATGTGGGCTTCCTCTACGCCGGCGAGCGGTAGCAGCAGATCTCCGAGCACGGCGATCGGACCGTAGGTGAGGGCGAACAGCTCGGTCAGTGGGCCTGCCAGCCGCCCGGTGGCGTTGGCCCGCAGCAGCCGGAGGTTTCCGAGCCGTCGCTCTGTGATCAGTTCGGCCTCAACCAGCCGGTCCGCCTCGCGGCTGGCGGTTGCGGTCGAGACCCCGAAGCGTGCGGCAATGTCGGCAAGTGAGGTCTCTTCCTGCGGATGCAGATACAGCCAGGCCAGCATCTCCCCCTGGAACGGGGTGCGCAGGAGCGGCAGCAGTGCCGGCGGAGGAGTTTGCATAAGCCGCACAGTATCTTGCACCTTATGCAAATAGCCCCTGATGAGTCACTAATTCATCCCTACGAGTGATCGGAGGCCACGCGCCGTGCTCTGGTGAACTTCTGCCGTCCGGTGCCGGCGGCGAGCTCGCTGAGGCGCTCGCCGATCACGGAAACGCCCGGGCGGGGCTCCTGCTCGTAGTACCAGGGCTTGCGCCGGCGCAGCAGCTCCTCGCCGTGCTCGTCCCAGGTGAATCCGGGCTTCCGCAGCAGCTTCCGGAACACCTCGTCGACGGTCTCCGGGTGGGCGGCGGCCAGGCGGCGGAGCGGCAGCGGTGCAATCGACTCCTCGCGCAGGTACACGCGCAGCAGGTCCTGGTGCTGCCTGCGGCCAGGGAGGGCCGGATCGGCGAAGAGGTCCCGCAGCATCCCGTAGTCCGGGTAGAAGTTGAGCCCGTCCACTTCGTCGTAGATGACGCCGACCGTGTCCGATTCGGCGAGCCCTCGCGGCAGTTCGAAGGCCGGGAAGGCCAGGCCGGGGAGCCGCCTGCCCCGGGCCCGGTCGGGATGCTCGGCGACGGCGGCCTCCTGCCGGTGCCGGTAGTAGGCGTTGAGCCGGTCCTCGACTTCGGCAGGGGGAAGGGCCAGTTCGTCGCTGCCACAGAACTCGACGAACGCGGCCCGGTCCTCCCGCATCGACTCCCATCCCTGCTCGATCTTCTCGGGGTTGCGGAAGACCAGTTCAGGTTGGCTGGTGGCCAGTTGGAGTGCCGCCCGGGCGATCTCGGTGACGCTGGACTTCGGGTAGGACGACATCGCCCCGGAGATCAGCCACGCCCCGTCCGCCGAGTGCACGGGCACCACGCAGGCGAGGAGGAAGCCTCCCTTGGACACTCCGCGGAAGGCCGCCCGCCCGACGTTCGAGTAGGTGCGGTACTCCAGGTCGTCGACCAGGTTCAGCAGAACGACGGCGTCCCCGTCCTTGCGCCGGATCTCGAAGACGCCCTCGACCGGGTCACGCCAGCCGAGCAGCATCTCCCGATCTGCCTCGGTCAAGCCCCGTCGTCCGGCCACGAACCGGTCCACCACGGTAGAACCGTCCGGCAAGCGGTACCGCAGAATGAAGTTGTCGACGATCCGGATCGCATCGCCTTCCCCCAACTGCCGCTGAGGCCCGGCGGCCTCCAGGAGGAGGGGCGTCAACCACCGGTCGAACCGCGCGCTCTGGGCGAAGGCGACGAGTTCGCCCTTCAGTTCGGAACTTCGCTCGATCAGGCGCCGCAACGACGCCTCGTCCTCGCTCCGTACAGCGACAGTCATGAGAGCTCTCTCGGTCTTGAAGGTTCCGACGCTCACTGCGCCCAGTAATGGCGATATGCCTCGACCCACTCCGCTCCGTCCGGCGCCGGGTCCGGCAACGGAAGATCCAGGAGTCCGATCGCCTGCCGGAATCCACCGCGGGTGCACAGGGCGACGACTCTTCCGTCCCGCGAGAGGTCGACGCCGCTCACGGTCACCTCGACGCCCAGCACCGAGGTGCTGAACGGCACCGCCAGGTTCTCCTCGACGGCGGCGAACAGAGCCGACATCTCCTCGTGCTCGTCGTAGGTGTCGACCGTCGCCTCCTCGACCAGCGCGGCCAGTTCTCGCCTGCTCATCGTGCCCACGGCGCCACGCTAGCCGATCTCCCCTTTACCGTTGCGCGAGCGGTCCGAAGGTCCGCCGAAATGCGCGCGTATCGTCGTTGCATGCGCTTGAGTACCGTTATCCTCCCCATCCACCGGTGGGCCGAGGGGCAGAAGATCTGGCGGCGGGCCGAGGACCTCGGATTCCACGCCGCGTACACCTACGACCACCTCTCCTGGCGGTCCTTCCGGGACGAGCCGTGGTTCGGGTCGATCCCGACGCTGACAGCCGCCGCGACCGCCACCGAGCGCCTGCGGCTCGGCACGCTCGTAACCTCGCCGAACTTTCGCCACCCTGTGACGCTGGCGAAGGAGTTGATCACGCTCGACGACGTGTCCGGCGGGCGGATCACGCTGGGGATCGGGGCCGGCGGGGTCGGGTTCGACGCGACGGCGATGGGGCAGGAGGCGTGGTCGCCGAAGGAGCGGGCGGACCGGTTCGGCGAGTTCCTGCCGCTGCTGGACGAGCTGCTGCGCGAGGACGCCACCACCCGCGAGGGCACGTACTACTCGGCGGTCGAGGCACGGAACATCCCCGGCTGCGTGCAGACCCCGCGGGTCCCGTTCTACGTGGCCGCCGCCGGCCCGCGCGGAATGCGGCTGGCGGCCGAGTACGGACAGGGCTGGGTGACGTACGGGGACCCGAAGGGCCCGGCGGACGTGCCGGTCGAGCAGGCCCCCGCCGTCATCGCGCAGCAGATCGGAAAGCTGACGGCGGCCTGCGAGGCGACCGGCCGCGACGTCGCCACGCTGGAGAAGATGCTGCTCCAGGGCTCGACCGCGGAGAAGCCGCTCCAGTCGCTGGACGCCTTCGTGGACTTCGCCGGCACCTACCAGGAGCTGGGCATCACCGAGCTGGTGATCCACTGGCCCGTCCCGGACTCGATCTTCGCCAACGACCTCGCCGTCTTCGAGCGGATCGCCACCGAGGGCCTCGCCCAGCTCCGCTGAGTCGGACCGCCCTCCCCAGTGGTTCGCGCCGCCGACCCACGTGGAGCAGTCCGTCCGCCAGTGGCCGACAGGTCACTGGCGGACCGGCATCGAGACTCACGCGCCGGTGGGAGGCGGTCAGGGGTGGGGGCGGGTGCGTTGGGCCGGGAAGGCCGGGGCCTGGTCCGGGGTGCGGCGGGCGAGCTCGGCGAGGGTGTGGAACAGCACTTCGCCGAGCAGCACCGGCTCGCGGGAGGCGGCGGGGGGATCCGGGGAAGGGAGGGTCGGGGGCGGCTCGTCACGGAGCTGGCGAGTGGGCATGGCTCTTCCTGCCGACGGGGTGACCAGGGGGTTCCTGCCCGTCGGCCCGCCGCGACACCCCGGGCGGGGGCGGATCGGCCGGAAAGCGGCGCAGGAAGGGCCGGAACCCGTCCTTACGGTCAGGGGCCACCGGGGCCTGCGGCGGTGGCGCCGCGGCGGTGACCGGGCGGCGGCGATGGGCGAAGATGGACCGGTGACCTCACCCCGCACCGCTCCCCGCCTCATCGCCACCGACCTGGACGGCACCCTGCTGTGCTCCGGCGGTACCGTCAGCGATCGCACCGCCGCGGCCCTGGCGGCGGCCGAGGCGGCCGGGGTGCAGGTGGTGTTCGTGACCGGCCGGCCGCCGCGCTGGATGCAGCAGGTGAGCCCGCACATCGGCGGTCACGGGGTGGCGATCTGCTCCAACGGCGGCGCGATCGTGGACGTACGGCGCGGCGGCGAGCTGATCGAGTACTTCCCCATCTCGGCGCCGACCTCGCTGGCCGTGGTCGAGGCGCTGCGGGCCAAGCTGCCCGGCACCGCCTTCGCCTTCGAGTACGCGGACGGCTGGGCCCGGGAGCCCGGGTACGAGGTGCTGATGTGGGGCGACGACGAGGTGCGGGCGGTCGGCCCGGCCGAGGAGCTGCTGGCGGACGACGGCCCGGTGCGGGGCCTGTTCAAGCTGCTGGCCAAGCACCCGGACCTCGACCCGGACACCTTCCTCGCCGAGGCCCGGACGGCCGCCGGACACCTGGCGGAGATCACCCGCTCCGCGCCGATCTCCCTGCTGGAGATCAGCGCGCCCGGCATCACCAAGGCCAGCACGCTGGCCCGTTGGTGCGCCGAGCACGGCATCGACCGGGCCGAGGTGGTGGCCTTCGGCGACATGCCGAACGACCTGGAGATGCTGGCCTGGGCCGGCACCGCGTACGCCGTCGCCAACGCGCACCCGCAGGTGCTGGCGGCGGTGCCGCTGCACACGGTGAGCAACGAGGAGGACGGCGTCGCGGCGGTGCTGGAGCGGCTGATCGCCGACTCCGGCCGGTAACTGACCTATCCGAAGCGGCCGTTGACGTAGTCGGAGGTCCGCTGGTCGCGCGGGCTGCCGAAGAGCTGCTCGGTCGGCCCGGCCTCGACGATCCGGCCCGGGGTGTCGTGGGTGGCGAGGAAGAACGCGCAGCGCTGGGAGACCCGCTGGGCCTGCTGCATGTTGTGGGTGACGATCACGATGGTGAGCCGCCCGCGCAGTTCGGCGATGGTCTCCTCGACCCGGCGGGTGGAGGTCGGGTCGAGCGCGGAGCACGGCTCGTCCATCAGCAGGATGTCCGGCGAGACGGCCAACGACCGTGCGATGCACAGGCGTTGCTGCTGGCCGCCGGAGAGGGAGCCGCCGGGGGCGTGCAGCCGGGTGGCCACCTCGTCCCACAGTCCGGCGCGGCGCAGGCTGGTCTCCACCAGGTCCCGGCGCTCCTCCTTGGAGACCTTGATCCCGGCCAGCTTGAGCCCGCTGGAGACGTTGTCCTGGATGGACATCGCCGGGAACGGGTTGGGCCGCTGGAACACCATGCCGATCCGGCGCCGCACCTCGGCGGGGCGCCGGCCGGGCCGGTAGACGTCGTCCCCGTCCAGCAGCACCTCGCCGGCCAGGGCGGCGCCGCGCACCATCTCGTGCATCCGGTTGAGGATCCGCAGGTAGGTGGACTTGCCGCAGCCGGACGGGCCGATCAGCGCGGTGACCTCGCCGGCCGGCATCGCCAGGGAGACCCGCTCCAGCACCTTGCGGCTACCGAACCAGGCGGAGACGTCCCGGGTCTCCAGCCCGGCGAGCACCCCGCCGGGGCCCTGGGCCGGGGTGACCAAAGGGGCCGGGGCCGACGGAACTGGCGGGACCGGCGGGAGGGTGAGGGTGTCGGCGGCCGGGTCGACCGTCGCGTCGTGCGGCTGGTGCGTGATGTCGGCGGTGTCGGCGGTGTCGGCCGTGTCGGCGGTGTCGGTCATCGGTACGTCCTCCGGGCGCGCGTCAGTAGAGGTTGGGCAGCAGGGCGGCGGCGTTCTCGTAGACCGCCCAGAGCAGGGCGCCGACCACCGGCGCGGCGCTCAGGTAGGCGGTCGAGCGGCGCCAGTACCGGGCCAGCAGCAGCGCCCCGGTCACCGCGCAGAGCAGTGCGAGCGACCAGAGCTGGAGCGTGGCCAGCGCGCCCTTGTCCGCGGCCAGCGCCTTGTCGTAGGCGACGGTGGCGGGGCGGCCGCCGGGGTTCTGCTGCGGATCGCCCTCCAGCCGGGCGCCGACCATCACGGTGGAGCCGGGGATCCAGTCGGAGTCACCGGTGACCAGGACCAGCCGGTTGCGGGCCGGGTCGGTGATCGGGTGGTCGCCGTCGCCGTACACGTTGACCACGTAGGTGAGCTTGCCCTGCCCGGTGGTGGTTTCGATCCGGTCGCCGACCCGCAGCCCGGCCAGCCGGGCGAACGGCGCACCGAAGGTCGCGCCGCGCCCGAACAGCACCGCCACCCCGCTCTGGCCGGGCAGTGCGGTGTCCCGGCGGTGGCCGGGGCCGCGCATCAGGTCCCGGCCGGTGGTGCCCTCGACCACCACGGCCTGGTGCAGGCCGATCGCCGGGATGTCCACCAGCGCCACCGGGTCGCCGTCGGCGGCCGCGCCGGTCGGGGCGACGGCCCGGGCCAGCTGGTCCTGGAAGGTCTTGTACGCCGTCGACTGGTAGTGCCGCTCCTGGACGTGCGAGAGCGTGAACAGGAAGCCGACGAAGCCCAGCACCAGCGCGGCCGCCAGGCTGGCCGCCCAGGCGCCCTGGAGGAAGCGGCGCCGGGCGGGGGTGACGGCGGCGGGCCGGGCCGGGGGCGCCCCGACCACGGGCGGCGCCAGGACGAGCGGCTTCTCCAGGACCGGTGCCGTCACGAGGCACCGCCCGAGCCCTTGCGCCGACGCAGCAACCGGCGGCCGAGCAGCGGCGGGACGAGGACCACGGCGAGCAGCTCGACGGCGGTCAGCGAGGACAGCGTCCAGTCCTCGGGCCGGCCGCTCACCTCGACCACGTTGGCCGCGACCTCGGTGGCGCCGCCCCGGCCGCGAGCGACCACCTGGCCGGTCTGCGGGTCGACCACGTCGGCGGAGCCGTCGCCCGCGGCGGGGTCGCCGGCCACGGCGGCGTTCGGGTCGCCGCCGGCCGCGGCGCCGCCGGTGCCGGCCGCGTCACCGCTGCCACCGGTGCCGCCGTTCCCGCCGGTGCCGTGGCCGGTGCCGCCCGTACCGCCGGAGCCACCGGCCGCGCCGCCGGTGCCACCGGAACCGCCGGAACCACCGGAGCCGCCCGAACCGGCCTTGACCGCCTGGCCGTTCTGGACGGTGCAGTCCAGCGGGGCGCCCTGCTTGTCGCAGGGGCTCGGCTGCGGGGCGTTCTTGAGGACGGTCAGCTCACCGGCCGAGTTGAAGGTCGGGTTGGCGCAGTTGGCCAGGGTGTCCGGGTTGACCGGGCTGGCGTTGCCGGGGATCGACTTGGTCTGCAGCAGCCCGCCCTTGACCAGGCCGCGCGGGATCGGCGAGTAGCCGAGGCCGTCGGCCTCGCCCTGGCCCTCGCAGAGCACGTAGGCGAGGAAGCGGCTGAGCGCGGCGCCCTTGTCGTTGTTGAACCGGCCCGGCGGGGGCAGCGCGGCGCCGGCCCGCGGCACGATCACGTAGCTGTAGCTGGAGATCGGGTACGAGCGCGGGTCGTCCATGGTGTAGACGCCGTCGAGGTTCTGCTGGAGGTAGTTCGGGTCGGACGCCGGGGTGTCGTCGTCCACGCCGCGGATCTTGGCGGCGGTGAGCGCGATGGCCACGTTGGAGGCGGTCGGCAGCGAGTAGTAGCCGGCCTGGTTGAGCACCTTCACGACCGGCCAGTTGCTGCGCTTGGCGAAGGCGTACTCGTCGTAGCCGATGGTGCCCAGGCCGGCCGCGGCCTTGATGTAGCCGGCGACGACGTCGGAGCCGTTCTGGGCGACCATCCGGCCGGACGGCGGGAAGAACTCGGTGTAGTCACCGCAGGTGGTGCCGTTGACCGAGGAGCAGTAGGCGTCCCACTGGTCCTTGTGGGTGTGCTCCATCCAGCGGGTGAACTGCGCGGTGGCGCCGGAGCCGTCCGAGCGGACCACCGGGGTGATCGGCAGGTTGGGCAGCGGCTTGCCGTAGTCGGCGGTGATCTTCTGGTCGTTCCAGTTGGTGATCTTGTTGGTGAAGATGTCCACGATGGTCTGCGGGGACAGCCGCAGGTCGCGGACCTGCTTGCCGCCGACCACCAGGTTGTACATGAAGGTCGTGCCGCCCGCGGTGATCGGCACGTAGGAGAAGCCGTAGACCGGGTTCTCCCTGGTGCCCTGACCGCTGGTGCGGGCACCGGAGTTGAGGCCGGTGTCCTCGGTGCTGCGGAACGGCACGTCCGAGGCGGTGAAGTCGTCCTGCCCGTTGCTCCAGGCGGTCCGGCCGGCCGCCGACCCCACCGGGTTGAAGCTGATCTGGATGCCCTGCGGCCCGACGTCCTGGCGCCACTGGTCGATGGCCGGGCCGGCCCAGCTGGAGCCGTCGGCGCTCAGCGCGACCGAGGCGGCGAAGGCCGGTGCGGCCTGCCCGAACAGCAGGGTGCCCGCGGCGAGCAGCAGCGCGGACAGGCACGCCAGGACACGGGCCACGGAGCGCCTTGCGGCCTCCCATGACATGAGAACTCCTCTGGTACGGAGGGTGGTCGGACGGTTCATCAGCTGTTCCCGGGCAGTGCGACGGGCGGGTGGGCAACGGGCGGGTGGGCGACGGGCGGTTGGGCCCCGGCCCGGGCGGCCCGGGCGGCGCTCTCGGCCCGCCGCGCCTCCCGGTCGATCCGGCGCCGCTGACCACGGGTCAGCTCACCGGGGCGACGGCCGCCGAGCACCCGCGCCGTGACGAAGAGGACCAGCACCAGCGCCATCAGGGTCAGCCCCGCCGCGAAGGCCCGGGCGACCATCTCGGGGTAGGGCTGCTTGACGTAGTTCCAGACGTACAGGGGCAGCGACACCTGGTGCTCGTGGAACGGGTCGGCGTTGAACTGCGGGGTGAAGCCCGAGGTCAGCAGCACCGGCGAGGTCTCCCCGATGCCGCGCGCCACCCCGAGCACGACCGCCGTGACCAGACCGGGCCGGGCGGTCGGCAGGACGACGTTCCACACCGTCCGCCACTGGCTGCCGCCCAGCGCGTACGAGGCCTCGCGCAGGGTGCCGGGCACCAGCCGGATGACCACCTCGGCGGCCCGGGTGACGATCGGCATCATCATCACCGTGAGGGCGAGCGAGGCCGCGAAGCCGCTCTTGTCGAAGCCGAGCGTCAGGATCACGATGCCGAGCACGAACAGGCCGGCGACGATCGACGGCAGTGCCGTCATCGCCTCCACCAGGGTCCGCACCGGCTTGGCCATCCGCCCGCCGACCTCGGACATGAAGATCGCCGCGGCGATGCCCAGCGGTACGGCGAACAGGGTGGCCAGGCCGACCTGTTCGAGCGAGCCGACGATCGCGTTCAGCGCGCCGCCGGAGGTGATCGGGGAGAGCGCGGCGGTGCGCTCCATCGACTCGGTGAAGAAGTTGAGGTGCTGGGCGGCCTCGAAGCCGCGCACCGCCAGGTAGCCGACCTGGTCGACGATGAGCGCCAGCACCAGCAGGCCGGCGCTCCACGCCACCACGGAGACCAGGCGCTCGCGCACCAGCAGCGGGCCCCACTGGAGCCGGCCGAGCGTGAAGTAGGCGGCCAGGAAGAGCAGGTACCAGCAGACCAGGAAGCCGAAGGCGCCGCTGAACGGCAGCACCCGCTCGTACAGCGTCCAGTTCAGGGCCAGCGAGCCGATCGACGAGCCGGCCACGGTGAACACGTCCTCGCGGGTGACGCCGCCGAGCTTCACCCGCTTCTCCGGGCGCGGCTCCACCGGACCGGCCGCGGGCGCGGCGGGCCCGGCAACGGCGGGCCCCGGGACGGCGGGCCCCGGGACGGCGGCGGCCGGAGGCAGGTCGAGCGTGGTCATCGGGTCGTTCCCTTCGACAGGGTCTCGGCCGGGGGCCCGGCGGGGGTCGCAGCCCGGGGTGCGGCAGGCGTCGCCGCCTGGAGTGCGGCAGGGGTCTCAGCGGGACCGGTCATGTCCGTGCGCCGCCTCAGTCCGCGGTCGAGGCCCCGGAGCGGGACCGGTTGATCACGAAGCCGGCCGCCACGTTGACCAGCAGGGTCAGCGCGAACAGCACCAGGCCGGCCGCCATCAGCGCGGAGAGCGAGAGCGCGTCCGACTCGCCGAAGCGCAGCGCGATGAGCGCCGAGATCGAGTTGGCGCCGTTCTCCAGGATGTGGCTGATGGCCTTGAAGTTCGGGGAGATGATCAGCGCGACCGCGATCGTCTCGCCCATCGCCCGGCCGAAGCCCAGCATGACCGCGCCGATCACGCCGCCGCGGCCGAACGGCAGCACCACCGTGCGCACCATCCCCCACCGGGTCGAGCCGAGCGCGTAGGCGCCCTCCCGCTCGCCCTGCGGGGCCTGGGAGAAGACCTCCCGGCTGAGCGAGGTGACGATCGGGATGATCATCAGCGAGACGACGACGCCCGCGATGAACGTGGAGGAGGTGTAGGAGGTCCCGATGTCGCCGGTGCGCACCTTGAGGAAGGGGATCGTGTCCCCGAGGTGGTTGGAGAGCCAGCGGCTGAAACCGATGATCCGCGGCTGGAGGAAGAACAGCCCCCACAGGCCGTAGATGATGCTCGGGATCGCCGCCATCAGGTCGATCAGCGAGACCAGCGAGGCCCGCAGCCGGACCGGCGCGTACTCGGAGATGAAGACCGCCGTGGAGAGCGCCACCGGGACGGCGATGACCAGCGCGATCACGGCGATCAGCAGACCGTTCGGCAGCACGGCGGCGATGCCGAAGGTGTGCGCGGCGGTCTGCCACTTCTGCTCGGTCAGGAAGGACCAGCCCACGGCGCGCAGCGCGTCCGAGCCGCGCAGCAGCAGGAAGAACGCGATCAGGCCCATGATCGCGAACACCGAGAGCCCGGCCACCCGCAGTACCCCGCGGAACACCCGGTCGCCGGGGGTCGCGGGGGCGGTGATGGTGCGCGGGACGTCGGTGTCGGCTCCGCGGTCGGGTCTGCCCGGGGCCCCGGCGGACGAGGCCGCGGGCTCGGCGGCGGCTGTCATGCTCTGCTCTCCGTGCTCGGGTGCGGATGGCCGGGCGGCGCCCGGACTGGACGGTGGCGCGACGTGGCTGGGGTGGCGGTGGTGGCGCTCGGTCGCGATCGGCGGCGCCCGGCGGCGCGAAGTCGTTGCGGGGACGGCGAGTTGGCGTCGGACCGCGGTTCCGGTGCGTACCCATTCGGCCATCCGGAGGTGTCCACCCCGGGTCGGACGCATGTACGAGACCCCAACGAGCCAGTTCCGTGCCGGAGTTGACCCCCCAAGGTGGCCGGATCCGTTCCGGCCACCCTGGGCGGCGACGATCAACACGGGGCGCGACGGCGGCTGGAGCGACGGCCGCTGGAGCGCGCCCCGGCCGTCAGGGCCGACGGCGCAGCCGCGACCAGCCGCTCCGCAGCCCCGCCAGCGTCCGCTCCCCGGCCGGTGTCCCGCCCAGGATCAGCGCCGCCGGCCCGCCGACCAGCAGCACCAGGCCGCCGATCAGCGCGATCGGAAGCAGCAGGCGGGCGGTGCCGGAGCGGTCCGCCGCCGGCGTCCCGGCCGCGACGGGCGCGGCGCTCAGCGACTTGCCGGGCGTGCTCGGCGAGGCGCCCGGGGTCTTGCCCCCGGCTGCGGCCGCGGCCGCGGCGGCGCCCCCGGTGGTCGCGGCGCCCTCCCCGAGGCCGCCGGTCGAGGCCCCACCGAGGCCGCCACCGCTCGTGCCGTTGTCGGTTCCGGCGCTGACCGGGGTGGTGCCGCCCGCCGAGCCCGAGCCCGGGCCCTCCGCCGGGGTTCCCCCGCCGGTGCCCCCGTCGCCAGGGGTGACGGCCGGCGGGTTCGGCGGCGCGGCCTGGTTGCCGGGCAGCTTGGCGTCCTGCGCCTCCACGTGGGTGGCGGCGTCGGCCGCCTGGGCCCGCTGGGCGCTGGTGAGCGCCAGGAAGCCCGGCGCCAGGTGGCCCGGCTCGGTGCCGTAGACCTGGCCGCTGGTCGTGGTGGTCCGCAGGAAGGTGGTGATCGCGGCGGCCTTGCCGGCCGGGACGCCCTGGGTCGGCACCATCGCGTACTGCACGGTGGTCAGCGGGTAGGCCCGCTGGTCGCGGGAGTACGCCGTGTCGGCGATTCCGTACGGCAGCGACTGCACGCCCGTCGAGGCGTCGACGGTCATGTCGGCGACGGCGGCCTGGAAGCCGGTGGTCCCCGGGGAGACGAAGGCGCCGGCCGGGTTGAGCAGCTGGGCCTCGGGGAGGGAGTAGGCCTTGGCCTGGCCGGTGTCCATGATCGCGATCAGCATCCGCTGCCCGACGTCCACCGGCGCGCACTGGTCGTGCCCGCCGGTGCCGTTGAGGCCCGGGTTGACGCAGGTCGCCTTGTTCTGGAGGAACCCTCGCGCGACCTGGCCCAGTCCGCTGGTGACCGGGTTCCACTCGTACTGCATCAGGTGCTGGTAGGCGTCGACCTTGCTGCCGACGATCCCGGAGGAGTCCTGCCGGGAGAAGGAGTCGACCGGGTAGCCGGAGAAGGCCGGCCGGAGGTAGTAGGTGTTCACGTGCATGCCCCACGGGTCGGACTCGCCGTCCAGGAAGCGGGCGGCGTCCGGGTCCGAGGCGATCCACGAGGTCAGCTGGTACGTCAGGTCGGTCGTCCCGCCCACCACGGTCGGGCTGAAGTCGAACATGTCGCAGAACCTGGGCCACTTGAGCCCCGAGGTCGCCGGCAGCTGGTTCAGCTGGAGGAACTCGGGATCCGCGAACAGGCAGGTCGGATTGCCCTTCACCGAGGTGACCACGCCGCCGCGGGGCGCGTAGGACTGGGTGAGCAGCTTGGCCATCAGCCGCGCGTCGAGCTTCATGTCGCGGATCTGCCGGCCGGTGTCCTGGTCGTCCACCGAGAACACCACCGAGATGCCCGAGGTCGCCAGCGGCGCGTACACATAGGGCCGGGCCGGTGGTGAACCGTCCGCCCGGGCGGTCAGCGCCACGTCCGTCGACCCGCCGAGGAAGCGCGAACGGGCCTGCGGCTCACCGCCGGCCGACACGTACCGGACCGCCATCGGAGAATCACTCAGGCACAGGCCCGCACGCCACTGCTGCATGGCCCGGTTGAACATCTCCAGGCCCTCCGCGTCGAACGAACCGTTCTGCGACGCACAGGCCTGGGCCACCGGCGCGAAGGACAGCGGGATCACGATGCCGTTCTCCCACGCGCACTGCTCACCGCTCGACATGCCGTTGGCCGCGTAGCTGAACAGCGCCGCGTCGCTGGCGAGCGAACTCGAGCTGTCCAGCGAGTGGTTGAGGCAGTCGACGGAGGCCGTCGGGGTGGTCCGGCCGAGGCTGTCGCCGCCGTAGTTCGCCTCCACCACGAGGGAGCACGGGTGGGTGTCGTCACAGCCGAGCGTCGGGGCCTGGGCCTGGGTGTAGAGCTCGATGTTCGCGGCACCGGTGCCGTCCGCACCGGTCGGTGCGATCGCCATGTTGCTCGGGAAGTCGGGCGCGGTGCTCGACCCGGGCGGCAGGGTCTGTTGGAAGCCCGCCTTCGCGTCACCGCCGTACAGCGAGCTGTTGTAGCAGTCGGTCACCTTCGGAGTGGTACCGCGGCACTCGTAGATCCGCACGGGGTAGAGGTACTTGGCCTCGCCGACCCGCGCCAGGGTGACCTGTTGGCCGCTGGTGGTCTTGGTCGGGGTGAACCCGCTCCAGGAGACCTGCACCACCTGGTTGACCAGGTTCTTCGTCTGCGAGACCGTGATCTTGCCGGCCCTGCCGCGCGTCCCGGTCACCGGGTCGAGCACCTTGGGCCCCGGGACGGTCACGGTGGAGGACTCCGCCACCGCCTGCGGTCCGGCGCCCAGGCCGATCGGCACCACGCCCAGCGCCACCACCACCGACCACACCAGCGCGATCGCCGGAAGTCGGCGGCGCCATCTCCCCGGATCCCTCCGGTCGGGCAATCGGATTCTCATGGCGGGCACCTCCGTGCGGATCCGCGCCGCCCAGCACGCGGCGCAAGGTGGGATCGGGCATGCCGACGGCCGGGCACCCCCAGTACCCACCCATTCGGCCAGCCGGACGTGTCCGGATCCGGTCGACAGGATGTACGAGAACACAACGCGGCTCCCCTGGAACGGAGTTGGGCGCTCCCCTTGCACAGGAGCGGGCCCGCGCCGAGGAGCGGGCCCGCTGGGCACCCGGGATCACCGGGGGCGTCCGGGGAGGAGCCGGATCAGCTGCCGGGGGTGTAGGTCAGCGTGAAGGAGCCGAGCGACTGGCCGCCCGTGAAGTACGTGGTGCCCAGCGCGCCGTCGAGGTACTGGGCGCCGGCCGCGTCCAGCTGCAGGTCGGACGCCGAGAGCGTCTGGGTGGTGCCGGTGCGGCCGACCTGGGTGTCGCCCAGCGGGTCCAGCAGGGCCACCGGCGCGGTGGCGCCGTTCGGGACCGCCGAGACGTTCCAGTCACGGACCTTGAAGCCGAGCTGCTTGAAGGTGACGGTCTTGCCGTTGGTCAGGTTGACGAAGAGCAGTCCGCCGCCGAGCTGCACCTGGCCGGAGAACGACGGGATGTTGGCGACGCCGCCCGTCACCGGGAAGGTACTGGTCACGACGTTGTTCGTGACGTCCGCCGTGGCCGGCGTCAACGGGACCACGGCGATGCCGCCGAGCAGGCTCTTGGCCAGGAACTGCTGGTCGACCGTGACCACGGCGCTGCCGGTGGGCGCGGTGGTGGTGGCCGTGGTGTCGGCCGCAGCCACACCGCAGAATCCGGTGATCGCGAGGACCACGGCGGTCCCGGTGGCGGCGAGACGGACGCCGGTTCTTGCCATGTCGAACTCCCTGGGAGAGGTGGGACGGTGCGGTGGTGACCGGTGGTCAAGGGGCGGCCACGCCGCCGACTCCTGACGACCGACGGCCGACGGCCACGGGCGGCGGGCCCGTGGCCGTCGGATCGTGCGGGGTGTGATCAGGAGTGGATGGTGCTGCCGCAGGCACCGGCGTTGAGCGGCAGGAAGCCGAAGCTCTTGAGGTCCGCCTTCGCGGTGGCGTTGGTGCAGACCCAGCCGGTGGTGCCGAAGATGTTGCGCAGCGCGGCGCCGTGGGCGTCGGTCGCCTTCCACTCCGCGTCACGGACCACGTTGTAGACGGTGCGGGCGTAGGAGGTGGCGGCGAAGTCGCTGCTGATCACCTTGTTGGTGGTGTCGACCGGCGCGGTGTTGTCGATGCTGCGGATGGTCAGCGGGCCCTGGACGTCGGAGCCGCTGCCCCGGCCGTAGTACACCTGGCCGATGTAGTGGGCGACGGAGTAGGGGACCAGCGCGTCGGGGTCGGACAGGGCGGTGTCGCTGCCCTGGTTCTCCTGGACGCCCTCGGTGACGCACGGCTTGATGGTGGTGATGCCGAGCGCGGAGAGGAAGAACGACCGGGTGCCGGAGTTGGCCTGCGGCAGGTAGGGCTTGATGGTGTTGCTGGGCAGGCTGGGGTCGATCTGGTCCCAGGTGGTGATGTTGCAGTTGAAGATGTCCTTGAGGTTCTGCGTCGTCAGGTTGGCCGGCGCGTCACCGTTGTTCGGCGCGGCCCAGGACACCGCGTCCGTCGCGTAGGCGACGAAGTCGAAGGTGTTCGGGTCGGTCGACTGCGGGCCGCGCGAGGAACGGGCGAAGTCCACGGTCGCGCTGGTGTTGTTCTTGAGGGCCGAGATGCCGGCGCCGGAGCCGTTCGGGCGGGCGATCGAGGTCGCGCCGGTCTTGGTGGTGATCGGCGAGGAACCGGTCGCGTCCCAGCTGTACAGGTGCGGCTGGGTGGAGCCGGCGCCCAGGTGGGCGTTGTAGTCGGTGGAGAACTGGTTCAGCACGGCCTGGGTGGTGTCCGAGCCGACGCCGACGATGTCCTGGGCGGCCGGGGTGACGGTCGGGTCGGCCAGGGCCGAGCCGCTGACGACGGTGACCAGGGAGGTCGCCAGGGCGGCGACGGTGAGCAGCTTGGCAGCGGTCTTACGCATGTTCCTCTTCCTCCGAGGGAGAGACGTCCATCGCGTGAACCCGTGCTCCGGGGGGAGTCCGGGGCCGGGGGCCGTGTCTGCTGCGGCCGCTCCGGCAGTGCCGATCCTGTCCGGCCGGGAGGTTCCGTCGGAAGGGCCGTCGGGGCCGGTCGGGGAATGTCGACTCATCGGTTCGACGAGGTTTAGGCACTGGTCAACGCCGATGTGACAGGGGCGGAACAGGGGCTACGAACCCGGTCGACGTTCTTCTCCAGGAGGCGGCTCGGGGTGTTGCCGGAAACCTGCGCTTCACCGGGACAGCACGAAGCGGAACGGCCTGCAACGGAACTGCCTGGAACGGACCGGCCTGGAACGGACCGCCCTGGAGCGGAGCGGACCGGAGGCTACAGCGGCCAGCGGCCGTCACGGCCGGACCGTCGCCACTCCTGCCCGACCCACTGGAGTCCGGCCAGGAAGCCCTCGACGCCCGCCTGGCACTGGTCGCGCCGCAGGTAGCCACGGGCGCTGCGGGCGACCGGGACGGCGGGGGCCGCGCCCGGCCGGGTGGTGCGCACCGGCAGGTGGGCGGACCAGACCCACTGGCGGCCCTCGGCCTGGACGGTAGAGCAGCGCAGCGCGGCCCGTTCGATGATCAGTTCGCGCACCGCGTCGGCGAGTTCCTCCTCGCTGCGGTACGTCCGCACGCCGACGCCGAGCGGCCGCCCGTTGGCGGAGCGCAGCGCCCAGCCCACGCAGCGGTCGGCCGCGGGCACGATCAGCAGCCGCGGTCCGCGCCGCTCAGCTGCCATCGGGGCGTCTCAACGACACTGCTCTCCCGGGGAGTTCACGCGCGGACCCGTCACGCGCGGACCCGTCACGGACGGTTCCCTCACGGCCGGGCGCGTCACGGCCGGGCGCCTGGCGGACGGGCGGCTCGTGGACCGCCGCCTCGCGCGGCGGCTGCTTGGCGAGCAGCACCACGAAGCGACGGAAGGCGTTCTGGCACGTCGCGTACCGTTCGTACGCGCGGCTGGAGCGCACCTCGGGCAGGCTGCGCGTGCCGGGGACGACCCAGATCCAGCCGAGTCCGTCGCGGACATGGGTGATCCGCGCGGTCAGTCCCTCGGCGCCGGCCCGCAGTCCGTCGAAGCCCCGCTCGGCCTCGCCGGGCGTCTCGAAGAGCGCGGCGGTGATCGCCACCACCCGGCCGTTGGGTGCCTTCAGCTGCCAGCGGTAGCGCCCGTCCGGCGCACGCTCGGTCCGGAACCCCCCTCGGCTCGCCCCTGCTGCGGTGTGACCGCGGCCGGAACCGTCCACTGCCCCCTCCGTCCGGTTTCCCCTCCGGGACGGTGCCAAGCTATGTGTGCACACGGAACCGCCGAAAGCCCAGAACGTTCACAACTTGCGCCGTTGGTCGGGAAGTTCTCCCTCGTTCAGCTTCACTGGTTGGTACCCGGAACGGCGGTCAGAGCCGGGCCGTCCAGCGGACCACGGCGCCCTTCCGGTAGGGGCCGCGCTCGTGCCAGGCGGCGCCGCCGAGGGCCTCGGCGCGCCGGGTGAGGTTGAGCAGTCCGCTGCGCCGGCCGCCCTGGGGGATGCCGACGCCGTCGTCGGTGACGGTCAGCAGCACGCCGGGCCGCCCGCCCCGGTCCAGCGACTCGGGGTCGCCGCCGACGGGCCGTCCGGCGTCGTCCAGGTGGACGGTCGCGTCGACCTCGACGCCGACCCGGGAGGCACGGGCGTGCCGGGCCGTGTTGGAGAGCATCTCCCGCAGGGCCGCGAGGAGTTGACGGCCGGTGTTCTCGCCGACCAGGCTCTCGACCGGGCCGACGAAACTCACCGAGGGCTTGAAGCCGAGGGCGGCGGCGGCCTGGCTGGCCTCGCGCAGGACCCGGGTGCGCAGGGTGTCGGGGGCGTCGCCGTGGTTGTCGTGCTGGAGCGCGTAGATGGTGGTGCGGACCTCCTGGATGGTGGCGTCCAGTTCGTCGACCGCCCTGCCGATGCCCACCTTGACCTCGGGGACGACGGACCGGCGGGCGGCGCTCTCCAGCATCATCCCGGTGGCGAACAGCCGCTGGATGACGAGGTCGTGGAGGTCGCGGGCGATCCGGTCGCGGTCCTGGAAGACGGCCAGCCGCTGCTGGTCGCGCTGGCCCTCGGCGAGCCGCAGGGCGAGCGCGGCCTGGGAGGCGAAGGTCTCGGCGAGCTGCTTCTCGGAGTCGGTGAAGGGCAGGGCGCCGCGCGAGCGCCAGACGCAGAGTCCGCCGAGCACCCGCCCGGCGGCGACCATGGGCACGGCCAGGGACGGGCCGAAGCTGCGGGCGAGCCGCATCACCACGGTGGGGTCGCTGGACATGTCGTCGAGGTGGACGCTGTCGCCCTCCAGCAGCTGCGCGGCGAAGCTGTCCTTGGGCAGCAGTTCGCCGCGGACGAACTCGGCGGCCTCGCCGGAGGCGTGGGCGACCCGCATCTGCCCGTCCCCGTCCGCCGAGGAGCCGGGCGGGCCGGCCGGACCGGTGGGCAGCAGGATCATGCCGAGCGCGGCGCCCGCCAACTCCCGTACCTGTTCGGCGGCGACGGTGAGCGCGCCCTCGGCCTGCTCGGTGGAGAGCAGCGCGGTGGTGACGGCCGCGGCACCGGCGATCCAGCGTTCCCGGCGGCGGCCCTCCTCGTACAGCCGGGAGTTCTCGATGGCGACCCCGGCGGCCGCGGCGAGCGCGTGCACGACCTGTTCGTCCTCGGGGGTGAAGGCGCCGCCGCCCTTCTTCTCGGTGAGGTAGAGGTTGCCGAAGACCTCCTCGCGGACCCGGATCGGCACGCCCAGGAAGGTCTTCATCTGCGGGTGGTGCGGCGGGAAGCCGGAGGAGCGCGGGTCGGCGCCGAGGTCGGCGAGCCGGAGCGGTTCGGGGCGGTCGATGAGCGCGCCGAGGATGCCGCGGCCGGTGGGCAGTTCGCCGATCTCGGCGGCGGTGCCGTCGTCGATGCCGACGTGGATGAAGTCGGCCAGGCCGTGCCCGCCGGGGGCGATCACGCCGAGGGCCGCGTACCGGGCGTCGACGAGTTCGGCGGCGCCGGTGGCGATCCGGTGCAGGGTGGCGTGCAGGTCGAGTCCGGCCCCGATGGAGACCACCGCCTCCAGCAGGCGCTGCATCCGGTCGGTGACGGCGGCGGCGGACTGCAGCCGTTCCGCGACCTCGGTGACCAGGGTGTCCAGCCCGAGCGAGGCGATCTCGGGCACCCGGTGGGGGGTGGGCTCGGGGGCGGCCTCGGGGAGATCCGGCGTGGGGTCCATGGAGAAAGCCTACTTTTGTACGGTTTTCAGCCGAGGGACGATGCGGCCATCAGTGCCCCACGGCCTCCAACGGCGCCACCGTCTCCAGCGGCCCCACCACCTCCGACGGCGCCACGGCGTCCAGCGGCCCCACCAGCTCCAGCAGCCCGTCCGCCTCCCGCTCCCGGCGCCACAGCGCGCGCAGCCGCCCGTCCGGATCGGCGAGCAGCTCGGACCAGCGGCCGCGCTCGGCCACCCGGCCGGCCTCCAGCACCAACACCTCGTCCACGGTGGCGTCGTCCAGCCCGGCCAGCCGGTGGGTGATCAGCACGGTGGTGCGGCCCGCGGTGGCGGCCAGCAGGTCGGCGGTGAGGGCGTCGGCGGTGGGCAGGTCGAGATGCTCGGCGGGCTCGTCCAGGACCAGCACGGGGAAGTCGGCGAGCAGCGCCCGGGCGAGCGCGAGGCGCTGGCGCTGGCCGCCGGAGAGGCGGGCGCCGTGCTCGCCGACCATGGTGTCCAGGCCGTCCGGGAGGCCCTCGGTCCAGTCCAGCAGGCAGGCGGCGGCGAGGGCGGCGCGCAGCTCCGCCTCCTCCGCGTCGGGGCGGGCGAGCCGCAGGTTCTCGCGCAGCGAGCTGTCGAAGACGTGGGCGTCCTGGGCGCAGAGGCCGATCACCCGGCGGACGTCCTCGCCCGCGAGCGCGCGGCTGTCCACAGCCTGTGGACGACCGGCGGCGAAGGTGACGGACCCGGCACCGGGCTCCAGGAAGCGCAGCAGCGCCTGGGCGAGGGTGGTCTTGCCGGAGCCGGAGGGGCCGACCACGGCGATCCGGCGGCCGGGCGTGAGGTCGAGGTCGACGCCGGTGAGCGCGTCCACGGCCTGTCCGGGGTGCCGTACGGTCAGCCCGCGCACCGCGACGGGCAGCGGCCGCTCGGGCAGCGCGGCCGGTTCGGCGGGTTCCGCCACCACCGGCGGCGCGGTCAGCACCTCGTCCAGCCGGGCCCGGGCGGCGCGGCTGCGCTGGCGGGCCTGGACGGCGAGCGGCATCCCGGTGACGGCCTCGAAGGCGGCCAGCGGGGTGAGCACCACAACGGCCAGGCAGACCGGGGCCAGCGCGCCGTCGCGCACCCCCTGGATGCCGACGGCGGCCGCGGCGGCCACGGTCAGCCCGGTGAGCAGGGCGATCAGCCCGGTGCCGAGCGCGGTGGTGGCGGCGGAGCGGGCGGCGAGGCCGGTCAGGGCGGCGTCGGCGCTGCGGACGGCGGCCAGCCGGGCGGGCAGCGCGCCGGCCACGGTGAGTTCGGCGGTGCCGGTGAGACCGTCCACCACGGCGGTGGCCAGGCGTCCCCGGGCGGGGGCCTGGCGCCGCTCGGCGCCGGCCGACCAGCGGGCGGTCAGCGCGGGCACCAGCACCCCGGCGAGCAGCAGTCCGAGGCCGAGCACCAGCCCGGCGGCGGGCAGGAAGGCGCCCATCGCGACGGCCGAGGCGAGCGCGACCACGGCCGCGACGGCGGCGGGCAGCCGCCAGCGCAGGTGGTGGTCCTGGATCGCGTCGACGTCGGCGACCAGCCGGGAGAGCAGGTCGCCGCGCCGGAAGGCGGGCAGCCCGGCGGGGGCGAGCACGGTCAGCCGGCGGTACACGGCGGCCCGCAGGGTGCCGAGGGTGCGCAGCACCGCGTCGTGGGAGACCAGCCGTTCGGCGTAGCGGAAGACGCTGCGGCCGATGCCGAAGGCCCGGACGGAGGTGACGGCCATCATCAGGTAGAGCACCGGGGGCAGTTGGGAGGCCCGGGAGATGAGGTAGCCGGAGGTGGCCATCAGGGCGACGGCGCTGCCCAGGGCGAGCGCGCCGAGCAGCACGGACAGGGCCAGCCGGGGGGCGGCGGGCTCGGCCTCGGGCTCCTCGGGCACGGCGGGGGCGGGGGTGGGCCGGCCGGTGTGGGTGAGTGGCTCGACCGGGCCGGGGAGCTCGGCCTCGACGGCGGCGGGGCCGAGGAGCCGGATCCGCTGCTCGGCGACGGCCAGCAGCGCCGGCCGGTGGGCGACCACCAGCACGGTGCGCGCCGGGTCCTCGGCGAGGGTCCGGACGGCGGCCACGACGGCCGCCTCGGAGTCGCCGTCCAGGTGGGCGGTGGGCTCGTCGAGGAGCACCAGCGGCCGGTCGTCGGCGAGCAGCACCCGGGCGAGGGCGAGGCGCTGGCGCTGGCCGGCCGAGAGCCCGGCGCCGTCCTCCCCCAGTTCGGCGTCCAGGTCGGTGACGAAGTCGAGCGCGTGGGCGGCCCGCAGCGCCGTCCACAGCTGCTCGTCGGGGGCCTCGGGCCGGTGCAGCCGCAGGTTGTCGGCGATCGTCCCGGCGAACAGGTGGGGGCGCTGGGGCACCCAGGCGATCTGCCGCCGCCAGCTGTCCGGCTCCAGTTCGGCGAGGTCGTGGGTGCTGCCGTCGGCGGCGGTGATCCGGACGCGGCCGGCCTCGGGGGCGGTGAGGCCGAGCAGGACGGCCAGCAGGGTGGACTTGCCGGCTCCGCTGGGCCCGGTGAGGGCGGTGCTGGAGCCGGGGCGCAGGGTGAGTGCGGCGCCGTCCAGGGCGGGCCGGGCGCGGCCGGGGTGGCGTACGGTCAGGCCCTCGGCGGTGATCACGGCGCCGGTGAGGTCGGGGGCGGGGCGGGTGCCGGCGGCGGGCAGCGGGGTCTCCAGCACCCGGAAGATCTCGTCGGCGGCGGTGAGCCCCTCGACGCTGGAGTGGTAGAGCGCGCCGACCTGGCGGATCGGGAAGTACACCTCGGGGGCGAGGACCAGGATCAGCAGCCCGGTCTCCAGGTCCAGGGTGCCGTCGACCAGCCGGAAGCCGACGGTGACCGCGACCAGGGCGACGGACAGGGTGGAGAGCAGTTCCAGGGCGAAGGAGGAGATGAAGGCGATCCGCAGGGTGCGCAGGGTGGCCCTGCGGTAGTCGGCGGTGATCCGGGCGATGGTGGCGGCCTGGGTGCGGGCCCGGTTGAACACCTTGAGGGTGGGCAGGCCGGCGACCACGTCCAGGAAGTGGTGGGAGAGCCGGGCCAGGGTGTTCCACTGCCGGTCCATCCGGGACTGGGTGGCCATCCCGATGAGCACCATGAACAGCGGGATGAGCGGCAGTGTCCCGGCGATGATCGCGGCGGAGGTGAGGTCGGCGCCGACGATCCGCAGCAGCACGATCACCGGCACGACCACGGCGAGCGCGAGCTGCGGCAGGTAGCGGGCGAAGTAGTCGTCGAGGGCGTCGATGCCGCGGGTGGCGAGGGTGGTGAGTTCGCCGGTGCGCCGGCCCATCAGGTAGGACGGGCCGAGCGCGGTGGCGTGGTCGAGCAGCCGGCGCCGCAGGGTGGACTTCACCCGGGCGACGGACCGGTGCGCGGTGAGTTCGGTGAGCCAGCCGACCAGCCCGCGGCCGACGGCGGTCAGGGCGAGCAGGACCAGCGGGGTGGTCAGTTCGCCGAGGCCGGCCCCGCGCTGGAAGGCACGGACCACGATCTCGGCGATCAGGCCCGCCTGGGCGACCACCAGGGCCGCGCCGGCCCCGCCGAGGAGCACGGATCCGGCGAGGAAGGCCCGGGTGGTACGGGCGTGCGCGAGCAGGCGCGGGTCGACCGGCTGCACGGCGTCAGGCCTGGTCGAGCGGGGCGGCGGGCTGGTGGCCGGCCTGGTGGCCGGGGATGTGCTGGACCCCGATCCGCTTGCGGAACACCCAGTAGGTCCAGCCCTGGTAGAGCAGCACCAGCGGGGTGAACACGGCGGCCACGACGGTCATCAGCTTGAGCGTGTACGGCGAGGAGGCCGCGTTGGTCACGGTCAGGCTCCAGTCCGGGTTGAGCGTGGACGGCATGACGTTCGGGAAGAGCGCCAGGAAGAGCATCGCCACGGCGGCCACGATGGTCACCCCGGAGAGGACGAACGCCCAGCCCTCACGGCCGAGTTGGTTGGCCGCCAGGGCGCTGACCAGGGCCAGCACGGCGACCACCAGGGCGGCCAGGCTGCGTCCGTTGCCGCTGTCCGCCTGGGTCCAGACCAGGAAGGCGAGGGCGAGGACGGCGGCGGCCAGGCCCGCGTACCGGGCGGCCCGGCGGGCCCGCTCGCGGATCTCGCCGACGGTCTTGAGCGCCGCGAACACCGCGCCGTGGAAGGTGAACAGGGTGAGCGTCACCAGCCCGCCGAGCAGCGCGTACGGGCTGAGCAGGTCGGCGAGGCCGCCGACGTAGTTCTTCTGCGCGTCGATGTCCACACCGCGGACGATGTTGGCGAAGACCACGCCCCACAGGAAGGCGGGGAGGAGGGAGGTCCAGAAGATGGCCTCCTCCCAGTTGCGCTGCCACCGGGCGCCGTCGCGCTTGGCCCGGTACTCGAAGGCCACGCCGCGGACGATCAGGCAGACCAGGATGGCCAGCAGCGGGATGTAGAAGCCGCTGAACAGGGTCGCGTACCAGTCCGGGAAGGCGGCGAAGGTGGCGCCGCCGGCGGTCAGCAGCCAGACCTCGTTGCCGTCCCAGACCGGGCCGATGGTGTTGATCAGCACCCGCCGCTCGGCGGTGTCGCGGGCGAGCGGCTTGGTGAGGACGCCGATCCCGAAGTCGAAGCCCTCCAGGAAGAAGTAGCCGATCCACAGGACCGCGATCAGCACGAACCAGACGTCGTGGAGTTGCATGTCAGATCCTCAAATCCCCTGGGGTGCGCGTCAGTACGCGAAGGCGAGCGGCTTGTCGGCGTCCTCGTCCGCGGACGGGCCGCGCAGCGTCGGGTCCTTGGCCGGGGGCTGCTCGGTCACCACCGGGCCGGCCTTGGCGTACTTGACCAGCAGCCGGACCTCGACGACGGCGAGGATCGCGTACAGCGTGGTGAAGGTGGCCAGCGCGCCGATCTGGGTGCCGACACTCACGTTCGGGGAGACGGCGCTCGCGGTGGTCATCAGGCCGAAGACGGCCCAGGGCTGGCGGCCCATCTCGGTGAAGATCCAGCCGAAGCTGTTGGCGATCAGCGGGAAGCCCATGGTCAGGATGCCGATCCGCCAGCTCCACCTGGTGAGCAGCGGGCCCATCTCCCGGGACGGGGTGAGCATCAGCCGGGGCACCTCGGTGTCGCCGGTGCGGAACTCGGGGCGCAGCAGGAACTTCCGGCGGGTGGTCCAGAGGCCGATCAGGGCGGCCACGAAGGAGGTCATCCCGAAGCCGATCATGAATCGGAAGCCCCAGTACGTCACGAAGACGCTCGGGATGTAGCTCTTGGGGTCGCCGCCGTGCGCGGCGGCCTCGGCGGCCGCGGTGTCGTTGATGCCGGGCACGGAGGAGCTGAAGTCGTTGTGGGCGAGGAAGGAGAGTATCCCGGGGACCTCCAGTGCGACCGAGTTGTGGCCCTTGCTGACGTCGCCGACCGCGAAGATCGAGAACGGCGCGGGCGACTGGGTGTCCCAGAGCGCCTCGGCGGCGGCCATCTTCATCGGCTGCTGCTCGAACATGACCTTGCCGAGGGTGTCGCCGCTGAGCGCGGTGCCGGCGCCGAAGACCACGGCGAGGACCAGGCCGAGCCGCAGCGAGGTGCGCATCACGGCGGTCTTCCTGGGGTCGACGGTCTCGGCCCCTCCGCTCCTGGCAAGCAGCCGCTTGGCCTTCCAGAGGTGGAAGGAGGAGATGCCGACCATGAAGGCGGCGCCGGTGAGGAAGGCGGCGGTCAGGGTGTGGAAGACGACGGTGAGGGTGGTGTTCTGGAACAGCACCTTGGCGATGTCGGTGAGCTGCGCCTTGCCGGTGACCGGGTCGATCGAGTAGCCGACCGGGTGCTGCATCCAGGAGTTGGCGGCCAGGATGAAGTAGGCGGAGAGCACGGTGCCCAGGGCGACCATCCACATGCAGGCACAGTGGATCTTCTTCGGCAGCTTGTCCCAGCCGAAGATCCACAGGCCGATGAAGGTGGACTCGAAGAAGAAGGCGATCAGCGCCTCCATCGCGAGCGGGGCGCCGAAGACGTCACCGACGAAGCGGGAGTAGTCGGACCAGTTCATGCCGAACTGGAATTCCTGGACGATTCCGGTGACGACGCCCATCGCGATGTTGATGAGGAAGAGCTTTCCCCAGAACTTCGTCGCGTGGAAGTACTTCTCCTTGTTCGTACGCACCCAGGCGGTCTCCAGCCCGGCCACGATCGCGGCCAGGCTGATGGTGAGCGGTACGAAGAGGAAGTGGTAGACGGTGGTGACTCCGAATTGCCATCGCGCGATCGTCTCGTGAGCGATTGCCAGTTCCACGTCGCCCTCTCTCCCAACCGGCCCTTTCCAGGGCATGTTCCGGACAAACTTCATCTATAGCCGTAGACCGTCGCACACCCGTGCAAGCTTGTCCGCTTGTGAACGTGAACACGTTCACAAGCACAGTATCCACCATCCTTACGGGCGAACGGCAGGTGGGGTGGGGTTGACACTCCTGTGCGGTGCGTCACGGTTTGCGAAGGCGGTGCGCACAGTCTGCGGACCGGCCGGGGCCGGGGCAACGAACGAGTGGGCGGACGGCGCGTCGCTCTTGGCCGAACCGGCGCTTGACAGCGGCACGCCCCGCTCGCCATCGCGAGCGGGGCGTGCTAGGGCCGCCCTCTCGACTACGGGCGGCCGAGGAGCTGGGCGCCCGAGGTGGAGTCGGCCCGGGCGGTGAAGAACTCGGTGAAGCCCCCCACGAACTCCTCCACCGTGATCCGCCCGTCCCCGTCCGTGTCCAACTGGCGGAACCCGTGCGACAGCTCGGCCGGGTGCACCCGCGGGCCGCCGAACACCGCGCGGTACTCGTCGAACTCCAGGAAGCCGCTGCCGTCGGTGTCGGCCGCGGTGAACACCGCCCGCAGGGCGGGCAGCAGCCCCCGCTCCAGGTACGCGTCGTCCCGGTCGCAGCCCGCCAGGGTCGCCGCCACGAACTCCTCCCGGCTCACCTCGCCGTCCCCGTCGGCGTCCATCGCCGCCCGCAGCTGCTCCCACCACCCGTCGAAGGCCGCGTACACCCGGGCCTCCGCGGCCTCGTCCAACTCCAGCTGCCAGCACACGTTGTGGGCCATCGCCCGCAGGTCGTGCACGGTGATCACGCCGTCCCCGGTCTGGTCGAGCACCTCGCGGAAGAACCGGTCCACCCGGGAGCCGCGCGCGTCCCGGCGCCGCGGCCGAAGCCGGCGCGGCGGGGCCACCCGCTCCTCCGGGGAGCGGTAGCGCATCCGCTCCGGGAGGCGCGGCACGACGATCCCGGCGCCACGGTGCAGCAGCACCGACAGCAGGGCGCCCCGCCGGGTCCGGACCAGGCCGAGCCGCTCCCGCACGGTCGGCGGCAGGTCGGCCACCGTGAGCTCCCGGATCGCCGCGGCGACGACGACCCGCAGCACCCGCCACCCGGCGTCCCCGAGGAACCACAGCCGGCGCGGGCGGGGCGCCTCGCGCAGGACGTCCTCCAGGAGGTAGCGGGCGGCCTCGGTGAACTCCAGCTTCTCGGCGGTGTACCGGGCGAAGTAGCCGGGCAGGTCGGCGGCGGTCTTCGGGAGTTCCTCCTCCGGCAGCTCGAAGGCCGCGATCGCCTCCCTGAACTCCCGGTAGGCCAGCTCCAGTTGGTCGGCGTCGTACGGGTCGCCGCCGAGCCGCCGCATGGCGGCCACGCACTCGAACAGCGTCAGCAGCACCCACACCCTGGTCGCCGGGTCCCGGGCGTCGTACGCCCGGCCGTCCGGCAGCGTGCCGCGGATCCGCTTGTGCGCCCGGTTCAGCCGGGCGACCTCGCGGCGCAGGGTGTCCGCGTCCTGGTAGAACAGCCGTCGCCCGCTCCCCAGGGTGTGCTCGATCCGCCGCCACGGGTGCGCCCGGTAGGTGGAGTGCTCGTGCATCCCCGCCCCCACCGCCGGATCCGCCGCCTGGAGGATCAGCAACCGCCAGGCGACGAGGGCGATCCGCCACTCGGAGAGGTCCCGCTTGAAGGAGACGGACGTCTGGTCAACCACGGGGCTCTCCGGTGATGTCGGGGCCGATCACGAAGCCCTTGGCGGGGCCCTCGGGGATCACGGCCTCCTTGCCGTACGGGACACGGACCGACGAGGCGTACTCCCGGCGGCCGGGGTCAGGGCTGGTCAGGACGGTCACGACGCCGCCCTCGTCGTAGTCGTCGATGATCACGTACACCGGAATACCGGCACGGGCGTACGCGCGACGTTTGAGGACGTGGTCGCGCTTGCGTGCCTCGGCGCCCGGCGAAACGGTCTCGACCACCATCGGCACACCCGAAGCCAGCACCCCCAAGCCCTCCGGATGCTCGATCTCGTCGACGTCCTCGGGCGCCACGAAGACGTCCGGGATGAACACCTTCAGATCGGCAATCACGTTGCCGTCCTGCGCCGGCCCGTAGCCGGTGCCGCTCAGAAAGTCGTGGAGAGCCCTGCCCAGCCGCCTGTTGACAGTGAAATGACGAGCTCCGCCAGTGGGTGACAAGGTGATCGTCCCCTCGATGATCTCCGCGCGGAAGCCCTCGGGCACATCCATGGACTTCCACGCTTGCCACAGCACCTGGTCCAGGTTCACGACGGCCACCTCGGTAACTAACGCGCTCACGAGACACCTCTTTTCCCGTCCAGTGTGATCAGCCCGTGCGAGCCCGCACAAGCGACGGCTGCACGGTCGCACACGACCGGAGGGCCGAGTGGGTGAATGGTTCCCGGTTCACCCGAACGGGGCGTTTGGGGTGCGGAAACGCAAAACCGCAGGGCAGGCCGGGAGGGGGCCTGCCCTGCGGTTCGGGGTGCGGCGGGTTCGCGGCCTCCTCCCGAGCGGGCGCGAACCGGGTGGGTCAGGAGGTGGGGCGGGTGCCCTTGCGGCGCGAGACGTAGAGGGCGGCGGCGCCGAGGCTGATGGCGGTGGCCGCGCCGAGGGCGAGGTACGGGGTGGCCGGGTTGGAGCCGGTCTCGGCGAGCTCGGTGGCCGAGCCGGTGGTGGCGGCGGGCGTCGTACCGGTGTTGGCGGTCGTCGTCTGCGTGGCCGAAGTGGCCGAAGTGGCCGAAGTGGCCGAAGTGGTGGACGCCGCGGCCGACTTGTCGGTGGTCGAGGTGGTGTCGGTGGCCGGGGTGACGGTGCCGGGCTGCTGGGCGCCCTGGTCGGCGGGCGTCTCGGCGGGCTTGTCGGTCGGCTTCTCAGCCGGCTTGTCCGTCGGCTTCTCGGCCGGCTTCTCCGTAGGCTTGTCGGTCGGCTTCTCGGCCGCGGCCCTGGCGTCGGCGAGGGCCTTGTCGGCGTCGTTCTTCGCGGCAAGGGCGGCGTCGACCGCCTTGTTGGCCTCGTTGATCCTGCGGAAGAGGTCGACCCTGGCGTCGTCCGCGGCCGTGCCGGCGGCCGCGGCGGCAGTCTGGGCCTGCTGCTCGGCGGCGATGGCGGCGTTGGCCTTGTCCATCGCCTTCAGCAGGTCCTGCCGGGCCTTCTCCCGCTCGGCGGCCGAGGCCTTGTCGTAGACGGACATGGCCTTGTGGAGGTCGTCCTCGGCGGCGGTCCGGGCCTCGGTGGCCTTCTTGGCGGCGGCCTGCGCCTCGCGGTGCTTGGCGAGGTAGGGCGCCGGGTCGAAGGTCTCGAGCTTGGCGGCGATGTCGGCCTGGGTCGCCTTGGCCTTCTGGTAGGCCTTGGCCGCGTCGGCGGCGGCCTTCTCCAGGGCCGCGATCGAACCGGCGTCGTTCTGGGTCTGCGCCGCCGGAGCCGACTCCGCGAACGCGGGTGCCGCGGAGAGCATGGCTGCGGGCGAGATCACGGCTGCTACGAGGGCGGCCGAAACCAGCGAACGGCGGAAATGCACAATGACCCCTTTCGGGTCGGAAAGGACGGCAAATGCCCTTGTCCGGGCGCCTTCTGACGCTCGGACAGCGCCGATCATAGGCATACGGATTCTTTACTCTCCATGCCGGTTTCCGGCAGTGAAGGGAACGCCGGAATTGCTGGGTTCGCAGCGGAATCGACGAGCCGACGAGCCGACGAGCCGACGGTGACTCAGGAAGCGCGGTCGCCGTCGGCGGGCAGTTCGACCCGGAAGGTGGCGCCGGCGCCCGGGGCGGTGTCCAGGGTGAGGGTGCCGCCGTGGGCGCGGGTGAGGGCGGTGGCGATGGCGAGGCCGAGTCCGCCGCCGCCGCCGTTGTCGCGGCTGCGGGAGGCGTCGACCCGGTAGAAGCGGTCGAAGACCCGCTGGGCCTGCTCCTCGGTGAGGCCCGGCCCGGCGTCGGCGACCTCCAGCAGGCAGACCCCGTCGGCGCCGCCGCCGACCCCGATCCGCACCGGGGTGCCGGGCGGGGTGTGCTTGACGGCGTTGCCGACCAGGTTGGTGACCACCTGCCGCAGCCGCGCCTCGTCGCCGAGGACGGGCGCCGCGCCGGGCGCGCCGCTGCCGGCCGGGCCGGTGAGGGCGACCGGGCGGCTGGGGTCGAGCGCGGTGAGGTCGTGCAGGGCGTCGGCGGCGAGGGTGCGCAGGTCCATCGGGGCGAGGTCGAGCGGGCGTTCCTCGTCGAGCCGGGCGAGCACCAGCAGGTCCTCGACCAGGGTGCCCATCCGGACGGCCTCGCTCTCGATCCGGCTCATGGTCCGGGTGACGTCCGCCCCGGTGGGCAGCGCGCCCATCCGGTACAGCTCGGCGAAGCCGCGGATGCCGGCCAGCGGGGTGCGCAGTTCGTGCGAGGCGTCGGCGACGAAGCGCCGCATCCGGGCCTCGGACTCGGCGCGGGCCGCGAAGGCCGCCTCGATCTGGGTGAGCATGCCGTTGAGCGCGACGGACAGCCGTCCGACCTCGGTGCCGGGGGAGAGTTCCGGCATCCGGTGCGACAGTTCGCCGGCCGCGATCCGGGCGGCGCCCTCCTCGATCCGCCGCAGCGGCCGCAGTCCGGCCCGGACGGCGAAGAAGCCGAGCGCGGCGATGAGCAGCAGGACGCCGCCGCCGATGGCCAGGAAGGAGGTGCCGAGGCGGGCGGTGGTGGCGTCGACGTCCTCGCGGGAGACGGCGACCATGACGTAGGTCGGGGTGCCGACCGGGGAGGCGAACACGCCGGGCCCGGGGGTCGGCGTGCGCGGGGCCTGGATCGGCAGCACCAGGACCCGCCAGCTGTGGTGGCCGCGCTGGTCGGGCAGGTCGAAGGGGGAGTCCGGAGCGGTCTGGGTCGGGTCCAGGCCGCCGAGTTGGGGAGCCGGGTCGCTGTCCGAGACGGGCTGGCGGAGCGAGTTCTGGACCTTGCCGTCCGCGGACAGCCACTGCACCAGGTACTGGCTGGGCAGGCTGATCCGGCGCCCCGAGAGGACCGGCTTGCTGCTGCCCGGGGTGCTCACCTGCATCGGCGCCTTGCGGGACAACGGCACGCCGTAGCGCTGGAGTTGCTCGTCCAGCTGCTCCACCAGCTGGGCCCGGACGGCGCCCAGCACGAAGGTGTCGCTGACCACGAGCCCGGTGGTCACCAGCACGAGGGCGAGGACCAGGAGCCGGGCGCGCAGGGACAACCGGGAGGTGAAGCGGGTGAACACGGGCGGGACCGGTCAGCCCTGCGGGGGGCGGCGCAGCGCGTAGCCGATGCCGCGCACGGTGTGGATCAGCTTGGGGCCGTGCGCCGGGCCGGAGTCGAGCTTGCGGCGCAGGTAGGAGATGTACGACTCGACGATGGAGAGGTCGCCGCCGAAGTCGTAGGCCCAGACGTGGTCGAGGATCTGCGCCTTGGACACCACCCGGCCGACGTTGGCCATCAGGTAGTGCAGCAGCTTGAACTCGGTCGGGGAGAGCGCGACCGGGGTGCCGGCCCTGGTCACCTCGTGGGCGACCGGGTCGAGGCTGAGGTCGGCCACCAGCAGGCGCCCGTCCTCGGCGGGGCCGCCGGCCCGGCGCAGGATCGCCCGGATCCGGGCGATCAGCTCCTCCAGGCTGAACGGCTTGGTGACGTAGTCGTCCGCGCCCGCGGCCAGGCCCTGCACCTTGTCGCCGACGCCGTCCTTGGCGGTGAGGAACAGCACCGGCAGGTGGTCGCCCGGGTGTCCGTGCGCGGGCCCGGCTATCTGGCCCCGGTTGGTGCGCTCGCGCAGCTTCTCGACGACGGTGAAGCCGTCGAGGTCGGGCAGCATCACGTCGAGGACCACCAGGTCCGGACGTTCGACGGCGATCAGCTCCAGCGCTTCCGTCCCGCTCGCGGCGGAGGCGACCCGGAATCCGGAGAACCGCAGCGAGGCTGCGAGCAGTTCGCGGATGTTCGGCTCGTCGTCCACGACGAGGAGGAAGGCCTCGCCCTGGCCCCCGGCCACGGCGGGGCCGCCCGGTGTGGTGACAGTGCCTTGCACGGGGGTTTCGCCTCCCGGTCGGACGATGACGTTCAGCATGAGGCTAGCCCCCGGAGGCTACGCGGCATGGATGAATGTTGGATTAACACCTTAACGGTCGGTTTTACGGCGACAAGCCCCCAGGGGCGGGGCTCGGTGGTGTGCGTACGGGCCGGTCACGCCCCCGCCCGCCCTCGCCCGCCCCCAGCGGCCCCACCGGCCCCGGAGGACGGCGGGCGGCCGGACGGAGTGCCGTCCGACCGCCCGCGCGGGCCCCGCTCAGTGCTGGCCGAACTGACCCGGCCGGTAGTCGCCGGCGGGCTGGCGGATCATGACGTTGCCCCGGTTGAAGGCGTTGATCAGCGCGATGACGCAGACCAGCGCCGCGAGCTGCTCCTCGTCGTAGTGCTTCGCCGCGTTCTCCCACGCCTCGTCCGTCACCCCGCCCCCGTCGGCCAGCCGGCTGCCCTGCTCCGCCAGCTCCAGGGCGGCCCGCTCGGCGTCGGTGAAGACGGTGGCCTCGCGCCAGGCCGCCACCAGGTTCAGCCTGGTCGCCTCCTCCCCCGCGTGCACGGCGTCCTTGAAGTGCATGTCGACGCAGAACCCGCAGCCGTTGATCTGGCTGGCGCGCAGCCGCACCAACTCCTGGGTCGCGTACGGCAGCGACGAGTCGGCGAGCTGCTTGTTCGCGGCGATCAGGTGCTTGGAGAACTTGGTCATCACCGGGTTGGCGAAGGGGTTCAGTCGGGCTTCCACGGTGTGCTCCCTCGGTTTCGGTGCTTCCTTGCCGTTGTCGTTCTCTAGGACCAGGTAGCCGGGCGCCGTGTGACACCCCCGGACGTGACCCGCGTCACCCCTGCCAGGGGCGGAGCTTCTCCGGGTTGCGCACCACCCAGATGTGGGAGATCCGGTGCCCGGTGGTCCGGAAGGCGATCACCGTGTCGGTGACGCCGTCCTGCTCGGCGACCAGGCCCGGCAGGCCGTTGACGGTGCGCTCCCGCAGCCTCCGGCCGCCGACGAGCCCGGCGGAGCCGGCGTAGGCGCGGGCGATCCGCTCGCTGCCGACGAGCGGCTCCAACAGGGCGCCGGCCAGGCCCCCGCCGTCGGCGATCACGGTGGCCTCCGGGTCGAGCAGGTCCATCAGCGACCTGACGTCCTTCGCCTCCCAGGCCCGCTTGAACTCCCGGACGAGGCCCGCCTGCACGCCCGTCGTCGCTACCGGCGCCTGCGCCTCGCGGATCCGGCGGCGGGCCGAGGCGGCCAGCTGTCGGCAGGCCGCCGCCGAGCGGCCGACGACGGCGGCCACCTCGGCGAACGGGTACTGGAAGACGTCGTGGAGGATGAACGCCACCCGCTCGGCGGGCGTCATGGTCTCCAGGACGACGAGGAAGGCCATGTTTACCGACTCGTCGAGGGTGATCCGGTCCGCCGGGTCCGCCGGGTCCGCCGGGTTCGCCGGGTCCGCCGCCGCGCCGTCGGCCCCCTCCCGGTGTCCGGGCAGCGGCTCGGGCAGCCACTCGCCCACGTAGCGCTCCCGCCGGGCGCGGGCGGAGCCGAGCTGGGTGAGGCAGATCCGGCTGGCGACGGTGGTCAGCCAGCCGGCGGGCGAGGCGACGGCCTGCCGCCGCTCCGCCGGCATCGCGTACCAGCGGGCGCAGGTCTCCTGCACGACGTCCTCGGCGTCGGCGAGGGAGCCGAGCATCCGGTACGCCAGGTTGGTCAGCCGCCGCCGCTCGCTCATGATCACGCTCAGGTCGTCGCCCATCTCCCCGTTCACGCCCATCTCCCCGCCCGCGTCCCCGTACACGTCCATGTCCCCGTCCACGTCCATGGCCCCACCCGCCTCCGGTCCGTTCCGTCACTCCTACGACTGCACAGCGCAGCGGAATGTGACAGCCGCCCCGGCACCTCACGTTCCGGCGTGCCGTTCGGTCGTACCCGGCAGACGGAACCGAACGCCACGAAGGAGAACCACCATGAACGACTTCCGGAGCACCGCCGACCTGGTCGAGATCCAGGCCCCGCAAGCCGAGTTCACCGATGCGGTGATGATGCGCGACGGCCACCGACCGGCCGGGGACGCGGCGGCGGGTGCGGGCTTCGACGCCCCCGCGGACGCGGAACGCCTGGAGCGGGCGGCCGCCGCCCTGCTTGAGTTCTAGGGATCGTTGCAACGCCCCAGCTGGGGAGTGCAATGACCTTCGAGATCCGCGAGGACCGGCAGCCGCAGGGGCCCAGGAAGCTC
>NZ_JBEZXE010000033.1:0-101816 GCF_040637885.1 Kitasatospora sp. NPDC028055 | reverse complement strand
ACGCGCTCCTCAAGGACCGCGATCCTGACCGAGCAGTCACGGCACCACGCCAACGAAGGCTGGTCAGAAGGCTGTTGGCCGGGTTCTGCGAGCTGTGCGGAGCGACCGAGAACATCGCGGTCCATCAGATCCGCAAGCTCGCCGACCTCGACCTCTTCGGACAGGAACAACCCAACTGGGCTGCCCTCATGGCCAAGAGGCGACAGAAGACTCTCATTGTCTGCCCAACCTGCCACGACGGCATCCACGTTGACTGCGAAAGCGCACCTCACGGAGATCACTGGAGAGCCCGTTGCGGTTAACGTCGCACGACGGGTTCGGGAGGAGGCCGCTGGGAAAAGGGCCAGCCCACGGGCTGGCACCTCGCCCGGCGGCCCACCTCACGCTGGACGGTGCCCAGTGACCCGCCACCCCATGCAGCCCACCGACCCCCGGATCCGGGCCTTCACCGAGGACCACATCCTCAGCCTCCTCGCCGAACTCCACGAGCGCGGCCGCCGGTTCGGCCTGATCTTCCCCTCGGCCGCCACCGACCGGACCCTCGACGGCCGCGTCCTGGTCTGCTTCAACACGGCCCCGGCGTCGACCCTCCTCAACATCCTCACGCTGCTCCTCGACGCCGACCGCGACCGCGAGCGCCCGTGCGATTCCTGATCGCCGTCGCCTTCGCGACGCTCCTCGCCCTCGCGATAGCCACGGTCGCCCTGGGCGTCGTCACCGCCCTCCGCGCGGCCCCGCCCGAGCCCGACGAGGACGCCTGAGCGCGAACAGCGGAAGAGGGCCGCCATCGCCCCCCGGCGATCACGACCCTCGTCTCCCGTGCTGTTCTGCCCGCCCCGCTCGGCCCTCCTCAGGCCTTCTTCTCGAATCCCGCCAGCACCTCGCGCGGGTCGAAGGTGACCCGGATCCGCGCGATCTTCCCGTCCTCCACGTGCATCCAGTTCGCCGTCGGCGCCGTCGGCGCGATGCTGGTGTTCAGTTCGAACCAGGTGATGACCTCGTCACCCTCCACCACCCGCACCTTCACGTCGATCTTCTCCAGCACCTGACCGAGCCCCCGCAGCCCGCCCAGCGCCTGGTCGATCCCGGCCGCCTTGCCGAGCGGTCCCACGAAGTCGACGTCCTCGGCCAGCAGGCCCCGGATGGTGTCGAAGTCGCCCGCCTCCCAGGCGGTGAAGTAGGTCTCGGCCAGCTCTCGCGCGTTCTTCGTCGTCGTCATGCCTCCATCCTTCCGCGATCTCTCCCATCCGTCCAACAGATAGAACCGATGCCAGCTATCATCCTCAGATATGGAGATGCACCAGCTGCGCTACTTCGCCGCCGTCGTCGACGAGGGCTCGTTCACGGCTGCCGCAGCCCGCCTGCACGTCAGCCAGTCCGGCGTGAGTACCCAAGTCGCCAAGCTGGAGAAGGAGTTGGGCCAGCAACTGCTGGACCGTGCCGGCCGCCGCATCCACCTCACCCCGGCCGGGGAGGCCATCCTCCCGCTCGCCAAGAACGCCCTGGCCACCCTCGACGCCATCCGGCACACCGCCGCCGAGTTCGCCGACGCCGTACGCGGCCGGGTCCGGCTCGGCATGATCATGGGCTGCTCGATCCCGCCCTTCCTGGACACCGTCGCCGACCTCGGCCGCACTCACCCCGGCATCGAACTCAGCCTCCACGAGGGCCACTCCGACCTGCTCCAGGCCCAGGTCCTGGCGGGCGCCCTCGACCTCGCCCTGATCGGTTACGCGGGCGAGGTGGCCGCCGGGCTGGAGGTCGGCGTGGTCGTGGACGACCCGATCGCCGCCGTCGTCCCCGTCGGCCACCGCCTCGACCGCCCCGGCCTGACCCTCGCCGACCTGCGCGGGGAGAAGATCCTCTGCCTCTCCCCGGGCACCGGTCTCCGCGCGGCCTACGACCGCTCCTGCGCCCAGCTCGGCTTCGATCCGCGCGTGGACATCGAGGCCAGCTCCCCGGCGGCCGTGCTCCGCCTGGCCGAGCGCGGCGCCGGGGTGGCCGTCCTCAGCGCCTCCGCCGTGGAGGGCCCCGGCCTGCGGGCCGTCCCGCTGACCGACGCCGGTACGAACGCCCGCCTCGGCCTGGTCGCCCGCCGCGACCAGCACTCCCCGGCCGTCCGCCTCCTCCACACCAAACTCACGACGGCGATGCGCACCGACTGAAGCCGCCCTCCCCGGCTCGTGACGACGAAGCCGTCTCCCCGGTCCAGATCTTCCGCATCCGGGACTACTTCGCCCCCGCCCTGATGAGCTGACCGGGCCGGTCAGGCCTTCCAGCGCGGGTCACGCCCCGAGGCCGCCAACGCGCGCTCCCACGCCGAGGCGTCCTCGGGCACCGCGACGGGCTCCGCGAACCCGCCGTACTGCCGGAACAGTTCGGCGTTCTCCGCGACGATCTCGCCCACCAGCAGCGCGAGTTCCTCGTCCACCTCGACCCGCTGCCCGACCGCCCGGGCCACGTCCCAGCCGTGCAGCAGCAGCTCCAGGACCAGCATCCGGGCGATCCCCACCGCCGGGAACGGCGACCCGCCGAGGTCGACGTCCCCCTCCCAGGCCGCCGGGTCGCCCCAGGCCGCCACGGCCCGCTCCAGCTGCGCCGCGTACTCGGCGCGCCAGTCCGGGTCCGCCGTGAAGTCCCGCTCGATCAGTGCCGTGGGCAGTTCGGTGCGCCGGGCCCGGTGCTCCAGGCCGTGCGAGGTGTACAGCACCCAGTGGTTGATCAGCGTCCGGGCGTCGAACGCCCCGCAGGGGGTCGGCGCGTCCAGGGCCACCCCGGCCGGGACGCCAGCGGCGACCTCGGAGGCGACGGCGGCGGCCCGGGCCAGGACGGGGTGCAGGGAGTGAGCGTTCATGTCCCGATCCTGCGCCGGGCCGCGCCGCCCGGTCTTGAAGAAACGCGACGACCTCGAAGAAGCGCGACGGTCCTGGAGAAACGCGACGACTAGCCTGGCCCCATGGCTGCCCCCGATGCCCCCGACCTCGGCCGCGGTGTGCTCCACCCGGCTCGGGCCGCCGAGCTGATCAGCGTGGAGCGGGTGGCGCCCGCGCCCGCCGTGGCGCGGTTCGTGGAGTTCTACTGGGTGGTCCGCTGGGACCTGGCCGGCCGGCCGCCGTACGAGCAGAAGGTGCTCGCCCACCCGAACGTCCACCTGGTCTTCGAGGCCCCGCGGGCCCGCGTCTACGGGGTGGACCGCTCGCTCTTCGTCCGCCGTCTCGAAGGCACCGGGCACGTGCTGGGCGTGAAGTTCCGCCCCGGCGCCTTCCGGCCCTTCGCGGGGCATGCGGTGAGCGCCCTGGCCGACCGGTCCGTCCCCGCCGCCGACTACTTCGGGCCCGGGGTGGACGAGGCCAACGCCCTGGTCCTGGAGGGCCCCAGCGCCGCGCGGGCCGACGCCTTCCTGCTGCCGCTCCTGCCCGCGCCCGACCCGGTCGCCGAGGAGGTCGCCGCGATGGTGGAGCGGATCACCGGCGCCCCGGACCTGCGCCGGGTGGACGACCTGGCCCGCGAGCTGGGCCTGACGGTCCGCCGCCTCCAGCGACTGTTCGCCGAGTACGTCGGCGCCTCCCCGAAGTGGGTGCTGCGCCGGGCCCGGCTCCACGAGGCCGCCGAACGTGCGGCGGCCGAGGGGAAGTTGGACCTGGCGGCGCTCGCCGTCGAACTCGGTTACGCCGACCAGGCCCATCTCACCCGGGACTTCACCGCAGCGGTCGGCATCTCGCCGTCCCGCTACGCGAATTCGGGCTGAACGCCGAGCGACTCAGGCCGCCGGCGCCGACGCTGCCGTCGCAGCAGCCGCGGCCGCCTCGGCGGCGGCCCGGCCACGGGCGCTGGCCCGCTTGGCGTAGGTGATGGTGAAGTAGATCAGCCCGCCGAGCACCGCGAACGGGAGGATGCTGTTGATGGTCACCACCGTGCCGTGCGAGAGCGTGTAGACGAACACGATCCGCAGCGCGGCCTCCAGGATGAACGCGATGCCCCAGACGATGGTCAGGTTGCGCTGCACCAGCCGGAAGCCCGGGTACTGCCACATCGAGTTCCACCAGGAGACCATCTCCGGGGTGCCGTCGGTGGCGAACTTGCGGCCGAAGTAGAACATGATCGGCTTGGGTGCGGCCAGCGAGGCGAGGTAGAGCACGCCGAGCAGGCCGGAGACGAAGGAGTCCTTGGCCAGCAGCATCTTCGGGTCGGTCGGGCCGACCAGCGAGACGACCAGCGTCAGCGCCACGAAGACCAGCGAGACGACGGCGAACTCGTCGATCCGGCGGTGCCAGGCGAGGTAGATCACCGTGTCGAGCACCGGGCCGAGGCCGGAGAGCAGGATGGCGGTGGACTCGCTGTAGCCGTGGTCGTGCAGCTGGTTGTAGATCATGATCGGCGCGACCACGTTGAAGGCGATGCTGATCAGCCAGCCGAGCGCGGCGGCCTTGCCCTTGCGGGCAGGAGCGGTCGGAGCTACCGCAGTTGACATGGTGGTGTCCCCCGGACGAAACGGTGTGAATGGGCGGCGCCATTGTGGCGGAAGTGCCGGTCGGCTGCACAACCCGGGGATGTCGACTAATCGTCAGTGGGCGGACCAGGCCCCGACTACGCCCCGAGGAAGCGCTGGAGCTCGTCCAGCATGAAGTTCGCCCCGGTGTACCCGATCCCCTGGAACCACAGCTGGTCGTCCACCGGGAACGCCCGGTGCGCCTTGACCGCCCCGAGGCCCTGCCAGCCCGGGCTCGCCAACGCCGCCTCCTCGCCCGCCCGCTCCGGATCGCCGTAGGTCGCGTACAGCAGCAGGTCGCCGTCCGCCTTGCCGATCTGGTCCAGCGGGATCTCGAAGTCGGACTGGTCGACGTTCTGTGCGTCCGGCCGCCCCACCTCGGCGTCGGCGAGCACCGACCCGGGGAAGCTCTGCCGCCCGAACAGCCGGATCCCGCCGCCCTCCGTGAACCGCACCAGGCTCACCTTGCGCCCCGACAGCTTCGCCGCCGCCAGCGCCCCCGCCACCTGCCCGGCGTGCTTCTGGTACGAGGCGGCGAAGGCCGCCCCGGCCGTCACCCGGCTCAACGCCTGGGCGTGCAGCTGGAAGTTCGCCTTCCAGGGCGCCCCGGTGGTCTGGGTGAGCACGGTCGGGGCGATCGTCCGCAGCTGCTCGTACCGGTCGCCGTCCCGGGTCTGGTTGGAGAGGATCAGGTCCGGCCGCAGCGCCCGGAGCGCGGCGAGGTCCGGCGCGCCGGCCGGGCCGACCAGCCGGACGCCCGCCGTGCGGGAGGCCGGCCAGTACGCGGGGAAGCCGGTGTCGGCGGCCGGGAGCGCGGCCCCGACCGGGGTGATGCCCAGGGTCAGTGCGGAGTCGAGTACGTCGGTGTCCAGCACGACCACCCGCACCGGCTCGCCCGGCACCTGCACCGGCCCGGTCGCGGCGTTCACCGTCACCGGCGGCAGCGGGGTGGGGGAGGGCGTGCCGCTCGCCTCGAAGTCCGCGGCGGGCGGCTGGGAGCCCCCGGAGCCGCTGCACGCCGCGAGCGCGGCGGCCCCGCCGAGTCCGCCGAGCCCGGCGAGGAACGTACGGCGGGAGATCCGGGGCATCGGCGGGTCCTCGGGCGGTGAGGCTGCGGTGGGCCTGTCGATTATGTCCGAAATGGTGGTTGAAAGGCCGTTAAGCGTCCACGGCCCCGGCGGTTTCGGCCGGTCCGCCGGTTTCGGCCGTTCCGGCGGTTCCGGCCGTCGCCGCCCACGGCGCCCCCGGCACGACCAGCGGAGTGCCCGTCACCGGATCCGGCACCACCACCGAGTCCAGCCCGAACACCTCGCGGACCAGCTCCGCCGTCACCACCTCGCCCGGCGGGCCCTCGGCGACCACCCGGCCGTCCCGCATCGCCACCAGGTGGTCCGCGTACCGGGCCGCCTGGTTGAGGTCGTGCAGCACGGCGACGACCGTCCGGCCGCGCTCGACGTTCAGCCGGCGGACCAGGTCCAGCACCTCCACCTGGTGCGCGATGTCCAGGTAGGTGGTCGGCTCGTCCAGCAGCAGGATGTCGGTGCCCTGGGCGAGCGCCATCGCGATCCAGGCCCGCTGGCGCTGCCCGCCCGACAGCTCGTCCACGCTGCGCTCGGCCAGCTCCGCCGTCGAGGTGCGCTCCAGCGCCTCGGCGACGGCCTCCTCGTCCTCCGCCGACCACTGCTGCCACCAGCTCTGGTGCGGCTGGCGGCCGCGCGAGACCAGGTCCGCCACCGAGATGCCCTCCGGCGCGGTCGGCGACTGCGGCAGCAGGCCGAGCCGCTGGGCGATCCGCCTGGTCGGGATCCGGGCCAGCTCCTCGCCGTCCAGCAGCACCGCGCCGCGCACCGGCTTCAACAGCCGGCCGAGCGCCCGCAGCAGCGTCGACTTGCCGCAGGCGTTCGGGCCGACGATCACCGTCACCCGCCCGTCCGGGATGCCGACGTCCAGGCCCTCGACGACCGTGCGCGCCTCGTAGGCCAGGGTGAGGCCCCGGGCCTCCAAGCGGGGAACGGACATCAGGAACCTCCACGGCGGGATCGGATCAACAGCCACATCAGGTACGGCGCGCCGACCATGCCGGTCACCACGCCCACCGGCAGCTCGGTCGGGGCGAGCAGCCGCCGGGCCACCAGGTCCGCCAGGACCACCACCAGCGCCCCGGTCAGCGCCGAGCACAGCAGCGGCACCTGCGCTGAGCGGGCCAGCCGCAGCGCGATCTGCGGGGCCATCAGCGCCACGAAGTCCACCGGCCCGGCGGCGCCCGCCGCGCAGGAGGCCAGCACGATGCCCAGCAGCGCCATGCCCAGCCGGATCCGGTCCAGCCGCAGTCCGAGGCCCACGGCCGTCGCGTCGTCGAAGGAGATCGACCGCTGCGCCCGCGCCGCCCACAGCGCCACCGGCAGGGCCGCCAGCAGCACCCAGGCGAGCCACCCGGCCTGGTCGAAGCCGGTGCCGTTCAAACTGCCGGTCATCCACACCTTCGCGGCCTGCGCCTGGAAGCCGTCGCCCTTGGTCAGGAAGACGGAGGTCAGCGAGGACAGCGCCACGCTGATCCCGATCCCGATCAGCACGAAGCGCTGGGCGTGCAGCCCCCGCCGCCAGGCCAGCGCGTACACCAGCAGCCCGGCCGCCAGTCCGCCGCCGACCGCCGCGTACGGCGCCTGCCCGGTGGAGCCGACCACGCCGTACGCCATCAGCCCGACCACGGTGACGGTCGCGCCCCAGGTCACGCCCACCACGTCCGGGCTGGCCAGCGGATTGCGGGCGACGGTCTGCACCAGCGCCCCGGCCAGCCCGAGCGCCGCCCCGACCAGCAGCCCCACCACCACGCGCGGCAGCCGGAACTCCCCGACCACCAGCTCGTCCGGACTCGGCTGCCCCAGCACCACCTTGACCACCTCGCCCGGCGAGACGGTCGACTCGCCCAGGCACAGCGAGGCCACCACCGTCGCCGCCAGCACGGCCAGCAGCCCGACGGCGGCCAGCGCCGAACGCCGGTGCAGCAGGAACGAGGCCCGTCCGGCCCGCACCACCGAGTAGCCCCGGAGCGAAACCGCGGTCATGCCGCCACCACCTTCCGCCGCCGCACCAGCGCCACCAGCACCGGCACCCCCACCAGCGCCGTCATCACGCCCGCCGGGACCTCCGAGGGCGGGAACAGCACCCGGCCGAGGGTGTCCGCGAGCAGCAGCAGGGCCGGGCCGAGGACGGCCGAGAAGGCGAGGATCCAGCGGTGGTCGGCGCCGGCCACCGCCCGGGCGGCGTGCGGCACGGCGAGACCGATGAAGGCGATCGGGCCGGCCGCCGCGACCGCCGAGCCGGTCAGCACGGTGGCGCCCAGCGCGCCGACCGCCCGGACGGCGCCGGTCCTGGCGCCCAGCCCCTTCGCGGTGTCCTCGCCGAGCGCCAGCGCGTCCAGCCCGCGCGCCACCGCCACCACCAGCAGGGTGCCGACGGCCAGGAACGGCAGCAGCTGCCAGGCCACGTCCGCCGTCCGGCCGGACAGCGAGCCGACGTGCCAGAACCGGAACTGGTCCATGGTGGCCGCGTCGGTGGTCAGCACCAGGGTGTTCAGCGAGGCGATGAACGCGGACATCGCCGAGCCGGCCAGCGCCAGCTTGATCGGCGTGGCCCCGCCCCGGCCGCGCCCCGCCAGGCCGTACACCAGCACGGTGGCGAGCACGGCGCCCGCGAAGCCGAACCAGACGTACCCGGTGAGGGTGGAGACCCCGAAGCCCGAGATGGCGACCACGACGCCCGCCGCCGCGCCCTGCGAGACCCCGAGGATGCCGGGGTCGGCGATCGGATTGCGGGTCAGGCCCTGCATCACCGCGCCGGCCAGCCCGAGCGCGGCGCCCACGGCCAGCCCGACCACCGTCCGGGGCACCCGCAGCTCGCGGATCACCACGGCGTCGGCGGAGCCGCCGCCGTGCAGCAGCGCGTCGACGGTCGCCGACAGCGGCACCGTCCGGCTGCCGACCGCCAGGCTCAGCAGCACCGCGCCGGCCAGCACGGCCAGGGCGGCGGCGAGCCACAGTATTCGGTGACGGGGTGTCCGCCGCTTGCCCGGTGGTGCGGTGGTGTCGGTCATGAGCCCTCTCCGCGGAAAACTCAGGTAAACCTAAGTTCCGCCTCGGAGGCGGGGCAAATCGCCTCGTCCCGGCCCGGGCCCGTTGGGTAGCCTGGCGGCATGCCCGCCACTGCGCCCGCCCCGCTCACCGTCGGCTTCGACCTCGACATGACGCTGCTGGACACCAGGCCCGGCATCCACGCCACCTACCGGGCGCTCTCCGCCGAGACCGGCGTCGCCGTCGACGCCGACCTGGTGGTCACCCGGCTCGGCCCGCCGCTGCTGGACGAGATCCGCAACTGGTTCCCGGCGCACGAGGCGGAGCGGGCCGCCGCCCGCTACCGCGAGCTGTACCGCGAGCACGCCTTCGCCCCGACCGTGCCGCTGCCCGGCGCCCACGCGGCCGTCGAGGCGGTCCGCGCCCACGGCGGCCGGGTCGCCGTGATCACCGGCAAGTACGAGCCGAACGCCCGCCTCCACCTGGAGCACGCCGGACTGGACGCGGACGTCCTGGTCGGCGACCTCTGGGCGGAGACCAAGGGCCAGGCGCTGCGCGCGCACGGCGCGAGCATCTACGTCGGCGACCACCTCGGCGACATCGTCGGCGCCCGGCACGCGGACGCCGTCGCAGTCGCCGTGGCCACCGGCCCGTACGGCGCGGACGAACTGCGCGAGGCCGGGGCGGACGTGGTGCTCACCGACCTCACCGGCTTCCCGGAGTGGCTCGACCGGCACCTCGGCCCGGATGCGTTCCGGGGCTCGGCTACCTCCTAGGACTGCCGGGCTCCGCGTACCTTCTAGGACTGCCGGGGCTCCGCGCGGTCGCGCTGGGCCCGGGCGTTCAGGAACAGCCCGGTCAGCGCGGACAGGAAGCCGGCCGGCATCAGCATGCTCAGCCAGTACATCGCCGTCGGCAGCGGCGTCAGGTGCAGGAACAGCGGGACGAAGGTGACCAGGGTGGCGAGCGCGCCGATGCCGAAGACCACCGTTCCGGCCTTGACGTACACGTCGCCGGGGTCGGCGCTCTGGCTGCTCACGTCCGCTCACTCCTCCGAGCCGCGCCGGGCCGCCCGTCCGGGGCCCGGTCCGCGCCCCAGTCTGGCAGAACCGCCCCCGCGGCGGCCCACCGGAGCGGCTCGGTCACGTTGCGCAGTTTCCCGGCAGCGATGCGTTTTGATCCCTGCTGAGCGAGGGTATGCAGGGGGTGCCGAGGGGCGCTACAGGTGCGTCCCGTGTCCTCAGACCCGGGGGTGTGAGCCGATGGACTGCGCAGAACCGCGCCCCGGCCGTGCCAGTACCGGGTCGTCCGTGGCCGCGAGATCCCCGCGCTCCCGTCGGCCCGTCCGGCCCTCGGAACGCGGCCCGATCGCGGACCGCTGATGAGGCAGTGACGGACCATTAGTCTGCTCCTGACAACGCGCCGGCCGTGAGCGCCCACGGGCGCCGAGCCGAGGTCGGCCGTCTTTCTCCCCACACCACCCAGTGATCCCCGGCCAGGGCCGGGATCCCTCACACCCATTCGAGGACTGTTCGAGATGCCCACCGGCCAGGTCAAGTGGTTCAACGAGACGAAGGGCTTCGGTTTCCTGTCGCGCGACGACGGTGACGACGTCTTCGTCCACACCAAGGCGCTGCCCGCCGGTGTCACCGTGCTCAAGCCGGGCCAACGGGTCGAGTTCGGCGTGGTCGCCGGACACCGCGGGGACCAGGCGATGGCCGTGCAGCTGCTGGACGCACTGCCGTCGGTGGCCGCCGCCCAGCGCCGCAGCGCCGACGACATGGCGCCGATCGTCCAGGACCTGATCACCACGCTGGACGCGGTGCTGCCCGGCCTCCAGCGCGGCCGCTACCCGGCCAAGCCGACCGGCCAGAAGCTGGCCGGCCTGCTGCGCGCGGTGGCCGACCAGTTCGACGTCTGACACCCGGGTCCTGGGACGTCTGACGCCCGGGCCCTAGGACGGGAACGCGAGCGCACCCGGGTCGAGCGGGGGCACCAGCCCCTCCGCGGCGGCCCGGGTGAGCAGCGCGCGGACGGCCTGGTAGCCCTCCTCGCCGAGGTCGGCGGTGAACTCGTTGACGTACAGCCCGATGTGCTGGTCGGCCACGCCCGGGTCCATCTCCTGGGCGTGCGCCAGCACGTACTCCCGGCTGGCGGCCGGATCGGCCCAGGCCTGCCGGACGGACTCGCGGATCGTCGCGGCGAGCTCGCGCAGCCGCTCGGCGCCCAGCGAGCGGCGGGCCACGATCGCCCCCAGCGGGATCGGCAGGCCGGTCTCCGCCTCCCAGGCCTCACCCATGTCGGCCAGGCTGTGCAGGCCGTACTGCTGGTACGTGAAGCGGGCCTCGTGGATCACCAGGCCGGCGTCCACCCGGCCGTCCCGGACGGCGGGCATGATCTCGTGGAACGGCAGGACGACGATCTCGCCGAAGCCGCCCGGCACCGCCCGCGCCGCCCAGAGCCGGAACAGCAGGTAGGCGGTGGAGCGCTCGGAGGGCACCGCGACGGTCCGGCCGGCCAGGTCCGCGGGCGAGGCCACGCCCGGCAGGGTGAGCACCAGCGGCCCGCAGCCGCGCCCCAGCGCGCCGCCGCAGGGCAGCAGGGCGTACTCCTCCAGGACCCAGGGCAGCGCGCCGTAGCTGATCTTCAACACGTCCAGCTCGCCGCGCTCGGCCAGGCCGTTGGTGATGTCGATGTCGGCGAAGGTCACCTCGGGGGCGTCCGCCCCGGGGACGGCCCCGTGCGCCCAGGCGTGGAACACGAAGGTGTCGTTCGGGCAGGGCGAGTACGCGATGCTGAGCCGTTCAGCCACGGCCGGCCTCCTCGATCAGTTCTGGGACGGGCAGCGCGGCGAAGGCCCGCTCCAGGGCGGCCAGCGCCTCGCCGATCCGCCAGGCGGCCCGGTCGCGCGGGCCCACCGGGTTGGACACGGTGCGCAGCTCGAAGGCCGGCACGCCGAACCGGGCGGCGGCCTCGGCCACACCGAAGCCCTCCATCGCCTCGGCCGCGGCCCCCGGGTGCCGGGCGGCCAGCGCGGCGGCCCGCTCGGCGCTGCCGGTCACCGTGGAGACGGTCAGCACCGGGCCGGTCACGGCCCGGACGTCCCGGTCCGCCAGGGCCCGTCCGGCCAGGGTGACGACGGCCGGGGGAGGGGTGTGCCGGGCGGTGCCGAAGCCCAGCTCGGTGACGTCGGCGAAGCCCTCGGGGGTCTCGGCGCCGAGGTCGGCGGCCACGACCGCCGACGCCAGCACGGTGGCGCCGACCGGCGCGTGCGGGGCGAAGCCGCCGGCGATCCCGGCCGAGGCGACCAGGCCGTACGGACGGGCCGCCAGCGCGACGCAGGCGCCCGCGGCGGCGGCCGCCGGGCCGACGCCCGCGGCCAGCACGTCCACCGGTGCGCCCGCGCAGCGGTGCAGGGTGCCGCCGGGCAGCGGCAGGTCGGCGGCACCGCCGGGCAGGCCGCGCAGCACCGCCTCGGCCTCGGCCGGCACCGCGACGACCACGAGCAGCCGGGCCCGTTCGGGGCCCGGCTGCCCGGGGTGCGCCTCGGAGACCTGTGCGGTCATCGCGGGGAGCGTCAGTCGTTCTTGGTGTTCAGCTGGAAGTACCAGACCGCGATCGGGCTCTCCGACTTCTTGTCGATCTCGACCACGGTGATCACGGTCTTGCCGCTGGAGTTCAGCACCTTGCCCGCGGTCTGGGAGCCGGAGAAGCTCGGGCCCTGGGCGTAGGAGAACAGGCTGGTCTGCCCGCCCTGGCTGCTGGCACCGCCGTTGGTGGAGGCCCACCAGCCGGTCTTGGCCACGTTCGGGCTGACGCCCACGCCGATCCGGTCGCTCGCCCGCACGTCGGACTGCGGCAGGCTGCCGTCGCCCAGGGCCTGCTTGGCCTTGGTCTGGCACTGGTCCTGCTGGTCGTCGCTCAGCGGGCTGCCGTCGTTCCAGCACAGCGGATCCGCGGCGATCGACGTGGTGCCGACCTGGAGGGTGGCCCGGTGGGAGCTGTGCTCGGTCTGCCCGGCGGCGATCGCGACGGAGGTGCCCACCGTGGCGGCGCCGACCACGACGACGGCGCCGAGGGCGGCGATGACACGGGTATTGAGGCTCATGCGAGAGAATCTACCGGGCCCGGGCGATCACGCGACGCGGGGGTCGGTCACCGCGTGTTGCTCCGTCACCGCCAACCGACCGGTTCAGGCCACCCTGGGGGCGGCCGGGTGGCGCCGCAGGCCCAGCCGCAGCAGCGAGCGGGCCGTCCACAGCAGCACCAGGCCGACCACCGAGGCGGCGATCGACAGGCCCAGCACCCCGTTCAGCGGCAGCACGATGCCGACCCCGCCGCCGACCACCCAGGACATCTGCATCAGGGTCTCCGAACGGGCGAACGCCGAGGTCCGCACCGCCTCCGGGACGTCCCGCTGGATCAGCGCGTCCAGCGCCAGCTTGCCCAGCGAGGCCGCCATCCCGGACACCGCGGCGACCAGAATCACCGTCACCACGCCGTACCAGAGCGCGGCCGCCGCCGTCACGCAGGTCGCCAGCAGCAGCATCGCGGTGACCGTCGCCTCCGGGCCCCGGGTGCGCAGCCAGGAGCCCAGCACCGAGCCCAGCGCGTTGCCCGTCCCGGCGGCCAGCGCCACCAGGCCCAGCGCCAGGGTCGGCCGCAGGCCGCCGATCGGGTCGGTGCGCAGCAGGAAGGCCAGGAAGAACACCAGGAAGCCGACCAGCCAGCGCATCCCCGCCATCGCCCGCAGCGCCAGCACCACCGAGGGGCCGACGGTGCGCAGCGAGGCCTTCACCTTCGGGGGCTTGTGGTGGATCAGGTGCGAGCCGCCGCCCGGCGCCTCGGCGGACACCTCGGCGTGCAGCACGGCCCGCTGCTCGCCCTTCGCCGAGTCCACCGTGTGCGGCAGGTGGAAGGCCATCAGGGTGCCGATCACGAACACCAGGAAGGCGCCGCGCAGCGGCCAGCCCGGCCCGATCAGGTGCAGCAGCCCGCCCACCGCGGCCGCCACCCCGGTGGCCAGCAGCCCGGCCAGGGTGACCCGGGAGTTCGCCTTCACCAGGGACAGCCGGCTCGGCAGCAGCCGGGGCACCACCACGCTGCGCACCACCCCGTACGCCTTGGACGCCACCAGCACGCCCAGCGCCTCCGGGTAGAGCGCGATGCCGCCGCCGGAGATGACCCCGGCCATCGTCCAGGCCAGCACGGCCCGGGCCAGCATCGACATCGCCATGGCGGCCCGACGGCCGTGCGGCAGCCGGTCCAGCAGCGGGCCGATCACCGGGGCGAGCAGGGCGAACGGGGCCATCGTGATCAGCAGGTAGAGCGCGACCCGGCCGCGGGCCTCGCCGGTGGGGACGGAGAAGAAGATGGTGGAGGCCAGCGCGATGGTGATCAGCATGTCGCCGAAGGAGTTCAGCGCGTGCAGCTCGATCAGCTTCGCCAGGCCGGACTCGCCCGCGCCCTCGGCCGAGGTGGCCCGGCGGATCCGGCGGCCGGTGCCGTGCACCAGCTTGCCGGTGCCCAGGCCGGCGGCGGAGGCGGTGCGGACCAGGAAGTGGCGGCGGGGCTCGGAGGCTTCCTCGGCGGCTTCCCCGTCGTGGTCCTCGTCGAGGTTCTCGTCGGGGGAGTCCGGGGAGTCCGGGCCGGTTTTCGTGGCGTCAGTGGCTGCTACGGAAGCGCGGGCCGGCTTCTCCAGACTGACCCGGGCGGCCGCGGACGGCCCGCCGCCCGCCACCGGCTGCGGTTCGCCCGCAGCGGGGACGGGAGACTGCTGTCGCGGCGCGACCTGCGCCTCGTCGGGGCTGCCGGCCTGCGAGGGGCGCAGTGCGTGCTGCGACGGGTTTTCGTCCGCCACAAGCCCATCCTGCCCCAGATTCGCCGGGGCGACGCGGGATTCGGCTCCGCTCGGCGCGGCCTTCGGAAGGCCCGGCTCCGCCCCGGACTGTGCCGGGGCGCCGACCGGCGGGTAGCCTGCCCCAAGGTCCGCCCGCGTGGGCGCCGGGGCGCCGGCAGGCCGGACGGGCGGCGCGGTCGGTACCCGTGGCGGCCCCAGGTCGCGCAGAATGGACGCGGGACTACCGAGCCGCGACGGAGAAGGCAACACGCCGTGGGCGACAGAAGAACTGGGAGAGAATCGACGCCGTGAGTGCTGCGATGCGAAGCCGTACCCCCGACCGGCTCTGTGCCGAGGCCGTCGAACTCGCCCGCCAGGCCGCCGAGGAGGCCGTCGGGCCCGAGGTCGTCGGCCCGCACCTCGGTGCGCAGGCGGAGGCCGACCGCGTCGTCACCCACAGCTTCGAGTGCCTGGACGCGGCCTACCGCGGCTGGCACTGGGCGGTCACCGTCGCCCGCGCCCCGCGCGCGAAGAACGTCACCCTGGACGAGGTCGTGCTGCTGCCCGGCCCCGACGCGGTGCTGGCGCCGGAGTGGGTGCCGTGGAGCGAGCGGCTGCGCCCGGGCGACATGGGCCCCGGCGACCTGCTGCCGACCGGCGCCGACGACGCCCGGCTGGAGCCCGGCTGGACCGGCGAGGACGAGCCCGCGCCGAACTCCGCGGTCGCCCTGGCCGCCGAGGAGGACGTGGTCGTCACCGACCCGCACGTCCAGCCCGCGCCGGCCCGCGCCCGGATCAACGCCGTCGCCGAGGAACTCGGCCTGGGCCGCAGCCGGGTGCTCTCCCGGCTCGGCCTGCACCTGGCCGCCGACCGCTGGGAGAAGGTCCACGGCCCGCACACCCCGATGGCGCAGGCAGCCCCGGCCGCGTGCAGCAGCTGCGGCTTCCTGATCCCGATCGGCGGCTCGCTCGGACAGGCCTTCGGCGTGTGCGGCAACGAGTTCGGTCCGGCCGACGGCCAGATCGTCTCCTTCGCGTACGGCTGCGGCGGGCACTCCGAGGCGGCCGTCATCCCGGCCCCGCCGGCGCCGTCCGAGCTGATCCTGGACGAGCTGGTGGTCGAGCCGCTGCAGCTCCACCCGGACCGGGCCTCCGGCTCGGTCGAGCCGGACGCCCCGGCCGAGGAGCTCGGCCACTCCTGACGTTCCCCGGCCGCGGCCCGTCCCACTGAACCGGTGGGGCGGGCCGCGACGTTCTTGCTGGTAGGGGCGCCCGCCGGTGGCGGGGCCCCGCCCGCCTGCCGTCCGTGGGGACTCCCCCCAGCCCACGGGCGGCAGCAGGGCGGGCCGTCGGACCCGGCAGTGGGGTGCCGGCCCGGCGGTTCCGCCCCCTCCGTCTCCCGCGGACCTCCCCGATCCGCCCCGCCCGCCTGCCCGTCGCCGCCGCTGGTGCCCCTGGTGCCCCTGGTGCCGCTGGTTCTTCCGGTTCTTCCGGGACGGGAGTGGCGGACCGTACGGCCGGGCGGGCCGCCGCCGACCGGGCCCCCGCCTGCGGATTCCCGCGCCCGGCCGGGCCCCGCGACGCCCTCCGGACCGGGCGGTGGTCGGGAGCAGTCAGTGGGGCAGGGAAGAATGCCCTACGACGTACAGGGCGGCGGAAGGTGGCAGGTCCCGTGGAACCTCGGATCATCGGCAGCGGCACGGACGAGCACCTCGCGGACCCGTTCGGGAGCACCGCGCTGCGCCGACGGGTGCTGGACGCCTGGGCCGCCTCCCCGGCCCGGTTCCGGGAGGACGCCAACGCCGAGGAGGAGCTGGCGCTCGGCGGCTACCGCGACCGCCTGGTGGTCGAGTTGGCGCAGAACGCGGCCGACGCCGCGGTCCGGGCCGGGCACGGCCCCGGGCGGCTGCGGCTGACCCTGGCCGACGGCGTGCTCGCCGCCGCCAACACCGGCGCCCCGCTGGACGCGGCGGCCGTCGAGTCGCTGTCCACCCTGCGTGCCTCCTCCAAGCGCGGGGAGGAGCCCGCCGTCGGCCGGTTCGGGGTCGGCTTCGCCGCCGTCCTCGCCGTCACCGACGAGCCCGCCGTGCTCGGCGCCGCCGGCGGGGTGCGCTGGTCGCTGGGCGAGGCCCGCTCGCTCGCCGAGGCGCAGCCCGCGCTGGCCGACGAGCTGCGCCGCCGGGACGGCCACGTGCCGCTGCTGCGGCTGCCGTTCGCCGCCGAGGGCCCGGCCCCGGACGGCTACGACACCGTGGTGGTGCTGCCGCTGCGCGACGCCGCCGCCGAGGACCTGACCCGGCGTCTGCTGGCCGCCGTCGACGACGCCCTGCTGCTCACCCTGCCCGGCCTGTCCGAGGTCGTGGTGGAGACCCCGGAGGGCACCCGGACGCTCACCCGCGACGCCGCCGAGCCCCGCCCGGACGGCGTCACCGAGGTCACCGTCACCGACGACGGGGGCGGCCGGCTGCGGCGCACGCTCTGGCAGACCGTCGGCGCCACCGGCCGGCTGGCCGCCGAACTGCTCGCCGACCGGCCCACCGAGGAGCGCGCCCGCCCGTACTGGACGGTGACCTGGGCCGTCCCGGTCGAGGAGGACGGCACCCCGCAGCGGCCCGCCATCGCGCCGGTGCTGCACGCGCCCACCCCCAGCGAGGAGCCGATCGGCCTGCCCGCGCTGCTGATCGCCTCCTACCCGCTGGACTCCACCCGCCGGCACATCGCCCCCGGCCCGCTCACCGACTTCCTCACCGAGCGCGCCGCCGACAGCTACACCGACCTGCTGCGCGCCCGCGGCGCCGACCTCGGCTCGCTCGGCCTCGTCCCCGGGCCGCTCGGGCAGGGCGCGCTGGACAACGCGCTGCGCGCGGCGGTGCTCTCCCGGCTGCCCGGCACGCCGTTCCTGCCGCACCCCGGCGGCGTCGAGGAGGGCACGCCCGCGCTGCGGCCGCGCGACGCCACGCTGCTGGAGGGCGCGGACGGCTCGGTGGTGGAGGCGCTCGCGCCGATCTTCCCCGGCCTGCTGCCGGCCGGACTGGAGCGCCGCACCGAGCTGCGGGTGCTGAACGTGCGCCGGGTGCCGCTGGCCGAGGTGGTCGACCAGCTCGGCGGCCTGGACCGCGACCCGGCCTGGTGGCGCAACCTGTACGCGGCGCTCGGCGCGGCCGACCCGGAGGCGCTCGGCGCGCTGCCCGTGCCGCTCGCCGACGGACGGACCGTCACCGGGCCCCGGCGGGTCCTGCTGCCCTCCGAGGACGCCGACTGGGCGGCCTTCCCCGGCTACCCCGAGTCGCTGGCCGGGGCGCTCGCCGCGCTCGACCTGCGGCTGGCCCACCCCGAGGCCGCCCACCCGCTGCTGGCCAAGCTGGGCGCCGGCACCGCCACCCCGGCCGGGGTGCTGGACACCCCCGAGGTGCGGGCCGCCGTCGCCCGCTCCTACGACCTGGCCGACGACGACCTGGACGCCGCGCTGGAACTGGCCGACGCCGTCCTGGCCCTGGTGAAGGCCGCCGCCCCGGCCGTCGGCGAGCACCCCTGGCTGGCCCGGCTGGCGCTGCTGGACGACGAGGGCGAGCCCGCCCGCGCGGGCGAACTGGTGCTGCCCGACAGCCCGTTCGCCGCCCTCGCCCGCGAGGAGGACGCCGGCTGGGTGGACGACGAGCTGCTGGAGCGCTGGGGCCCCGAGGTGCTGGCCGCCGTCGGCGTGCTGGCCGACTTCGTGCTGGTGCGCGCCGAGGACGTGGTGCTCGACCCGGACGATCTGGAGCGGCTCGACCCGACCGCGCCCGCCGACCGGGCGGCCGGCGGCCACCCCACCGGGCTGCTGGACGAGGCCCCCGACGGGTTCGCCGAGTGGGCCGAGGACGCCCTGGAGGCGCTGAACGCCGACGAGGTGCTCGGCGTCCCGCCGGTGGCCGCCGAACTGCTGGCCGTGCGCGACCTCGACCTGGTCGACGACGACGCCTGGCCCGAGGCGCTCGCCGCGCTCGCCCGCCCGCCGTACCGGGACGCCGTGGTCAACCCGGTGCGCACCCTGCTGCCCGACGGCAGCTACGCCGACCTCCCGCCGTACACCGCCTGGTGGCTGCGCGACCACCCGGTGCTGGGCGGTCGGGAGCCCGCCGGGCTGCGCGCCGCCGGGGCCGACCCGCTGCTGCGCGGCCTGTACGACGAGGCCCGCACCACCCTGGACGACCAGTTCCTGCACGCGCTCGGGGTGCGCACCACGCTGGCCGCGCTGCTCGCCGAGCCGCACGGCCCGGACGAGGTGCTGGACCGGCTCACCGACCCGGCCGCCGAGGTGGGCCACCGCCAACTGCACGGCATCCACAGCGCGTTGGCCCGGGTCGACCGGGACCGGATCGAACCGCTGGACGTGGTGCGGGCGTTGCCGCCGCTGGACCCGGCCACCGGCCGCCGCCCGGACCACACGGTGGTGGTGGACGCCACCGAGGCGGTCGTCGCCGACGCCCCCGACCTGGTCCAACTGCTGCACCCGTACCCGCTGCTGCCGGTCGCCCCGGCGCTCGCCGCGGACCTCGCCGAGCGGCTGCACGTGTCGCTGGCCAGCGAGGTGGCCGGCGGGCGGGTGCTCTCCGAGGGCGTGCTGCACCGGGTCCCCGCCGTGGTGCGGGAGCTGCTGCCGGGCTGCCCGGTCGCCTACGAGGAGCACGAGGAGCTGCTGGTGGTCGGCCCGGACGGCGGCGAGGCCGCCGTCGACTGGCGCTGGGACCACGCGGCGGACGCCCCGGAGCCGCCGTACGACCCGGAGCTGGCCGAGGCCGGCGACGAGGACGACGAGTTCGAGGTGCCGCCGGTGCCCGGGCTGCTGCACGCCGCCACCCCGGAGGGCCTGGCGGCGGGGCTCGCCTGGTCGGTCGGCCAGTGGCACCGGCGCTTCGAGGTGCTGGCCGCGCTGAGCGAGCCGGACCGGGCGTACGAGCTGTCCGCGGCCCGGGACTTCGAGGGCTGAGCTCGGTCGCCGCGCGGCCCGGGTTCAGCGGTCGCGCGGCCTGAGCCGCAGGTAGACGGTGGTGGTGACGGTCAGCCAGACCGCGCCGAGCGTCACCATCGCCGCCGCCTTCACCGCGGGGGTCGGCCTGACCGTCAGGCCGACGCCCGCCATCGCCAGCGCCGTCAGCCCGGCCGCCAGCAGCCCGCCCAGGAAGGCGATGAACGCCTCCAGATCCCCGCTCCTGCGTGCCATCGGGCACCCCCTCTCGGGGAAATGCTAGAGGCGCCGACCGGGCCGGCGCGGGCGTGCCACTCCGTGCCGCGGCGGGCGCGTCACTCCATGCTGCGTCACTCCATGCCGCGTCACTCCATGCCGCGTCACTCCATGCCGCGGCGCTTCATCCAGCCCCAGGCGAGCTCCAGGACGATGCCGCAGACCACGGCGATGGCGACGCCGATCCAGGGATCGCGGATGCCGACCAGGCGGAGCTGGAAGAAGTCGGACAGCGGGGGGACCAGCAGCACCAGCGCGAAGGCGAGGCCCATGGTCCCGATCAGCAGCAGGCGCCACCAGTTGTACGGGCGGGCGACGATGGCGAGCACCCAGATGGCGATCAGGAAGAGCGTCAGGGTGGCCACGCTGGTGTCGGCCTTGAGGTCGGTGGCGTGGTCGGCCCGGGCCAGCGCGTAGGCGACGAAGGTGCCGGTGCCGGCGATGGCGCCGCCCGGGACGGCCAGCCGCAGCACCCGCTTCACGAAGCCGGTGCGGGCCCGCTCGTTGTTGGGGGCGAGGGCGAGGAAGAAGGCCGGCACGCCGATGGTGAGGGTGGACAGCACGGTGGAGTGCCGGGGCAGGAACGGGTACGGCGAGTGGGTGAAGATCACCAGTAGCGCCAGCAGCACCGAGTAGACCGTCTTGACCAGGAACAGCCCGGCCACCCGCTCGATGTTGCCGATCACCCGGCGGCCCTCGGCGACCACCGAGGGCAGGGTCGCGAAGGAGTCGTTCAGCAGCACGATCTGGGCGACCGCCTTGGTGGCGTCCGAGCCGGTGCCCATCGCCACACCGATGTCGGCGTCCTTGAGCGCCAGCACGTCGTTGACGCCGTCGCCGGTCATCGCCACGGTGTGGCCGCGGGACTGCAGCGCCCCGACCAGCTCGCGCTTCTGCTGCGGGGTGACCCGGCCGAAGACGCTGGTGCGGTCGGCGGTCTCGGCGAGCTGCTCCGGGTCCTTCGGCAGGGTGCGGGCGTCCAGCGGGCGGTCCGCGCCGGGCAGTCCGAGGTGGCCGGCCACCGCGCCGACCGAGACCGCCGCGTCGCCGGAGATCACCTTCGCCCGGACGTTCTGGCCCTCGAAGTAGCGCAGGGTGTCGGCGGCGTCCGCGCGCAGCCGCTGCTGGAGCACCACCAGGGCCAGCGGGCTGAGCCCGGCGGCCGGGTCGGGGGAGTCCAGCGGGTCGGGCGTGCGGCCGAGCAGCAGCACCCGCAGGCCCTTGGCGCCCAGCTCGTCCACCTCGGCGAGCGCCGGGTGCCCGGCGGGCAGCAGCACGTCCGGGGCGCCGAGCAGCCAGCTGGCCTCGCCGCCCTGGGGCTCCAGCAGCTGCACGCCGCTCCACTTGCGGGCCGAGGAGAAGGGCATCGCCTCGATCACCCGCCAGCCGTGGCCGCCCGGGCCGGCGCCGTCGCCGCGCCCGTACGCGTCGATCACGGCCTGCATGGACGGGTTGGGGCGGGCGTCGGCGCCGGCCATCACGGCGAGCGCGTGCTGGACGGTGTCCCGGTCAGCCGGGGCGGAGCCGCCGTCGGCGATCAGCCGCAGGTCGACGACGTCCATGCCGCCCTCGGTGAGGGTGCCGGTCTTGTCCAGGCAGACGGTGTCCACCCGGGCCAGGCCCTCGATCGCCGGGAGCTCCTGGACCAGGCACTGCTTGCGGCCCAGCCGGATCACGCCGATCGCGAAGGCCACCGAGGTCAGCAGCACCAGGCCCTCGGGGACCATCGGGACGATGCCCGCCACCATCCGGCGCACCGCCTCGCGCCAGTCGCGGCCCTCCACGGCCAGCTGGCTGATGATCAGACCGATCGCGGTGGGGATCAGCAGGTAGGTGATGAACCGCAGGATGCTGTCGATGCCGCTGCGCAGCTCCGACTTCACCAGGGTGAACTTGCTCGCCTCCTCGGCCAGCTGGGCCGCGTACGCCTCCCGGCCGACCCTGGTGGCGGTGAACGCGCCCGCGCCGGCCACCACGAAGCTGCCGGACATCACCTGGTCGCCGGGCTGCTTGAGGACGGGGTCGGGCTCGCCGGTGAGCAGCGACTCGTCGATCTCCAGGCCGTCCGCCTCGGTGACCTCGCCGTCCACGATCACCTTGTCGCCGATGCCGAGCAGCACGGTGTCGTCGAGGACGATCCCGGAGACGGCGATCTGCTGGACGGCGCCGTCCCGGCGGACCTGCGGTCTGGCCTCGCCGATCAGGGCCAGGCTGTCCAGGGTCTTCTTGGCGCGCAGCTCCTGGATGATGCCGATCGCCGTGTTGGCGACGATGACCAGGCCGAACAGGCCGTCCTGGATCGGCCCGACGATCAGGATGATCCCGAACATGATGCCGATGATGGCGTTGAAGCGGGTGAAGACGTTGGCCCGGACGATCTCCCCGGTCGACCGGCTGGACCGTACCGGGACGTCGTTGACCTGCCCTTTCGCCACCCGCTCGGCCACCTCGGCGGCCGTCAGGCCGCCGCGCCGGCCGGGCAGCAGTCCGAGCGGGTGCGCTCCGTCGGGGCGGTCTCCGCCGGCCGGCTGCTGCTCTTCCGCGGGCTGGGCAGGCTGCGTCATGGCACCGACTCTACGGGCGCCTTATGTCCGATGCGTGCTACTAAAGGACTATTCAGTCCGACTGGGTGGCAGGGCCGGTGCCGTCCCCGGTGCCGCCCGTGCTGCCGTCCGTGGTGCCGTTCCTGCTGCCGTCCGCGACCTGCTCGGCGGTGGCCGCCTCGGCGGCGCGGCTGCGGGCGATCGCGTCCCGCCGGGCGCGGCAGTACCAGAGGCCGATCAGGCCGAGCAGGCCGCCGGAGAGGCAGATCCACGGCCAGGTGCCGTGGCCGTGGTCGGACAGGGTGCCCTGGAAGGGGAGCAGGGCGACGAAGGCGACGAACCACAGCACCGTGCCGGCGCCGACGATGGCGACGTCATTGGCCTCCAGCGGAGGGGGCGAGGGGTGCAGCGGCGTCTTGGGCATGGGGCCTAGCGTACGGTGCGCGGGGGCGTCGGGGGGTGCGGCGGGCGCCCGGTCGGTCAGGGGCGGGCTCTACGCGCGAAGATAGCGCGTGTGCGACCGGGAAACCATACTTGAAGGTCCACGCCCGGCCATCGTCGCCACGGGCGTTCTCCCCCTCCTCAGCTCCCCCACAGAGGACGCACGCATGCCTGTGGTCCAGCCGACCACCGAGTCGCCCGAACCCGCGGATTCCGCGCCCACGCCCCCCACCGGCGCCCTGGACCGCTACTTCAAGATCAGCGAGCGCGGCTCCAGCCTGCCGCGCGAGATCCGCGGCGGTGTCGCCACCTTCTTCACCATGGCGTACATCCTGGTGCTGAACCCGATCATCCTGGCCAGCGCCACGGACATGACCGGGGCCCACCTGGACAGCGCCCAGCTGGTCACCGCCACCGCCCTCACCGCCGGTCTCACCACCCTGCTGATGGGCGTGATCGGCAACGTGCCGATCGGCCTGGCCGCCGGACTCGGCGTCAACACCATCGTGGCGCTCCAGCTCGCGCCCAGGATGACCTGGCCGGACGCCATGGGCATGGTGGTGCTGGCCGGCTTCGCGATCATGCTGCTGGTCGCCACCGGCCTGCGCGAGCGGGTCATGAACGCCGTGCCGCTCGGCCTGCGCAAGGCCATCGCGATCGGCATCGGCCTGTTCATCAGCCTGGTCGGCCTGGTCGACTCCGGCTTCGTCAGCCGCATCCCGGACGCCGCCCACACCACCGTCCCGCTCCAGCTCGGCGGCAACGGCCACCTGCTCGGCTTCCCGGTGCTGGTCTTCGTGGTCGGCCTGCTGCTGACCCTGATCCTGGTCATCCGCAAGGTGCCCGGCGCCATCCTGATCAGCATCGCGGCCTCCACCGTGCTCGCCGTGGTGATCGACAAGGTCGCCGACGTCCCGGCGCTCAAGTGGGGCCTCACCGTCCCCACCTGGCCCGGCAACCCGGTGGCCGCCCCCGACTTCGGGCTGGTCGGCAAGGTCAGCCTGTTCGGCGGCTTCGAGAAGGTCGGCGTGCTCACCGGCGTGCTGTTCGTCTTCACCGTGCTGATGTCCTGCTTCTTCGACGCGATGGGCACCATCCTCGGCGTCGCCGACGAGGCCCACCTGCTGGACGAGAAGGGCGACCTGCCGGGCATCAACCGGATCCTGATGGTCGACGGCATCGCCACCGCGGCCGGCGGCGCAACCTCCGCCTCCGCCAACACCTGCTTCGTCGAGTCCACCGCGGGCGTCGGCGAGGGCGCCCGCACCGGCTTCGCCTCGATCGTCACCGGCCTGCTCTTCGTGGTGGCGCTGTTCCTCACCCCGCTCGCCACCATGGTCCCCGCCCAGGCCGCCACCCCGGCCCTGGTCACGGTCGGCTTCCTGATCCTGGCGGGCTCCGTCAAGGAGATCGACTGGGCCGACTTCACCATCGCGATCCCGGCCTTCCTGACCATCGTGATGATGCCGTTCACCTACTCCATCACCAACGGCATCGGCTTCGGCTTCATCGCCTTCTGCGTGCTGCGCCTGGCCGCCGGGCGCGGTCGCAGCGTGCCGGTGCCGCTCTACGCGGTGGCGGCGGTCTTCGCCTTCTACTACCTGATGCCGGCCTTCGGCCTGCTCTGACGGCTCGCTCGAACGGCCCCGCACCCGGTTGGGTGCGGGGCCGTCGGCGTTCTGGTCAGTGGACGCAGAACTCGTTGCCCTCCGGGTCCCCCATGACCGTCCAGGCGCCGCCGGGTTCGGCGACCTCGCGCAGGACGGTGGCGCCGAGGGCTTCGAGGCGGGCGACGGTGGCCGCGCGCTCGCCCGGGCCGGGGTGGACGTCGAGGTGGAGGCGGTTCTTGCCCTGCTTGGGCTCCGGGACGGCCTGGAAGAGGATCCGGCGGCCGAGGCCGGTGTCCGAGGCGGGGTCGTACGGGTCCTCCGGGTGGCGGACCGCGGCGAGGGTGCGCCAGGCGGGGCGGCCGTCGACCTCGGTGAGGGCGTCCGGGGTGATCGCGCCGGCGTCCAGCAGCCGGGCGATCAGGGCGGCGTGGTCCTCGACGGTGTAGTCGAGGGCGGCGCCCCAGAAGGCGGCCTGGCGGTGCGGGTCGGCGCAGTCGATGACGAGCTTCCAGTGCAGCGGCATGTAACCGGTTATATCGGTTACGAGCAGGTGGAGCAATCACCGACGGTCGGAAGGTGTCAAAAAGGCGACCGTGTAGGGCAGTTGGCGGCGGGCATACTGCCTGGACGGAGAAGGGGAGGGGACTCGACCGATGGTGCAACAGGATCCGCCCGGGGGCGTCGAGGGGCGACTGCTGCCGGAACTCTTCTGGCGGGCGGACAAGGCCTCGCTGGACGGACAGCGCGAGACGCTCCGCTGGCACCGCGGACTGATCGCCATGCTGGTGGTCGCCGCGCTGATCGGCTCGCTCCCGGGCCCGGACCACAAGGGCGACGGCGATATCAAGCCACTGTTCTCGGTGGCCGCCTTCCTGATCGCCGGCTACTTCTGGTCCCGGCTGCGCCGCAGCAACCCGCAGGGCCGGTGGTACGAGGCGCGGGCGGCGGCCGAGTCGGTCAAGACGCTCGCCTGGAAGTACAGCGTCCGGGCCCGGCCGTTCGGCGGCGAGGCCGACTCGCCGGACGCCGACCGCGGCTACCTGCTCCAGGTCGAGGACGTGCTGCGGGCCTTCGAGGACCCGGAGATCGTGCCGCCCGGCAGCGTCCCGGAGATCACCGAGGAGATGCGGCGCGCCCGGGCCGACAGCCTCGTCGCCCGGCGCACCCTCTACCTGCGCACCAGGGTCGAGAGCCAGCGCACCTGGTACCGCTCCCGGGCCGAGTCCTGCGAGTCCCAGGCGGTCTCCTGGGGGCTCGGCATCGCGACGCTGATCATCATCGGCGCGGCGGCGGCGATCGCCCAGGCCACCGGCGCCCTGGAGGTGCACATCTTTGGCGCCAGCTCGGCCGCGGCCGCCGCGATCATCGCCTGGACCCAGCTCAAGCAGCTGCGCCCGCTGGCCGCCGCCTACCAGCTGGCCGCGCGCGAGCTGGAGAACGTCGGCAACCAGCTCTCCGACCTCGACCTCAGGACGCCGGACGCCGAGGAGCGCTGGGCCCGGCTGGCCGCCGAGGCCGAGGACGCCGTCTCCCGCGAGCACACCACCTGGCGGGCCCGCCGGGCCTTCCCTCGGTAGCGCCTCTCGTCGGCGCGCCAGTCCAACTCCGGGGAGGGGGTGGGGAGATCCGGCGAAGCGGGGGCACGCCGAGGGCACAGGTGTGCGGGGTGCGTGAGAGTGGGGTGCCGAGGCACGGAACGTGACCATTACGTGTCCATGCCCTGGTTTCATCGCCTCCGCGCGACCCGCAGTCCCTGCCCGGAGGCCCCCTGTGCGCATTCTCCTGATCGCCACCGCGTTCAACAGCCTGACCCAGCGCGTCCACACCGAGCTGCGCGAGCGCGGCCACCAGGTCGCCGTCCAACTCGCCCTCGGCGACGAGCAGATGAGGGAGGCGGTGGCCCGGGTCGACCCGGAGCTGATCGTCTGCCCGATGCTCACCAGGGCCGTTCCGGAGGACATCTGGTCCACCCGGACGGTCCTGATCGTGCACCCGGGCCCGAAGGGCGACCGCGGCCCCTCCTCGCTCGACTGGGCGATCACCGAGTCCGCCCGGCGCTGGGGCGTCACCGTGCTGCAGGCCGTCGAGGAGATGGACGCCGGCGACATCTGGGCCTCCGTCGAGTTCGCCGTCCCCGAGTGCGGCAAGAGCGAGCTGTACCGGGGCGAGGTCGCGGACGCCGCCGCCGAGGCCGTCCTGCTGGCCGTCCAGCGGTACGAGGGCGGGCTGTTCACCCCCGAACCGCTGGACTACGCCCGCCCCGACGTACACGGCGAACTGCGGCCCTTCCTGCGCCAGGAGGCGCGCCGGATCGACTGGCAGCAGGACGACACCGCCACCGTGCTGCGCAAGCTGCGCGCCGCCGACTCCCAGCCCGGCGTGCTGGACGAGCTGTACGGGCGGGACTTCTTCCTGCACGGCGGCCACCCCGAGGACGAACTGCGCGGCCCCGAGCCCGGCGCCGTGCTCGCCACCCGGGACGGCGCGATCTGCCGGGCCACCGTGGACGGCGCGGTCTGGATCCCCCAGCTGCGCCCGCGCCGCACCCCGGGCGGGCCGGCCACCTTCAAGCTGCCGGCCGCCACGGTGCTCGCCGACGAGCTGCACCAGGTCCGCGAGGTGCCGGTGACCCCGGCGCAGGCCGCCCGCCGGGACACCTGGTCGGAGCTGCGCTACCACGAGGACGGCGAGGTCGGCTTCCTCGAATTCGCCTACGCCGGCGGGGCGATGAGCACCGAGCAGTGCCGCCGGCTGCTGGCCGCCTACCGCGCGGCCGCGGACCGGCCCACCTCGGTGCTGGTGCTGGGCGCGCCCCGGGACTTCTACTCCAACGGGATCCACCTCAACGTCATCGAGGGCTCGGCCTTCCCGGCGCTGGAGTCCTGGGAGAACATCAACGCGATGGACGACCTGGTCGAGGCGATCCTGACCACCGGCGACAAGCTGACCGTCGCCGCACTGGCCGGGAACGCGGCGGCCGGCGGACTGATGATGGCGCTCGCCGCCGACGAGGTGTGGTGCCGGGAGTCGGCGGTGCTCAACCCGCACTACCGGCTGATGGGCCTGTACGGCTCCGAGTACTGGACGTACACCCTGCCCGCCCGGGTCGGCGCCGAGCAGGCCGAGCGGCTCACCACCGAGGCGCTGCCGGTCGGGGCCGCGCACGCCCGCCGGATCGGCCTGGTGGACCGCACGGCCGGCGGGGACGCGGCGGAGTTCCGCCGCTGGACGGCGCGGGAGGCCGCCCGGCTGGCCGGCTCGCCGGAGCTCACCGGGCGGCTGGTGGACAAGAAGCGCCGCCGCGCCGAGGACGAGGAGGCCAAGCCGCTGGCCGCGTACCGGGCGGAGGAACTGCGCCGGATGCACGCCAACTTCTACCGGGCGGGCGAGCCGTACCACGCGCTGCGGCGGGACTTCGTGCGCAAGGCCTGCCCGGTGGCCACGCCGGAGCACCTGACCGGGCTGCTCGGCCGGCCCTGAACCCGGGCGGCGACGCCTGGCGGTACGGCAGTGCCGTCCGGCGGTACAGCAGTGACGTCCGGCGCTACGGCAGTGCCGTCCGGCGGTACAGACAGCAAAATGACGTCCGGCCGGGGTGGGGGACCCGGCCGGACGTCACTGGTGGGGGCGGCCGCGACCCGGCGCGGGCGTCCCCCCCGCACTCCCCGGGGCGGGGGGGGGGGGGCCCCGGCGCGCCCCCGTCGGGGGGGGCCGCCGCCCGGCCGGGGGGGGGGCGCCGGCCCGGCTCAGCGCCGGACGGTGGTCCGGCGCGACGGCTGCCGCTGCGGCGGGACGCGGGGCGTCCGCGGGGGCAGCGGGGCCGCCGGGCCGACGAGCAGCGGCTGGGTGCTGGGCTTGCTCGGGGAGACGGCGAAGGCCAGTGAGCCGAAGAACACGTAGCAGCCGAGCCCGACCCCGAGCGGGAAGATGAACTGCAGCGCCATCACCCCGCCCTGGGTCGACTGCGAGGCGTCGAGGCGGACCGAGAGCGCCGCCATGCCGGTGTAGTGCATCGCGCAGACCGCGACTCCCATCACCGGCGCCGCCGCCAGCACCGCGAGGGTGCCGCGGATGTTCAGCGCGGCCCAGAGCGCGGCCGTGGCGGCGAACACCGCGATGCCGATCGAGAGCCCGACCGTCACGTGGTCGTAGCCGAGCCGGCCGGGCAGCACCATCGCGGCCATGCCCAGGTAGTGCATCGCGGCGACCCCGAGTCCGGTGGTCAGCCCGCCGACCAGCAGGGACAGCACCGGGTGGCGCCGCCAGTACCCGACGGTGAACAGTCCGATGCCGACCACCGCGACGGCGACCAGCAGGCTGAGCACGGTGAGCCCCGGCTGGTAGGTGATCTCGGCGCCGGTGACGGAGAAGCCGAGCATCGCGATGAAGTGCATGGACCAGATGCCGGCGCCGAGCGAGGTCGAGGCGAAGAGCAGCCAGACGGCCCGGCTGCGGCCCGTGGAGACCAGTGCCCAGCGGGCGCTGCGCAGGGCGACGAAGGCACCGAGGCAGGCCACGAAGTACGAGACCGCCGGTGTCACCCAGCCGTGGTCGGCATGATGGATCTCACCCAATTGAGCTCCCTGGACGAGGGGTTGAGGGCGCCAGGGTTCGGGCGGAGGCGGTCGGCGGGGTACCGGGGAACGGGTGGGACGCGCGCGGACGGGCACGGAGGGGGCTCCGCCGAGGGGAGACCTGGCGTGGTGATGCCCCTGACAACCCCGGAGAGTAGCCACTGACCGGTGGTCGCACAAGGTTCGCGATTTTCGTGAAGTCCCAGGTCAGGAAGGGCCTTTACGCGGCCTGCAAGATCTCGGCACCAAGCCCTGACATCGCCTGCGCACGGTCTCCGGGCGCCTTGGGGCGCTTTGGTGCGTTACTCCAGCGGGGCCAGCCCGAACGGGTGCCCGGCTGGGTCGATCAGCACCTTGAGCGTGCGGCCGTGCTGGTAGCTCGGCTCGGTGGCGCCGAGCGCGAGGGCCTTCGCGGTGGACTCCTCCAGGTCGTCCACGTAGAAGTCCAGGTGGAAGTGCTTGCTGCCGTCCGGTTCGGTCCACGGCTCCGGCCGGTAGCCCGTCACCCGGCCGAAGCCCAGCGGGCTGCCGCCCTCCGGGTTGTCCAGGATCGCGAAGTGCTCGTCCACGTGACGGGTCTCCCAGCCGAGCAGCTCGCCGTAGAACGAGGCCAGCGCGACCGGGTCGGCGCAGTCGATGGTGACCATGGCGAGCCGGGCGAAGCCGGAGTCGTCCGGCACGGACTGTGCGGATTGCGCGGGTTGCTCGGAGGCGAGGTCGGACATGTCTGGTCGGCCCTTCCGGGAGGCGGGAACGATCACCCCTCACCAATATGGCACCCGGCCGATCCTCCGGCGCGGTGGGAACCCGTTTTTCCTTAGCGAGAGTAATGACGTAAGCTAAAGAGATGCCCGAGATGTCCGAGCAGGACCTCGCAGCGATCTCACAGCTGCGGTCGTCCACGATGCGCCTCTCCCGACGACTCAAACACCAACGGGTGGAGGAGTCGCTGAGTCCCACCGAGATGGGAGTGCTGGGCACCCTCGCCCGGTGCGGGAAGGCGACGCCGGGTGAGCTCGCCCGGAAGGAGCACGTGCAGCCTCCTTCGATGACCAGGATCGTCGCGATGCTGGAGGAGAAGGGGCTGGTGCGGCGCGAGCCGCACCCCGAGGACCGCCGCCAGGTGGTCGTCAGCAGCACCGAGCAGGCCGAGACGATCCTCGCGGAGAGTCGTCGGCGCCGAAACGTCTGGCTCGCCGAGCTCGCCCAGGGGCTCGACGACGAGGAATGGGCCGTCCTCAGGGAGGCCGCGCCCGTGCTCTACAAGCTCGCCCACCTGTAACTCGTACAGATCGAGGCACACCGACCCCGGCCGGCCGCCGGGAGGAGAAGGAGCCCGCATCACCGCAGGACCGACCATCATGACCAGGAGCGCGACGGCCCCCGCCAGGGCCGTCGCGCCGCGAGGGGAGACCACCGTGACACCGCCGGCCGCAGCCAGCGCCGCCGCCCGTACCGACGACCCGACCAACGACCCCGCCGCGGACCGCACCGCGGCCGCCGACGCCCAGGCCCCCGCCCCCAGCGGGCTGCCCGGCAGCGGCGACGACGACCCCGACGAACGCACCGCGGCGGACCCCGCCGCTCAGCGCCGGACCCACCCGGCCGCATCTCCCGCAGGAGCCCGCTTCACCAGGCCCGGGGGGATGTTCTCCTCCCTGCGCGTTCGCAACTACCGCTACTACTTCGCCGGCCAGGTGGTGTCCAACACCGGCACCTGGATGCAGCGGATCGCCCAGGACTGGCTGGTCCTGAGCCTCACCGGCAGCCCGCTCGCGGTCGGCATCACCACCGCCATGCAGTTCCTGCCGATGCTGCTGCTCGGCCTCTTCGGCGGCGTGCTCGCCGACCGGATGCCCAAGCGCCGGCTGCTGATCCACACCCAGGGCGCGATGGGCCTGCTCGCCGCCGGCCTGGCCGTACTGACCGTCGGCGGCGTGGTGACGCCGTACTACGTGTACGCGTTCGCCCTGCTGCTCGGCCTGGTCACCGTGGTCGACAACCCGACCCGGCAGGCCTTCGTGTCCGAGATGGTCGGCCCCAAGGACCTCGCCAACGCCGTCAGCCTGAACGCCGCCAACTTCCAGACCGCCCGGCTGGTCGGCCCCGCCGTCGCGGGCCTGCTGATCGCCGCGGTCGGCAGCGGCTGGGCGTTCGCCGTCAACGCGCTGTCCTTCGCCGCCGTGATCGGTGGACTGCTCGCGATGCGCGAGTCCGAACTGCGCCCCACCGAGCCGATCGCCCGCGAGAAGGGCCAGCTGCGCGAGGGCCTGCGCTACGTGAAGGAGCGGCCCGAGCTGCTCTGGCCGATGGTGCTGGCCGGCTTCATCGGCACCTTCGGCTTCAACTTCCCGACGCTGCTCTCCGGGTTCGCGTACGACACCTTCAAGGTCGGCGCCGGCCAGTACGGCCTGCTGAACACCGCGATGGCCGTCGGCTCGCTGGCCGGCGCGCTGCTCGCCGCCCGCCGGGGCGCGCCCCGGCTGCGCCGGCTGGTCGGCGCGGCACTGGCCTTCGGCACCCTGGAGGTGGTCGCGGCCTTCGCGCCCGACTACTGGACCTTCGCGCTGCTGCTGACGCTGATCGGGGTGTTCGGGCTGAGCTTCAACACCTCGGTCAACTCCATGCTGCAGCTGTCCACCGACCCCGAGATGCGCGGTCGGGTGATGGGCCTGCTGGTGCTGGTCTTCACCGGAGGCACGCCGATCGGCGCCCCGGTGGTCGGCTGGGTCACCGCCTCGTACGGGCCCCGGCTGGGCCTGCTGGCCTGCGGCGTGGTGTCCGCGCTGGCGGCCGGCGCGGTCGGCCTGGTGCTGGCCCGCAGCGCGGACCTGCGGGTGCGGTTCGACCTGCACCCCGGTCGCGGCGGGCGGGTGGTGGCCGTCGTGCCGCGGGCCGTCCCGGCGCGTACGTCGGAGCTGGCCGCGGCCTGCTGATGACGGGCTGATGGATTGGCCGATGGACCGTCAGGACGCCTCGGGGCTTGGCCTCGAAGCGTCCTGACGTTGCGTCAGAGTCGGATCTCCAGCAGCTGGCCGGGCCAGGTGCCGGTCGGCAGCTCGACCTCGAAGCCCGCGGTCTCGGTGAAGCCGAGCGCCCGGTACTGGCCGACCAGCTTGCGGTCGTCGCCCGCGTAGCAGTCCACCCGCAGCAGGTCGAGGCCGCGCCGACGGGTCTCCTCGACCGCGTCGGCGATCAGCGCCGCGCCGATGCCGGAGCCCTTGCGGCTGCGGTCGGTGACCAGCAGGCGGACGAACAGCTCGGGCTCCGCCGAGACCGGGACGAACTTCCCCCGCTGCTCGGCCAGCACGCAGCAGCCGATCGTCCGGCCCTCGTCGTCCACCGCGATGCGGACCAGGAACGGCTCCTCGGCGTACGAGGTGACCTGGTCGATCCGAGCCCGGTCGGTGCTGAACGGCCGGTCGCCCCACTGGCCGGTGCGCTTCCCGGCGGCCAGCCAGGAGACGGCGCCGTCGAGCAGGGACAGGATGTCGGGGACGTCCGAGGGACCCCCGTTGCGGATCTTCATGGACATCCGTTCTACCCGGAACGGCCGGGCGAGGGAAGCTTGGATCATGAGATTGTTCGTCGCTGTCCTGCCTCCCGTCGAGGCGCTCCAGGGGCTCTCCGACGCGGTCGCGCCGCTGCACGGGCTGCCCGGGGCGGACCGGCTGCGCTGGACCACCGTCGAGGGCTGGCACCTGACCCTGGCCTTCCTCGGCCAGGTGCCGGCCGAGCGGCTGCCGGAGCTGGAGGCCGCCCTGGCGGCCGTCGCCGAGGTGCACCCGGCCCACCCGCTGCGGATCGCCGGCGCCGGCCGGTTCGGCGACCGGGTGCTCTGGGCCGGGGTCGAGGGGCGGACCTGGGCGCTGCGCCGGCTCGCGGAGGCCGTGGCCGGGGCCACCGCGGAGTTCACCGGGGAGGCCGACGCCTTCGCCTTCCACCCGCACCTCACCCTGGCCCGGGCCGGCTCCTCGCGCGGACAGCGGCGGGCCGTGCAGCGGGTCGCGGCGGCCGAGCTGGAGGGGCTGGCGGCGGCGCTGGCGGACTACCGGGGGCCGGAGTGGGAGGCCGCCGAGCTGCACCTGATGAAGAGCGACCTGGCCGGGGGGTTCGCCCACTACGAGTCGCTGCGCTCCTGGGCGCTGGCCGACTGGGGCTGAGGGAGCCGACCGGGGCCGAGGGGGCCGACCGGGGCCGAGGGGTTCGGGGGTGGGGCCGAGGGGTTCGGGGTGGGCCAGGGTGAGGTGGGGGTGTGAGCCGCAGGTACGCTCGTTGACCGTGGATCCCAAGACTCGAATGCGCATCGTCTCCGGCACCCTGGTGCTGCTGCTGGTCGTCGTACTGATCAGCTCGCTGGTCGGCAAGTAGCCCGGGCGGCCCCAGAGCGGCTCGGGTGGCCCCGGAACGGCGAGAGGGCCACCGCCCGCAGGCGGTGGCCCTCAGCCGTGTCCTCGGAGGTCTCAGCCGGCCAGCTGCTCGACCACGTGGTCGATGCAGTGGGTGAGCGCCTCGACGTCCGCCGGGTCGATCGCCGGGAACATCGCGATGCGCAGCTGGTTGCGGCCCAGCTTGCGGTACGGCTCGGTGTCCACGATGCCGTTGGCACGCAGTGCCTTCGCGACCGCGGCGGCGTCCACCGACTCGTCGAAGTCGATGGTGCCGACCACCTGGGAGCGCTCGGCCGGGTTCGCCACGAACGGGTTCGCGTAGGAGGACTTCTCGGCCCAGGCGTACAGCCGGGACGAGGAATCGGCCGTACGGGCGACGGCCCAGTCCAGCCCGCCGTTGCCGTTGATCCACTCCAGCTGGTCGGCCAGCAGGAACAGGGTGGCGAGCGACGGGGTGTTGTACGTCTGGTCCTTCGACGAGTTGTCGATGGCCGTCGGCAGCGAGAAGAACGGCGGGACGTAACGGCCGGAGCCGGCGATCTCGGCGGCGCGCTCCAGGGCGGCCGGGGAGAAGGTGGCCAGCCACAGGCCGCCCTCGGAGGCGAAGGACTTCTGCGGGGCGAAGTAGTAGACGTCGGTCTCGGTGATGTCCACCGGCAGGCCGCCGGCGCCCGAGGTGGCGTCCACCAGCACCAGCGAGCCCTCGTCCGCGCCCACCGGACGCCTGATCGGCATCGCGACGCCGGTCGAGGTCTCGTTGTGGGTGAGGCCGTAGACGTCCACGCCGGCCTCGGCGACCGGCAGCGGGTGGGTGCCCGGGGCGGTCTTGATCACCGTCGGCTCGGCCAGCCACGGGGCGGCCTTGACCGAGGAGGCGAACTTCGAGGAGAACTCGCCGAAGTCCAGGTGCTGGGACTTCTCCCGCACCAGGCCGAAGGCGGCGATGTCCCAGAAGGCGGTGGAGCCGCCGTTGCCGAGGACGACTTCGTAGCCCTCCGGCAGCGAGAACAGGCTGCTCACGCCCTCGCGCACGCGCTTGACCAGGTTCTTCACCGGGGCCTGGCGGTGCGAGGTGCCGAGCAGGGAGGTCTGGGTGGCGGCGAGGGCACTCAGGGCCTCGGGGCGCACCTTGGACGGTCCGCAGCCGAAACGGCCGTCTGCGGGCTTGATGTCAGCGGGGATCTGGATCTGAGCCACGCGCGCAGCCTACCGGCGCGGGACTCGCCCGGGATACGGTCGTCCGCCCGCTGAGACTGTGATCTTCGCTGCCCGGGGACGCCGACAGCGGGCCCGGCCGGAGCCGGACCCGCTGGTCAGAGGCGTTCGAGCGGCCGCTCGGGCGCGGGGTCAGTGCGCGATGGCGTCCCAGCCCTCGATCTCCTCGGGGCGGCGCGGGCCGGGGCCGATGTAGCGCGCGGAGGGGCGCACGAGGCGACCGGTGCGCTTCTGCTCCAGGATGTGCGCCGACCAGCCGGCGGTGCGCGCACAGGTGAACATCGAGGTGAACATGTGCGCGGGGACCTCGGCGAAGTCCAGCATGATCGCGGCCCAGAACTCGACGTTGGTGGCCAGCACGCGGTCCGGACGGCGGTTGTGCAGCTCCTCCAGCGCGGCCTTCTCCAGCGCCTCGGCGACCTCGAAGCGCGGCGCGCCGAGCTCCTTGGCGGTGCGGCGCAGCACGCGGGCGCGCGGGTCCTCGGCGCGGTAGACGCGGTGGCCGAAGCCCATCAGGCGCTCGCCCTTGTCCAGTGCGTTCTTGACCCAGGTGGTCGCGTCACCGGTGCGCTCGATCTCCTCGATCATGCCGAGCACGCGGGACGGGGCCCCGCCGTGCAGCGGGCCGGACATCGCGCCGACCGCGCCGGAGAGCGCGGCCGCGACGTCGGCGCCGGTGGAGGCGATGACCCGGGCGGTGAAGGTGGAGGCGTTCATGCCGTGCTCGGCGGCCGAGGTCCAGTAGGCGTCGACGGCCTTGACGTGCTTCGGGTCCGGCTCGCCCCGCCAGCGGATCATGAAGCGCTCGACGACCGTCTCGGCCTTGTCGATCTCGCTCTGCGGGACCATCGGCAGGCCCTGGCCGCGGGCGGACTGGGCGACGTAGGACAGCGCCATCACGGCGGCCCGGGCGAGGTCGTCGCGGGCCTGCTCGGCGGAGATGTCCAGCAGCGGCTTGAGGCCCCAGACCGGGGCGAGCATGGCGAGCGCGGACTGGACGTCGACCCGGATGTCACCGGAGTGCACGGGGATCGGGAAGGGCTCGGCGGCCGGCAGGCCGGGGTTGAACTTGCCGTCCACCAGCAGGCCCCAGACGTGGCCGAAGGAGACGTGGCCGACCAGGTCGTCGATGTCGACACCGCGGTACCGCAGGGCGCCGCCCTCGCGGTCGGGTTCGGCGATCTCGCTCTCGAACGCGACGACTCCCTCAAGCCCGGGTACGAAATCGGACATGCGACGGCTCCTTCAGTTCTGCGATCGGTGCCCCGCCGTGGTGGGGCGGCGCTCCAGTGACCGAATCGTGGTTGGCACTCGGTGCCAGAGTGACAGGCACGGGGTGCATTGCGCCATACACCACCGCGGTGATGTTTCCCGTGGGACCACTTGACTTTCCCGTCGGGGGTCGGTCGTGCCCGGGGGACTCCCGGAACCAAACACCAGGTTCCGGACAATTCCCCGTACGGCGGGCAGTCCAGCGGTGGCGAGTCACCATATCTCCGACCGGGGTTCGTCGGAGGTAGCGGTGCCGGTTGCTTGTCGTACGGGATGATGTTGGCGTGCAGACCCCGGAACGCGCCCAGTCGACGCCCCTGAGCCCCGCCACCCGGACCCCGGCCGACGAGCCCCGCCGCGGTCCGGACCCCACCGTGATGCGCAAGCACTACGTCCACGAGGGCCTGGCCGAGGAGCAGCTCGCGCCCGAGCCGATCGGGCAGTTCGCCCGCTGGTTCCACGAGGCGGACGAGGCCGGGGTGGTGGAACCCAACGCCATGGTGCTCTCCACCGCCGACGAGCGGGGCCGCCCCAGCTCGCGCACCGTCCTGCTCAAGGGCTTCGACGCCCGCGGCTTCGTGTTCTTCACCAACTACGGCTCCCGCAAGGGCTCCGAGCTCGCCGCGAACCCGTACGCCGCACTGCTGTTCCCGTGGATCGCGCTGGGCCGCCAGGTGATCGTCCAGGGCCCGGTGGAGAAGGTCGGCCGGGACGAGACCGCCGCCTACTTCCGCACCCGGCCGCACGGTTCCCAACTCGGCGCCTGGGCCAGCGAACAGTCCAGCCCGGTCGAGAGCCGCGCCGTCCTCGAACAGCGCTACGCCGACCTGGAGCGGCGCTACCCCGAGGGCGAGGGCGTCCCCGTCCCGCCGTTCTGGGGCGGCTACCGGGTCGTCCCGGAGGCGGTCGAGTTCTGGCAGGGGCGCGAGAACCGGCTGCACGACCGCCTCCGCTACCTCGCCGACCCGGCCGGCCCCGGCGGCTGGCGGGTGGAGCGCCTCTGCCCGTGACGGCGGGGGGCCGGGCGGTCACGGCGGCGCCGTGCGTCCGGGTGGCGGGCCCGGGCGTGGCGGGCGGCCGGATCTGATGAACCGTCACCGTTTTGTGTAGAATGTGCGCGTCGTGGACCGGGGTCGAGGATTCCTCGGCCGCGGGCCCGCTCGTGCCTGTGTGATCGGGTCGTGCCTGCGTGCATCCTAGTGAGGGACTAAGGGACTGATGGGCGTCACCGGTGCGGAAACCGTCGCGGGCCTCGACTCCGACCTGGTCGACGTCGCCGCCCTGCCGCTCGACGAGCTCGACGCCCTGCCCGACACCGTCCTCGGCGACCTGCTGCGCAGGGTCGTGGCGGACGCCCTGACCCCCGGGGCCGAACCGCTCGCCGCGTTCCAGTCGGCGCTCGAACTCCGCTGACCCCGCCGCTGACCGCCGGTTAAACCCCCCGAGGCGGGCGAATTCACCAACTGGCCCACCCGCTGGTGCGGTTGACGACATGCTGGGTAAGAAACCAGCGCCGTCACAGCACCGTCAGGGTCGGGGGGAACAGGTGAGTGAACGGGAGCAGCAGCAGCGCCCGTACTTCTTCTTCAGCTACGCGCGTCGGGACTTCGAGGCGGGGGACGCCTTCGTCGACCAGTTCTTCAACGACCTGAGGGACGAACTCGGGCGCATCCTCGGACCGGCCGTCCAGGCCGACGAACTCGCCTTCCGGGACACCGAACGGCTCCGGCTGGGCGACGAATGGGCCGAGAAGCTCGCGCTGATGCTCGGCCGCAGCCGGACCATGGTCGCGCTCTACTCCCCGGCCTACTTCGCCAGCCTCTACTGCGGCAAGGAGTGGACGGCCTTCCGCGGCAGGGTCCGGCGCCACCACGAGGAGACCGCGGAACTGGTCTCGGCGCTGATCCCGGTGCTCTGGGAGCCGGTCGCGCCCGGGGACCTCGTCACCGAGGTCACCAGGATCCAGTGGGCCCAGCCGGACATGGGCGAGGCCTACGCCCGGCACGGCCTGCGCGCCCTGCTGCGCACCGCCCAGCAGGACGCCTACCGGCAGGTCGTCCGGGTCGTCGCCGGACGGGTCCGGGACGCCGCCGTCCGGCGGCTCGCCGAACTGCCCGAGTTCGACCTGGAGGCCGTCCGCGGCTACTTCCCCGGGCCGGCCGCGCCGCCGCCCGCCGCCGAACCCGGCATGGTCCGGCTGTTCATCGCGGCCGGCCGGGCCTCGGAGGCCGCCGCCGAGGGCGGCTCCCGCCCGGGCGGCTGGTACGGGGCCAGGCCGTGGAACTGGACGCCGTTCTACCCGCCCGCCCAGCCCTCGCTGGCCTCCCGCGCCCAGCAGGTGATCACCAACGCCGGGCACATCACCACGCTGGAGGAGGTCGGCGCCGGGCTCGGCGAGAAGCTCGACCAGGCCCGGGAGGACAGCCAGGTCAGCGTCCTGCTGGTGGACCCGTGGGCGGCCGAGAACGAGCGCTACCGGACCGCCCTGCGCGAGTACGACGACCAGAACCACCCGGTCACCGGCGTGGTCGTGCCGATCGGCGGCAGCGACCCGGACGGGGAGCGCGAACCGCCGTGGACCGGCGTGCGCGCCGTCTTCCGCCGCAACTGGTTGCGCCGGCGCGACCCGGAGCACTTGTTCCGGGTCAAAGTGAGCCGGGAGAGCTTCGACAGCGACCTCGCCATCATGGTGACGGTTGCCCAGAACAAGCTCATGGACGACAACTTGGATTGGGGGGACGATGGCGGCGACGCCTTCGGCTTCGGCCCGGGCGGCGGCCCGGACATGCCGGGCCTCGCCATTCCGGCCGGTCCGCCCGGCCCCTCCGGTCCGCCGCGGAGCCCGTCCGCGCGCCGGGAACCCGAACCGCCACCGAAGGACCTGCCCGGCCAGCGCCCGGGCAGCCACGACGGCTCAGTCCCGCTGAGGGGAGACGGACGATGAGCATCGAGCCCGGCACGGAGCCCGGACGCGGCGGACCGGGATCGGTCGTCACGTTCTACTCCTTCAAGGGCGGCACCGGCCGGACCATGGCGCTCGCCAACGTCGGCTGGATCCTCGCCAGCCGGGGCCTGCGCGTCCTGGTGGTCGACTGGGATTTGGAGGCGCCCGGCCTCCACCGCTACTACCACCCGCTGCTGGTCGACCCCGAACTCCACTCCACCGACGGCCTGATCGACCTGTTGCGCGGATACGTCAGGCAGGCGCTGCCCTCCGCCGCCGGCCCCACCGGCCAGTCCCCGGCCGCCTGGCTGGACGAACCCGGGCGGCTGGACGGCTACATCTGCGGCCTCGCCCTCGACCTGCCGGCCGGCGGGCGGCTCGACTTCCTCCCGGCCGGCCGCCAGAACGCCGCCTACGCGGCCGCCGTCACCAGCTTCAACTGGCGCAGCTTCTACCACGGCCGGGACATCCGCGGCGGCGAGTTCCTGCGCGAACTGCGCGAACGCTGGGCCCGCAACTACGACTACGTGCTCATCGACAGCCGCACCGGGGTCAGCGACACCTCCGGCATCTGCACCGTCCTGATGCCCGACACCGTGGTCGACTGCTTCACGTTCAGCGCCCAGAACATCCGCGGCGGCGTCGACGCGGCCAAGGCCATCGCCGAGGCCGAGGAACGGGCCATCCGGGTCCTGCCGGTGCCGATGCGGGTCGAGGACGCCGAACAGGAACGCCTCGAAGCCGGCCGGGACTTCGCCCGCGAGGCCTTCGCCCCCTACCTCGGCCGCTGGCTGCCCGGCGACCGCCGGGCCGCCTACTGGGCCGACGTCGAGGTGCCGTACAAGCCCTTCTACGCCTACGAGGAGGTGCCCGCCACCGTCGCCGACCGGCCGCAGGAGGCGCGCAGCCTGCTCAACGCCTTCGAGCGGCTGGCCGAGTGGATCACCGACGGGCGGGTCCGCTCGCTGCGCCCGCTCGGCTCCGAGGCGCGCCGCCGACTGTACGGCGCCTACCTGCGCTCCGCCCGGGCGGTGCCCCGCCAGGTCTACGTCAGCTACGCGCCCGAGGACCGGATGTGGGCCGAATGGGCGGCCGGCACCCTCACCCGCTTCGGCTACCAGACCTCCCTGCACAACGCCGCCGAACCGTACACCGGCCAGCGGCCGCCGGAGGTCGCCGGACCGCTCGACGGCCAGGGCCGGCTGCTCGCGCTGCTCTCGCCCGAGTACACCGCGCTGCCCCGGGCCGGTGAGGTCTGGCAGCTCCTCCAAGGGCGTGAACTGCCCTCCGGCACCTCGGCGTTGGTCGCCCTGCGGCTGCAGGACTCGGACGAGCCGGTGCCCCGGCCGTTCATCGGCCAGGCGGTGCCCGACCTGGTCCGCTCCTCGGCGACCGGCGCCGAGGCCCAGCTGTACGGAGAACTCGGCCCGCCGCCCGGCAGCAACCGCCAGTTCGACTCCGACAGCGGCGAGTTCCTCGCCCCCGCCCGCTTCCCCGGCACCGCCCCGCAGGTCCAGGACGCGCCCTCGCGCAACGCCGCCTTCATCGGCCGCGGCAAGCTGCTCGAACTGCTCCGCAACCGCTTCACCGGCGGCCCCGCCGCCGTCCTCAGCCAGGTGCTCTACGGCTTCGGCGGCGCCGGAAAGTCCCAGATCGCGGCCGAGTACGCGCACCGCTTCAAGTCCGCCTACGACGTCATCTGGTGGGTGCCCGCCGAGGAGCCCGCCAACATCCCGCAGAAGCTCGCCGAACTCGCCCCCCGGCTCGGCGTGCCCACCAGCGACGACGTCGCCCACACCGCCGCCGCCGTCCTGGACGCGCTGCGCCGCGGCCACCCGTACCGCCGCTGGCTGCTGGTCTTCGACAACGCCGGCACCCCCGAGGAACTGGCCCCCTGGCAGCCCGGCGGCTCCTCCGGCGGGCACGTGCTGATCACCTCGCGCAACCAGGGCTGGGCCCGGCACGCCGGCCTGGTCGAGGTCGACGTCTTCCTGCGCGAGGAGAGCATCCGGCTGCTGCGCCGCTTCAACGGCGGCCTCTCCCCGGAGGACGCCGACCAGGTCGCGCACCGCCTCGGCGACCTCCCGCTCGCCGTCGGCCAGGCCGCCGTCTGGCTCCAGGAGACGTCGATGCCGATCGCCACCTACCTCGAACTGCTCGACGACGAGCTCACCGAGATGCTCGAACGCACCCGGCTGCGCCCCGCCGAGTACCCCCACTCCGCCGCCGCGACCTGGCGCATCTCGGTCGAGGAACTGCGCCGGATGAACGCCCCGGCCGCCCAGATACTGGAGCTCTGCGCCTTCTTCGGGCCCGACGCCATCCCGATGCGGCTGCTCTACAGCCGGGCCGTCACCCGCGCCCTGCGGCTGTCCCCGCGCGCGCCGCGGGACAAGCTCGCCATCGGCGAGTTCCTGCGCGCCATCAACCGGTTCGGGCTGGCCCGCACCGACCAGGGCAGCGAGACCATCACCGTCCACCGGCTGGTCCAGGCCGTGCTCCGGGACCAGGTCGAGGAGGAGCGGCAGGCCGAACTGCGCGGCGTCGTGCACGCGGCCCTGGCCACCGCCAACCCCGGCGACCCGGACATCCCCGCCAACTGGGCCGAGTACGCCGAACTCCTGCCCCACCTCTGGCCGTCCGGCGCCGTCGACAGCGGCGACGAGGACGTCCGGCAGTGGATCATCGACTCGGTCCGCTACCAGTGGAAGCGCAGCCTGCACGAGTCCGGCCGGGAACTCGCCGAACGGGCCCTGGAGCACTGGCGCGCGGACGGCTACGGCGGCGCCGGCTTCGACATCGACAACGACGCCCAGACGCTCATGCTGCGCACCCAGCTGAGCAACATCCGCCGCTCCCAGGGAGCCCTCCAGGAGGCCTACGAGATGGACCGGGACATCCTGGAGCGGTTCACCGCGACCCTGGGCCCGGAGCACTCCCACACCCTCGCCGTCGCCAGCAGCCTCGGCGCCGACCTGCGCTTCCTCGGCCGCTACGACGAGGCCAGGGCGCTCGACCGCAGGACCCTGGACGCGGCCCGGCGCACCCTCGGTCCGGACCACCCGCGTACCCTGATGATCACCAACAACCTGGCCGTCTCCGACTACCTGGCCGGGGACCGCTACGCCGCCCTGGAGCGGCACCGCAGCAACTACCTCCAGCAGCGCGACGCCCTCGGCGCGCACAGCCTCTACGCCCTCTCCTCCGCCTCCAACTACGCCCGCGACCTGCGCGAGACCGGGCGGCTGCGGGAAGCGCTGGACCTGCTGGAGGAGACCGTGCGGATCTACCAGCAGACCATCGGCGACAGCCACACCGACACCCTGCGGGCCCGCAAGAACCTCGCCGTCGCGCTGCGCCGGGCCGGGCGCTACCACGAGGCGCTGGAGATCGACGAGGACATCTACCAGCGCTACCTGGACATCAACGGCCCCGAACACCCGGACACCCTGGCGGCCGCCACCAACCTGGCCAGCGACCTCAACGCGCTCGGCGACACCGAGCGGGCGATCCCGCTGGCCGAACGGGCCCTCGCGCGGTACCGCGACTACCTGGGCGAGAATCACCCGGTCACGCTGGCCGGCGCCAACAACCTCTCGGTCTACCTGCGGCTGGCCGGCCGGGCCGCGGAGGCCCGGGAGCTGTCCGGGCGCACGCTGGCGCAGTTCCGGACCGTCCTCGGCCCGGACCACCTGTACATCCCGATCGCGATGATGAACCACGCGAACGACCTGGCGCTGGCCGGCGAGATCCGGGCCGCGCTCGCCCTGGAACAGGAGGCGGAGCCGCTGATGACCAGGGCGCTCGGTCCGGACCACTACGACTCGATCGGCATCAACTCCAACCTCTCGCTGTCCCTGGCGGCGGTCGGGGAGAGCGAGCGGGCCGCCGAACTGCGGGCCGACTGCATCCGGCGGGCCCGGATCACGCTGGGGGAGGAGCACCCGACCACCGTCGCCGTGAAGGCCGGCACCAGGCTCGACTCGGACGTGGAGCCCCCGCACGTGTGACGGGCGATCAGGAGATGCCGCCGGGCGGTGCTAGGTTCACGCGCATGGTGCCGTTCCGGCAGTTCCTGCTGAAGATCCACAGCCGCTGCAACCTCGCCTGCGACTACTGCTACGTGTACGAGGGCGCCGACCAGAGCTGGCGCGACCGGCCGCGGCGGATGGAGCTCGCCACCGTCCGCCGCACCGCCCGGAGGATCGCCGAGCACGCGGCCGAACAGGGGCTCGACGAGGTCTCCGTGGTGCTGCACGGCGGCGAGCCGCTGCTCGTCGGCGCGGCTCACCTGGACGCCCTGCTCGCCGAGTTGACCCGGATCGCCGAGGCCGGGCCGCGCGTGCGGTTCAGCCTGCAGACCAACGGGCTGCGGCTGCTGGACGAGCCCGCGCTGCTCGACGTGCTGCACCGCCACCGGGTCGGCGTGGCCGTCTCGCTGGACGGCACCCGGGCCGACCACGACCGGCACCGCCGGCTGCCCTCCGGCGCCGGCAGCTGGGAACGGACCGCGGCCGCGGTCCGGCTGCTCGGCTCCGGGCCGCACCGGGAGCTGTTCGCCGGCTTGCTGTGCGTCGTCGACCTGGCCGCCGACCCGGTCGCCACCTACGAGGCGCTGCTGGAGTTCGCCCCGCCCAGGCTCGACCTGCTGCTGCCGCACGCCACCTGGCAGAGCGGGCCGCCGGGCGTCCACCGCGGCCTCCCGACCGGGCCGCCCGGCCCCACCGACCCGGCGCCGTACGGGGAATGGCTGATCGCCGCCTTCGACCGCTGGTACGACGCGCCGCACCGGGAGACCGGAGTACGGCTGTTCGAGGAGCTGTCCGTCCTGCTGCTCGGCGGGCGGGCCGCCAGCGAGGCGGTCGGGCTGGCACCCGTCGACCTGGTGGTGGTCGAGGCGGACGGCACCGTCGAGCAGGCCGACAGCCTCAAGGCGGCCTACGACGGAGCCGCCGGGACGGGCCTGGACGTGTGGCGGCACGGCTTCGCCCGGGCGGCCGCCCACCCGGCCTTCCGGGCCCGTCAGCGGGGCCTCGCCGGGCTCGGGCCGGAGTGCGCGGCCTGCCCGCTGGTGCGGGTCTGCGGCGGAGGGCTCTACGCCCACCGCTACGCCGGGGACGGGTTCGCGCACCCCTCGGTGTACTGCGCCGACCTGGACCGGCTGATCCGGCACATCGCGGGGCGGCTGCGGGCCGGGGTGGCGGAGCTGGCCGGGGCCGGACAGCGGCGGTAGCGGGGCGGTCGGCGAGGGGCGTGCTCACCCGTCCGGGTCATGCACGGGCCCGGACCGGCTGAGTCGGCGTCGCGCGGGGAAACTGCGGGCGGACCGGGCGGCGCGCCCGGCGATCCAGGAGACCTCACGAGAGGACGGACCGGTGACGGGTACGGGCGAGGCGGTGGCGGCCGGGGTGCCGGGCGCACGCGCGAAGCAGGGGAGCGGCGCGGCCGGAAGCGGTGCGGCCGGGCTGCCGCGGCACGGCCTGGACCGGGCGACCTTCCGGGCGATCGCGGCCGCCCGGGGCGGGCCGGAGGCCGTCCGGCTGCTGCGCGCCGGCCAGTTGAGCAAGCGGGCGCTGCTGCTGCTGGCACTGCGCCGGACGGCGCCGCAGGACGAGGGCTACCGGGAGGCCTACCGCGCGGTGTGCGAACTCCAGCGGGCCGACCGGGCGCGCTGGGAAGAGGTGCTGCTGCGACCGGAGTTGGACGCCTGGGCGGCGGACTGCCTGCGTGCTCTCTCGCTGGACCAGGCGGCGCCGCTGGACGGGCTGGGCGAGTTCCTGCGGGCCGGGGCCGGGCCGGCGCTCGACCTGGAGTGCGAGGGGCTGCGCTGGGCGCCGGTGATCGACCACCTCGGGCCGCGCCGGGTGGACTACGGACGCCCTTCCACCGGTCCGCTGTCGGCAGCCGAACTGAGCCGGTGGGAGGAGCAGTTGGCGACGGCCTGGGAGATCCTGGTGCGCCGGCACCGCCGGCACGCGGAGGCCGTGGCGGCCTGCGTCGCCGTGGTGGTGCCGTTGCGGCCGGCCCCCGGCGGGGAGGCGTTCAGTGCCGCGGCCCGACGGGCGTACGGGGCGGTGGCGGCCTCGCGGCCGGCCGAGCCGGTCCTGCTCGCGCTGGCCCTGGTGCACGAGTTCCTGCACGTCCAACTCGGCGCCCTGCTGGACCTCGTACCGCTCCACCTGCCCAATGGCCCGGCGGTCTACCACGCCCCCTGGCGGCCCGATCGGCGCCCAGCCGGCGCGCTGCTCCAGGGGACGTACGCGCACCTGGGGGTGGCCTCGTTCTGGGCGGCCGAGGCCGCCGCCGGGGTGAGTGAACCGGTCCGCGCGGAACGGGAGTTCACCTGCTGGCGGACGCACACCCTGACGGCGGCCCGGACCCTGCTGGAGTGCGGCGAACTCACCCCGAGCGGAAGGGAGTTCACCGAGGAGCTGGCGCGTTCCGTCCGTGAGCTGGGGCTCTGAGGCGCGGTACTCGGGACGGGTTCGGCCGGCCGGGCGACGGTGCGGCGGCGCCCGGGAACGCCGGCGGGGGCGCCGCCCGTACCCCCGGCGCGCATCCGTACGGAGGCGGGCCGGGAGGCTCGAACGCCTGCTCCGGTCAACGCGCTTCGGCGCGCGCGATGGCGAATCGCGCGACCGCTGAACGGGTGAATTCTCGGGCTTCCGCGCGCCGTGGTACGGCGTCGGCTGGTTGGGCAGACCAACTTGGGGAGGCAAGGTGCCGCGCGGAGACCGCGCGGGCACTACATTGGTCGCAACCGGGTGACCTACCCGGACTCGGCAGGTCCTAACCGCGCCTAAGGAAACGAATATGACTCCGGTAACCAGCACCAGGCCGGCCCGTAACCTCACTGACTCTCAGGAGGCGCCGGAACGCCCGTCCCTCGCCGAGCTCGCCGCCCTGGGTGCGGAGGAACTCGCCGCCCGGCTGCAGCGCGCCCTCCCCGGCGCGGAATCCGGCCTCGTGCCGGTCGCGGCCTTCAACTCCTCGATCTGACCCGCGCCGGAACCCCGAAACGGACCCCAGGCCGAGCTGAACCCGCCACACCCATGACGACGCGAATTCCGGTGCCACTGACGCAATTCGTGGTCAAGATGCACAGCCGGTGCGATCTCGCCTGCGACCACTGCTACGTCTACGAGCACGCGGACAGCAGCTGGCGCTCCCGCCCCAAGGTGATCGGGGAGGGGATCCTGGCCAAGGCCGCCGAGCGGATCGGTGAGCACGCGGTCGCCCACCGGTTGTCCGCCGTCCGGGTCGTCCTGCACGGGGGAGAACCCCTGCTCGCCGGCCCGGACCGGTTGCGCCGCGCGGCCGAAGCGCTCCGGGCGGCGCTCCCGCCCGGCTGTGCCCTCGACCTGCGCATCCACACCAACGGTGTGCTGCTCAGCCGCGCGTTCTGCGAGCTGTTCGCGGAGCTGGACCTCAGGGTCGGCATCTCGCTGGACGGCGACAGGGCCGCCAACGACCGGCACCGGCGCTTCGCCGACGGGCGGAGCAGTCATCCACAGGTGCTGCGGGCGGTCGGGCTGCTGAACGAGCCCGAGTTCCGGCACCTGTTCGCCGGGCTGCTGTGCACCATCGACATCGAGAACGACCCGGTGGCCGTGTACCGGGCGCTGGTCGAACTGCGCCCCCCCGCCGTGGACTTCCTGCTTCCGCACGCGACCTGGGAGGACCCGCCGAAGCGGCTCCCGGGCGGCCCGGAGGACCCGTACGCGGACTGGCTGCTGGTCGTCCACAGGCTGTGGGAAACGGACGCGCGGCCGTTCGCCGTGCGCACCTTCGAATCCGTGCACCGGACGGTGCGCGGGCTGTCCAGCCTCACCGAGTCGCTCGGGCTGGAGCCCTCGGACCTCGCCGTGCTGGAGACGGACGGGACCTTCGAGCAGGCGGACAGCCTCAAGACCGCGTACGACGGGGCGCCCGTCACCGGCATGAACGTTTTCGCGCACAGCCTCGACGACCTCGCCCGCCACCCCGGCATCGCCGCCCGCCAGTCCGGCCTGGCCGGACTGAGCGCGACCTGCCGGGCCTGCCCGGTGGTCCGCGCCTGCGGCGGCGGACTGTACGCCCACCGCTACCGGGCCGACAATGGCTTCGACAACCCCTCCGTCTACTGCGGTGACCTCATGACGCTCATCAACGGCATTGCGGGCAGCGGAGGTTCGGCCTCCGCCCCGGCCCCCGTGCCCGCCCAGGCCGCCCGCCCGCTGCTGCCGACCGCGCTCACCCCGGCCCAACTCGACGAGTTGTCACGGGGATACGGCGGCGCCGACACCGTCGCCGCCCTCGGCGCCGCCCAACTCTCCCTCACCCGGGCGATGCTGGCCGCCGCCTGGGACGCCTCCGGGCAGGGCCGGGCGGCCGCCTGGGAGCTGCTGTCGGAGCTCGACGGGGCGGCGCCGGAGGCCGTGGACGCGGTGCTGACCCACCCGTACGCCCGGGCCTGGGCCGCGCGGCGGCTCGCCGGGGACCTCACGGTCGGCCTCGGCCCGATGGCGGCCCTGGCCGCCGCGGCCGCGGTGCGGGCCGGGCGCGGGGACGCCGTCACGGTGCCCGCCCGGGGCGGCCGGCTGTACCTGCCGACGCTGGGGCGGATCGCGCTGCCGGACGGCGAGGCGGTGGTCACCGGGCACGCCGACGGCTTCGAGGTGCGGGCCGCCGACGGGACGGTGTTCAGGGAACTGGACGACCCGCTGCGACGGGTCCGGCTGGCCGGCGGCTGGACGGTCGCCCTGGAGGACCTCGACCCGCTGCGCGACAGCCACGACCACCCGGTGGCCGACCGGCTGCCCGAGGCCGAACTGCTCGGCTGGACGGGCGCGTTGCGCGAGTGCTGGGAGCTGCTCGGGCGCGACCTGCCCGACTACGCGGAGGGCATCCGGGCCGGGCTGACGACGATCACCCCGCTGCGGCCCGGCCCGGCCGGACGCGACGTCAGCTCGGCGGCGCGCCAGGCGTACGGCGCGGTCGGCATCGCCCGGCCCGCGACCGCGCCCACGCTGGCGCTGCTGCTCGCCCACGAGTTCCAGCACGTGAAGCTCGGCGCGGTGCTGGACCTGTACGACCTGTACGACCGGGCCGACGACCGGCTGTACTTCGCCCCCTGGCGGCCCGACCCGCGCCCACTGGAGGGCCTGCTCCAGGGCACCTACGCCCACCTCGCGGTCACCGAGTACTGGGGCACCCGGACCGCCGCGTACGACGGCTTGGCCGGGGAGGCCGCCGACCGGGCGCGGGCACAGTTCGCGCTCTGGCGGCGGTACACCGCCGAGGCCGTCGAGCGGCTGGCCGGATCCGGGGCGCTGACCGGGCTGGGGGCCCGGTTCGCGGCCGGGATGGGGGAGAGCGTCGCGCCGTGGCTCGCCGTACCGCTGCCCGCGGCGGCGGAACGGGACGCGGAGCGGGCGCGGGAGGAGCGGAGTCGGCTCCGTTTCGTCGAGGCCTGAAACGAAGGGGTGTCGGATGATCACCACCGTTGAGCTGGCCGAGCGCTTCGCCCGGCTGGGGGTGCGGCCGGGCACGGTGCTGCACGTCCAGGCGTCGCTGCGGACCCTCGGGCCGGTCCAGGGCGGGGCGGCCGGGGTGGTTGACGCCCTGCTCGAAGTCCTGGGCGCGGAAGGGACGTTGGTGGCCTTCACCAGCACCCCCGAGAACTCCTCGACCTCACGGATCCACCAGGCCGCGATCGCCGGGCTGACCCCGGCCGAGATCGCGGAGCACCGGGCCCGGATGCCGCGCTTCGACCCGGCCACCACCCCGGCCTCCCCGACCCTGGGCGCGCTCTCCGAAGCCGTCCGCACCCGGCCCGGCGCCCTGCGCAGCAGCCACCCGCAGACCTCCTGGGCGGCCCTGGGCCCCCGGGCGGAGGAGATCACCTCCCGGCACCCGCTCACCTCCCACCTCGGCCCCGACTCCCCGCTCGGCCGGCTGTACGAGCTGGACGCCCGGGTGCTGATGCTCGGCGTCGACATGGCCCGGTTCACCGCCTTCCACCTCGCCGACCTGCGCCAGCCCGACGTACGGATCCGCGAGTACGGCTGCGTCACGGCGGACGGCTGGACCAGCTTCCGGGCCCCCGACCTGGACGACCTGCACTTCGCCGACCTCGGCGCGGAGGTGCTCGCCGCGGCCGAGGGCGTCACCACCGGCCGGATCGGCGACGCGGACTGCCGGCTCGTCCCGGTCCGGGAGGCGGTCGACCTGGCCGACGGGCTGCTTCGGGCCCGGGCCGAGGGCTGAGCCCGCTGGGGTTGAGCCCTCCGGGGTTGAGCCCCTTCGCAACAGCCACGGATAGCGTTCACCCTCAGTCCATTGCAATGGATGGGCTGAGGGTCGTTGCATTCCCGGCAGAATCGTTGCAATGATTTATGGCCGTTGAGCTGCATTGATTGGCCTGCTGCGCGGTTTGGTTGTTGCCGGAGCCAAGAACGCAACGTAGCGTTTCCTTCATCAGAAAGCGGCGGGCCACCGGGCTCGCACCGCGGAGAAGAAGGAGAGCACGATGCAGAAGTTCGCCACCCCCACCCCGGTCTCGGCCGTCCTGGACATCCCCGCCGGCCGCATCCGGCTCATCGCCGCCGACCGGGCCGACACCGTGGTCGAGGTCCGGCCCGCCGACGCCGGCAAGAGCCGCGACGTGAAGGCCGCCGAGCGGGTCGAGGTCGGCTACGCCGACGGCGTGCTGCGGGTCGAGACCCCGGAGGCCGAGAACCGCCTCCTCGGCAACTCCGGCTCGGTCGAGGTCACCGTCCAACTGCCCGCCGGCTCCCGGGTCGACGCGACGGCCGCGCTGGCCGAGTTCCGGGGTGTCGGCCGCCTCGGCGACGTCGCCATCGAGGCCGCGCAGGGCACCGTCAAGCTCGACGAGACCGCCGGCGCCCGCCTCGACCTCCAGGCCGGGGACATCGCCGTCGGCCGGCTCGGCGGCCCCGCCGAGATCCGCACCCGGAAGGGCGACCTGCGGATCACCGAGGCCGTGCAGGGTGCCGTCACCCTGCGGACCGAGTACGGGCAGATCGAGGTCGGCGCCGCCCGCGGGGTCTCCGCCGCCCTCGACGCGGGCACCGCCCACGGCCGGATCCACAACGCGCTGCGGAACGCCGGCACTCCCGGCCTCACCATCCACGCCACCACCGCCTACGGCGACATCACCGCCCGCAGTCTCTGATCCGCCGATCCGCACTCCTACCGGAAGCAGGAACCACCATGAGCAGCACCATCGAGCAGGACCGCCCCGAACTCCAGAAGGCCGCCCAGGACTTCGTCGACGTCGGCTTCGCGGGCGTCCAGCTGCGGGTCCGCGACGAACGCGGCGAGTGGACCGGCAGCGCCGGGGTGCACGAACTCGGCGGGAGCGCGAAGCCCGCCACGGACGGGCAGTTCTGGATCGGCAGCACCACCAAGACCTTCGTCGCCGCCCTGGTGCTGCACCTGGTCGCCGACGGCCTGATCGAACTGGACGCCCCCGTCGCCGAGCACCTGCCCCGCTTCGGCGGCCTCGACGGGCGGATCACCGTACGGATGCTGCTCCAGCACACCAGCGGCGTCCACAACTGCACCGGCGAGCTGGACGAGAAGGGGGAGTTCGTGCCCGGGCTGCCGTCCATCGGCAAGGCGTGGGTCGACAACCGCTTCCACGACTACCGGCCCGACGAGCTGGTCGAGTTCGCGCTGACGAAGCCGGCCCGCTTCGAACCGGGCGCGGACCAGAGCTACTCCAACACCAACTACACGCTGGCCGTCCTGCTGGTCGAGGCGCTCACCGGGCACTCGTATGCCGAGGAGATGCAGCGGCGGATCCTGCGGCCGCTCGGCCTGGGCGACACCCTGGTGCCGGGCAGCCTCTCCGAGCTCCCCGGCCCGCACGCCCACGGCTACTACCGCTACCAGGACGGCGAGGAGTGGAAGGTGGTCGACGTCTCCCGGCAGAACCTCTCGCTGCTGTGCGGCTCCGGGGACATGATCTCCACCACCCGCGACCTCCAGGTGTTCTTCGCCGCCCTGCTCGGCGGTCGGCTCCTGCCGGGCGAACTGCTGGAGCAGATGCGGACCCCGCACGGGATGCTCGGTTACGGACTCGGCCTGTTCGTCCAGGAGTTGGGCCCGGAGAACGGCGACATCACCATCGTCCACCACAACGGCGGCGCCCCCGGCGGCTACGGCGCCCTGATGATCGCCACCCCGGACGGCGCCAGGGTCCTCACCGCGGGCCTCACCACCGGCGACTCGGATGCCGACCCGGCCCAGACCTTCCCGCCCGCGCTGGACCGGCTGATCAAGGCGGTCTTCTGCTGACCCGGCCGCGGTCGCCCGTCCAGGTTTGCTACCAGCGGGTAGGTGCGATCGGGAGGCTTGACCTCAAGCCGACTTCACCTCCTAGCGTCGGTCCTGCCGAAGTGACCGACAGCAAGGGGAGGGGCCCGGCCGTGGAGTACTCGCACAGCGACGCCGAATTGATCAAGCAGCCCATCGGCTACTGGAGTTGGGCCGCGTACAAGGCCGTGGTCAGCCGCACCCGCGGCGCTCTGGCCGAGCTCGGCACCACCCAGCCGCAGTGGTGGGTGCTCGCCCAGCTAGCCCGGGCCGAGGGGCCGAGGACCCGCGAGGACGTCTCCGCCGTGCTGCGTGACTACCTCGACACCGGGCGGGACGCTCTCGACGCCGAGATCGATGCGACGGTCGAGCGCGGCTGGGTCGCCGAGTCGGCCGGAGGCCCGCTCGTACTGACCTCCGAAGGCCGGGAGTTCTTCGACCGGGCGGCCGCCCTCCAGGGCGAGCTGTGGGCCGAGCGCCATGCGGGCATCTCCGACGAGGAGTACCTGACCACGCTGAAAGTCCTGCAGCGGTTCGTCCACAACACCGGCGGGCAGGCCTGGCACCACTGAGCACCCGGAGCCCGGCTGTCCGACCCCGTTCCTAGGATCGGCGCCATGCCCGATGCCTTCACCGTCCTGTGGACCCACGACACCTGCCGTTCCCTCCGTAGGGAGGGCCGAGTGGGTGAACGGCCGCCCGTCGCCTACAGCGGGGTGCACCAGTCGCTGCCCGCCTGGTCGACGGCCAAGGCCGGCGACGAGGTGTACGCGCTGCACGTCAGCCGGTGCGAGGTGTTCGTGGTGAGCCGGATGCGGATCGTGGACCGGGAGCGCGGCGAGTGCTGCGGCACTGCCCCAGCGACCTGGCAGGACCCGGCTTTCCCGGGGCACGATGCCTGGTGGATGCTCGGCGCGGGCGGCTGCGGTGCGGAGGCCGTCCACGTGGACGGGACGCCCGTGCGCTTCGACCAGCGGATACCGGGCGAGCTGCTGGGACAACTCACCTGGCGCAACCAGCGGGGAAAGGTGCGGGGGTTGAAGTACCTGGTGGACGGCCGCCTCGAACGCTCCGTCAGCCTCCAGGGCTTTTACCGACTGACCCCCGAGTCGGCCGACGAGCTCGCGCAGCTCGTCGGCCCGTGACCCGGCCCGTGACTCGGCCCGTGACTCGGCCCGTGACCCGTTCGGGGTGCGGCCAGGGTGCGGTCAGTGGCGCTGCTGCCACTGGGCGCGGGTGAGCTCGTACTCGACCTCGCCGTGTTCGGAGCCGGGGATCGCGTCGGGCCAGTCGGCGGTGAAGTTCCGCAGGAACGTCAGGCCGGACTTCTCCATCACGCGCCGGGAGCGGGAGTTGACGGCCATGGTGTTCGCGGTGACGCGCTCCACCCCGAGCTCCGCGAAGCCCTTGTCGATCAGCGCCCGCGAGCCCTCAGTGGCGTAACCCTTGCCCCAGGAGGCCTGGTTGAGCCGGTAGCCGAGCTCGACGACGGCGGGGTCGTGGTCGTCGAGGGGGCGGAACTCGAACCAGCCGAGGAAGGTCCCGGTGGCCTTCTCCTCGGCGGCCCAGAAGCCGCGGGTGCCGGTGCACGGGTGGTCGTGGAGGAGGCGGGGGAGGACCTTCGCCTCGACCGTCTGCCGGCTGGTCGGCGCACCGCCGTTGATGAAGCGCATGACCTCGGGGTCGTTGTCCAGCGCGAGGAGCTGGTCGGCGTCGGCTTCGGTGAACGGACGCAGGACGAGCCGCTCGGTCTCAAGGAAGACATGCATGGCGTGATCCTGTCTGCGCACGAACGGGTGTGCCACCGGATATCCGGCGGTACATCCGGCGGCACATCCGGCAGTACACCCGGCGGCGCAGGAAGTCGGACGGGCCGACTTCCTGCGCGGATTCGGAGCCTGGCGTCTGGAGCCTGGCGCGAGGAGCACGTCGGTCCGCTGGGCGAGCGCCGTCAACCGGTGACCGGTTCCAGGCGGAGGCGTTGGTGGGGCCAGGGCGGCGCCTGCTCCGCCCGGCCGAACCAGACCCGGACGTCCTCGCCGGTGCGGACGGGGAGGGCGGGGAAGTCGTTCTCGGCGTGCTCGGTGCGGTGGTGGCAGACGGTGGCGAGCACCTCGCGGGCGCCCGGCGGCTCGGCGTGCCGCCGGGGGAGGGCGGCTGGACGCGGGCCCGGGTGCCGATCGAGTCGGTGGACCACGCCCACGGGGAGTTCCTGCGGCTGGGCGCCGAGATCGAGGTGCTGGAACCGGCCGAACTCCGCGAGCGGATCGCGGCGACGGCACGGGCGCTGGCCGCCCGCTACGGGAGCGCGGCGGAGGAGGGGTGAGGGCTCAGAGGCCGACGAAGTGGTCGAACTCGCCGTCCTTGGCGCCCAGGATCCAGGCGTTGAGCTTGACCCGGGTGGTGGTGACGACCAGGTCGGGGTGGTCGGACTCGCGGATGTAGACGAGGTCCCCGGCGGAGGCGATCTCCAGGTAGTTGGCCTCACCGACGCTGAAGCTCGACCGCTGCCAGTTGAGCTGGTCCATGAGTGCTCCTCCTGATCGTTCACAACAGCCGCAACGAGGGTACTGCTCCACGCAAGAGGGCAGCGACATCGTTTCGGTCATGTCAATTCGTACGGGTCGCTGTGCTATTCCATTGGGGTGTCAGTCGTTCCTACACTGAGACCCCGCCGCACGGGGGCTGCGGGAGCCAGGTTGCCGACGGGCCCGGGGGAGGCACGTGTGACTGACCGGGGCTGGGACGAGGACGAGACCCGGCCGTACTTCTTCCTCTCCTACGCGCACACGCCGAAGTCCGGCGCGCGGGGCGCCGGCGACCCGAACCACTGGGTGCGCCAGCTGTACCGGGACCTCTGCGAGGCGGTGCTCCAGCTCACCACCGTCCCGGCCGGGGTGCCGGTCGGCTTCATGGACGAGTCCATGCACCAGGGCGAGTTGTGGGCCGAACGGCTGTCCGAGGAACTGGCGACCTGCCGGGTGTTCGTACCGCTGTACTCCCCCCGTTACTTCAACAGCGTGCCGTGCGGCCAGGAGTGGCACGCCTTCACCCGCCGACCGGTCTACCCGGCGACCATGGACGTGGAGCGCACCAGCGGCATCGTCCCGGTGCTCTGGGCGCCGATGAGCCGTTACCGGCTGCCCAAGGTGGCCAGCGAACTCCAGTTCAACCACGCGGGGTTCGGGCCCGACTACGCCACCGAGGGCCTGTACGCGCTGATGAAGCTCAGCTACTTCCGGGCCGCCTACGAACTGGCCGTGCACCGGCTGGCGGCGCGGATCGTGCAGGTGGCGGAGGAGACGGTGATCCCGGTCGGGCGGCGGCTGGAGTTCAACGGGCTGCCCAGCGCCTTCAACGTGTCCGCCCCGACCAAGCAGCTGCGGATCTCCGTACTCACCTACCACCAGGGCGAGTTGCCGCAGGACCGCAACCCCGACTTCTACGGTGCCCGGCGCACCGACTGGCACCCGTACCGGCCGGCCGGCTCCCCCATCGCCCAGCACGCCGTACGGCTGGCGCGGCAGTTGGGCTTCCAGCCGACCGTGCACGAGTTCGACGACGAGGTGGAGTCCATCATCGAGGGCAACGCCGAGGCCCCCGGACTGCTGCTGCTGGACCGGTGGGCACTGCGCGACCCGCGCCGCCGGGAGCTGGTCCGCCGCTTCGACCGCTCCGACGCCACCTGGGTCAGCGTCCTCGAACCGTGGAACACCGAGGACCGGGAGTGCCTCGAACGGGACGGCGAGTTCAGCGGACTGAGCGACCAGACGCTGCGCAAGACCCGGCGGGCCGGGCGCCCGAGCTTCCTCGGCGTGACCGGCCCGACCGGGCTGAACAGCCTGGAGGACTTCGACGACGCGCTGCCGCGCGCCGCGATGAAGGCCAAGTACGCCTTCGAGAGCCGGACCAGGGCCGAACCGGAGGAGCCCCCGGCACCCCGGCCGAGCCTGCGCGAGGCCTTCCGCCGCGGCCCCGGGGCGTACGGGCCGGACGGCTTCGGCGGGCACCGCACCGAACCCTTCGGGCCGGACCCCTTCGACCGCGACCACGACCCCGACCGGGAGGACCGGGAGGACGGGGACGCCCGGGACGAGCGCGATCACCGTGCCGCCCCCGAGGAGCGCACCGTCCGGCTCTCCCGTGCGGACTACGCCGCCCCCGAGGAACGCACCGTCCGCCTCTCCCGCGAGGACTACGGCGCCCCCGACGACCGTACCGACCGCACCATCCGCACCGCCCGTGACGACCGCACCGCCCGTGACAACGATCGCCCCTACCGCAACGACCGTGACGACGGCGATGACCCCGATGCTGGGATGGCGCCCTTGGGAGGACCGCACCGATGAGCGACAACACCACCAGGAACCTGCGCCTCGGCGCCGCCGAACTGGCCGCCGCCCGCGAGGCCGCCCGGCAGGCCGCCGAACAGGACCGCCAGGGCCGGATCATCACCTTCTACTCGTACAAGGGCGGCACCGGCCGCACCATGGCCCTCGCCAACACCGCCTGGATCCTGGCCGCCAACGGTTTCCGGGTGCTCACCGTCGACTGGGACCTGGAGGCGCCCGGCCTCGCCAAGTTCTTCCACCCGTTCCTGGACCCGGCCTCGCTGGCCGGCACCACCGGGATGATGGACCTGATCGCCGAGTACCGCGAGGAGGCGCTGCGCCCGGTCGAGCACGCCGAGGGCTGGCACCTGGACTTCGCCCGGGTGCACCCGCACGCCCTCTCGCTCTCCTGGCCGCACTTCCCGGCCGGCGGCAGCCTGGACTTCCTCTCCGCGGGCCAGTTCAACCGGGACTACTCCGAGGCCGTCACCCACCTCGACTGGGACATCTTCTACGACCGCTTCGACGGCGGGCAGTTCTTCGACGCGCTCAAGGCCGACATGGCCAAGCGCTACGACTACGTGCTGATCGACTCCCGCACCGGCCTGTCCGACATCGCCGAGATCTGCACCGTGCAGATGCCCGACGACCTGGTGGTCTGCTTCACCCTCAGCGACCAGTCCATCGACGGCGCCTCCCGGATCGCCCAGCACATCCACGACCGCTACCGCGACCGCGGCATCCGCATCCTGCCCGTCCCGATGCGCATCGACGAGGGCGAGAAGGAGAAGGCCGACGCCGGCCGCGCCCTGGCCCGGGTGCGCTTCGACGGCCTGCCCGCCGGCTTCGGCGGCGAGGAACTCGCCGGCTACTGGGGCTCGGTGGAGATCCCGTACCGGCCGTTCTACGCCTACGAGGAGATCCTCGCTACCTTCGGCGACCAGACCGGCACCCCCACCTCGATGCTGGCCGCCTGCGAGCGCCTCACCTCGATGATCACCGAGGGCCGGGTCACCGGGCTGCCGCCGATGGACGAGGAGGTGCGGCTGCGCTACGTGGACGCCTTCACCCGCCGCCGCCCGTCCGTGCCCGCCGACCTCTACCTGTCCTACGTGCCCGAGGACCGGATGTGGGCGGACTGGATCGAGTCCGTGCTGACCAGGGCCGGCTTCCGGGTGCTGCCGCGCGACCTCAGCGCCGGCACCGACCCGCGCGAGGAGACCGAGCGCGGCATCGACTCCGCCTACCGCACGGTCGCCGTCCTCTCGCCCGCCTACCAGCGCTCCCCGCAGGCCCGGGCGCTGTGGGAGTCGGTGGTCAACTCCGACCCCTCCGGCACCCGGCGCCAGCTGCTGCCGGTGCGCGTCGGCGACGTCCGGCTCACCGCGCCGTTCAGCAACCGCAACCCGGTCGACCTGGTCGGCCGCGACGAGAACCAGTCCATCCAGAGCCTGCTGCGCGCCCTCGGCCGCGGCGACGCCGTGCTCGGCGACGCCCCCGCCGGCGGCCCGCGCTTCCCCGGCAGCAAGCCCTCGGTGTGGGACGTCCCGCCGCGCAACCCCTCCTTCACCGGCCGCGCCGCCGTCCTGGAGCAGCTGCGCAACCAGCTGCGCGGCGGTATGGCGGCCGTGCTGCCCACCCCGCAGACCCTGTACGGGCTCGGCGGCGTCGGCAAGACCCAGGTCGCGCTGGAGTACGCCCACCGGTTCATGTCCGACTACGACCTGGTCTGGTGGATCGACGCCGAGCAGACCGAACTGGTCGCCCCGGCCCTCGCCGAACTCGCCCGCCGCCTCGGCCTGCGGGTCGGCGACTCGGTCACCGAGGCCGCCGAGGCCGCCCGGGAGGCGCTGCGCCGCGGCGTGCCCACCTCCCGCTGGCTGCTGATCTTCGACAACGCCGACGAGCCCTCCGAGATCCGCCGGTTCTTCCCCGGCGGCTCCGGCCACATCCTGGTCACCTCCCGCAACCAGGCCTGGACCGGCCACGCCGAGGCGCTGGAGGTCGACGTCTTCACCCGCGGCGAGAGCGTCGAGCACCTGTGCCGGCGCGCCCGCAGCCTCTCCCGCGCGGACGCCGACCGGGTCGCCGAGGCCGTCGGCGACCTGCCGCTGGCCGTCGAGGTGGCCGCCGCCTGGCTGGACACCACCGGCACCCCGGTGGAGACCTACGTCGCCCAGCTGCACGCCGAGGCCGCCCGCGCCCTCGCCGTCGACCACCCCACCGACTACCCCACCCCGGTCGCCGCGACCTGGAACGTCTCGATCGGCCGGCTGCGCCAGCAGTCCCCGGCGGCCGTCCGGCTGCTCCAGCTGTGCGCCTTCTTCGCACCCGAGCCGATCTCGATGAACCTCTTCTACAGCGACCAGATGATCCGGGCGCTGGTGAAGTACGACGCCGACCTCAGCGACAAGTTCATGCTCGGCAAGGTCATCCAGGCGATCGGCCGGTACGCGCTGGCCAAGGTCGACGCCGGCAGCAACAGCTTCCAGGTGCACCGGCTCGTCCAGGCAGTGATCCGGGCCGGGATGACCGACGACGAGCAGGAGATCGCCGTCCACGAGGTGCACCGCATCCTCACCGGCGCCCGGCCCGTCCTCGGCGACACCGACGACCCGGCCAACTGGCCCGCCTTCGACGAGATCTGGCCGCACCTGTCGCCCTCCAAGGCGCACAACTGCGACGAGGCCGACACCCGCCAGCTGCTCATCGACCGGGTCCGCTACCTGTGGAAGCGCGGCGAACTCGACCGCGCCCGTGACCTCGGCCACGCCCTCGACGCCGAGTGGACCAGCAAGCTCGGCGAGGACGACCGGCAGACCCTGCTGCTGCGCTTCCAGCTCGCCAACGTGCTGCGCTCCCAGGGCAACTACGCCGAGGCACTGGCCCTGGACGAGGCCACCCTGGAGCGCCAGCGGGTGCTGCTCGGCGAACACCACCCGTACACCCTGATGACGGCCGGCTCGCTCGGCGCCGACCGGCGGGCGCTCGGCCGCTTCCAGGCCGCGCTCGACCTCGACCAGGAGATCCTGGAGCAGTTCCGCGAACTGTTCGGCGACGACAACCCGCGCACCCTGTCGATGGCCAACAACCTGGCCATCGACTACCGGCTGGTCGGCAACAGCGAGGCCGCCCGCGAACTCGACCAGGAGACCCTCGACCGGCGCACCGCCGTCCTCGGCCCCAAGCACCCCTACACCCTCTCCACCAAGTCCAACCTGGCCCGCGACCTGCGCGAACTCGGCGACTACCGCGGTTCGGTGGACCTCCTCCAGGAGGTCACCGCCGACCTCGGCGACGTCCTCGACCCGGACCTCCCGGAGAACCTGCGCAACGCCAAGTCGCTGGCCGTCTCGCTGCGCCGGATCGGCCAGCTCGCCGAGGCCCGCCGGATCACCAAGGAGACCTACGAGCGCTACCTGGAGCGCTACGGCGCCGACGCCCCCGACGCGCTCGCCTGCGCGCTCAACCTGGCCGCCGACCACAGCGCCTCCGGCGACAAGGAGGCCGCCCGCGACCTCTGCGCCACCGTCTTCGAGGGCCACCGGCGGCTGTTCGGCGACGAGCACCCGTTCACCCTGGCCTGCGCCAACAACCTGGGCATCTACCTGCGCGGCAGCGGCGACGTCCAGGGCGCCATCGAGCGCGGCCGGCTCACCGTCGACGGGCTGACCCGCTCGGTCGGGGCGGAGCACCCGTACACCCTCAACGCGGTGATCAACCTGGCCAACGCCTACGGCGACGACGGGCAGACCGACCTCGCCGAACAGCTCGGCCGGGCCGCCTACGCGGGACTGTGCGCGCGCTACACGCCGCAGCACCCGGACGCGGTCGCCTGCGAGGCCAACCTGGCGATCACCCTGCGCTCGGCCGGCCGGCACACCCAGGCCGCCGAACTGCGCGCCCGGGCGATCTCCGAGCTGATCCGGCAGTTCGGCGAGGAGCACCCCAACACCGTCTCCGCGCGCGGCTGGAAGCGGATCAACCGCGACCTGGAGCCGCAGCCGGTGTGACCGGGGGAGGGGCGGGGTACGCTGCCGAGCCATGAGTACCCTGCCCCCCGTCCTGGTCACCCGGCACCCCGCGCCCGGCGTCTTGGAACGGCTCACCGACCGGTACGCCGTCACCGTGCGCGAGACCGACGAGGAGCTGGACCGGGCCGAACTGCTCGCCGCCGTCCGCGGGCGCCGGGCCGTGCTCACCACCCTCAACAACCGGGTGGACGCCGAGTTCCTGGACGCCGCCGGCCCCCAGCTGGAGATCGTCGCCAACCACGCGGTCGGCTACCACAACATCGACCTGGCGGCCTGCGCCGAACGCGGCGTCATCGTCACCAACACCCCCGGCGTGCTCACCAACGCCACCGCCGAGACCGCCTGGGCGCTGCTGCTGGCCGCCGTCCGCCGGCTCGGCGAGGGCGAGCGGCTGCTGCGTTCCGGCACGCCCTGGACCTGGAGCCCGAACTTCCTGCTCGGCCTGGAACTGGCCGGTACCCCGCTCGGCGTGCTCGGGATGGGCCGGATCGGGCAGTCGGTGGCCCGCCGGGCCGCCGCCTTCGACATGCCGGTCAGCTACCACAACCGCCGCGCCCTGCCGCCCGAGCAGGCCCACGGCGCCGAGTGGAAGCCGCTGGAGGAACTGCTCGCCACCTCCACCGTGCTGGTCGTCACCTGCCCCTGCACCGAGGAGACCCGGCACCTGCTGGACGCCCGCCGGCTGGCCCTGCTGCCGCCCGGGGCGGTGGTGGTCAGCATGACCGCCGGCGTGGTGGACGAGGAGGCGCTGGCCGCCGCCCTGGAGTCCGGCGCGCTGTTCGCCGCCGCCGTGGACAACTTCGAGCACGAGCCGGAGGTCCCGTCCGCGCTGCTCGCCCAGGAGCGCGCGGTGCTGGTCCCGCACCTGGGCAGCGCCACCGTGCGGACCCGGCAGGCGATGGGCGGCCTGGCGGTGGACAACATCCTTGCGGTGCTGGGCGGTTCCGAGCCGCTGACCCCGGTCAAGGCCTGACCGGCCGGGCGTCCGGAGCCGCTACCCGGTTCGTTCGGCGACGCTACCGGTTCGTTCGGAGCCGCTACCGGCTTGTTCGGAGCCGCTACCCGGCCGCCCAGGCCAGCGCCGTGGTCATCACCCGGAACGCCCCGAAGTGCGCCGCGCCGGGCTCCAGGAAGAGCTCGGCGCCCGGGATGTGGTCGGCCAGCCAGCGCGAGTGGTCCACCGGCGAGAACTGGTCGTCCGCGCCGTGCCACAGCCAGGTCGGCACCCCGATCGACCCGACGTCGAAGCCCCAGTCGGCGGTGAAGGCCAGCACGTCGTCGATCCAGCCGTCCGCGCCGTGCCGGAACGCCTCCCGGTAGTTGCTCTGCAGCATCCGCCGCAGCCCGCTGTCCGCCACCACCTCCCGGTCGGCGGGGGAGAGTTCGGTGCGCAGCCCGTTCAGCAGCCGGACCGGGTCGTCCTTGATCTGCCGGGAGCGGAACTCCATCGCGTCGGCGATCCGGCTGTGCCCGCGTTCCGCCTCCCGGTAGGCCCGGACGTTGGACGGGGTCATCCCCGCGTACCAGTCCAGGCCGGTCGCGTTCCGCGGCGCCAGCCCCACCAGCACCGCCACCCGGCTGACCCGCCCCGGCAGCATCGCCGCGCAGGCCAGCGCGTGCGGGCCGCCGCCGGAGCGGCCCAGCACCGCGAAGTCGCCCAGCCCCAACTCGTCGGCGATGGTGCGCACGTCGGCCGCCGCGTGCGACACCCGGCGGCCGAACAGCCGGGTCGAGTCGCCGTAGCCCGGCCGGTCGTAGGAGATCAGCCGCACCCCCAGCCGGTACAGCACGGTGCTGCGCGGATGCGGTCCGACCCGACTGCCCGGCATGCCGTGCAGCAGGAACACCGGACGGCCGCGCGGGTCGCCGAGGGACTCCACGGCGAGGGCGCGACCGTCCGCCGCTTTGACCATCCGTAACGCCACGCGTTCCTCCTCAGTGCTCCCGGTCGGTGGTGGTGCGCACCTCCCGGCGGGCCTGCCAGGTGGTGTGCTCGCGGGACACCGCGTCCTCGGCGTCCCGGGCCAGCCGGGCCCAGATCTCCTCGGCGTCCATCGACTCCAGGTCCAGCCGGGCGAGTTGCAGGCGGATCAGCTCCAGCTCCTCGGCGGCCAGCCCGTACGCGGCGGCCAGCGGGCGGTACTGGCGCAGCTGCGCCCAGGCGGTGACCGAGGCGGCCACCGCCGACACCGTGCCCAGCGCGTCGTAGGTGAAGGCGCCGAGCGCCCGCAGCACCGCCAGCGCCAGGCCCAGCGCCGGCAGCAGCACCCCCAGCACGCCGGTCCAGTAGCCGGCGCGGGCGCAGTAGCGGGCCTTCTCGCGGTACCAGTCGTGCTGCACCCGGATCCGCTCGTTCAGGTACACCTCGCGGCGCACCGCCAGCGGCTGCCCGCGCAGGTCGCGCATGGCCGGGGTGATGTCCACCCCGGTCGCCGGCACCGCCACCGGGCCGTCCCGGAACGCGGCCAGCACCCGGGCGAGTTGGAAGCGGTACAGGCCCTCGGCGTCCGGCAGGCTGTGCGGCGGCGGCTGGTAGGCGTCCGCCCGGACGGCGAACTTCCAGGCCAGCGTCTTCACCGACTCGGCGGCCGCCCGGCCCTCGTACCAGAGGCCCTGCGGGTTCTGCCGGCCGATCACCACGGCCAGTGCCATCGCGCCCAGGTAGGCCGCGGCGGCCGGCCAGGCCCAGGGCTCGCCGTCGGCCGAGCCGGTCGCGGCCGCGACCAGCAGCAGGAGCAGCTCCCAGGCGCAGAGCAGCACCGAACGGCGCTGGCCGCGCAGCGAGGCCGCGTCGGCGGCCCAGAAGAACTCGGGCAGCAGCTCCCGCTCGCGCACCCACCCGGTCCGTCCCGCACCAGACGCCATGCTCGGCCCCCACCCGTCGCTCCGGTCCCTCCGCTCTCCTGCCCCGGGCGGGTCGCCGGTACGCCTGGCCGTGGCCGGGGCGCCGCGCAATGGCCGGGAAGGCCCGGTGGATTGTCCGGTACGCCCCGTGGTCGGACGGTCGCGGGCCGTCAGCAAGGAGTCGCCGGCAGGTGTGATCGGCAGTAGCTGTGGCCGCCGGTGGCTGTGGTCGTCGGTGGGTGCGGTCGTCGGTGGGTGCGGTCGTCAGTAGGTGTAGAGGATGCGCTCGGCGTTGTCGGCCATCTGCTTGGCGTTCCACTCGGTGCCCCCCGGGACGTTGCCGGAGCGGAACAGCGGCGGCGCGGCGGCGTCCCCGGCGGCCGCCCGGTCGGCCAGCCGGCCGACCGCGGAGGCCACCACGGCCTGCATCAGCGCGCTGGTGACGATGGTGGAGACCGGGCCGAAGGAGGTCTCGGCGCCCGGGTGGGTCAGCTCGCCGTCGCCCACCGCGACCTTGCTGTCCAGCACCACGTCGCAGTGGTCCTTGAGGTACGTGCCGGAGGGGTGCGCCGAGGGCACCTCGTCGGGGTAGGCCAGCGAAGTCACCCCGATCACCTTGAGGCCGCGGTCCCGGGCGTACCGGGCCAGCTCGACCGGCATCACCTGGCGGCCGGAGAGCGAGATCAGGAACAGCAGGTCCCCGCTGGTCGCCGGAGTCAGGTCCAGGGTCGAGGTGGCCAGCCCGGACACCCGCTCCAGCGCGCTGGCCAGCGGTGCGGGCATCATCGTCACCCCGGCCATCCCGGGCACGTTCAGCAGGTTCATCGGGACCAGCCCGCCGGCCCGGTAGACGACGTCCTGGGCCGGCAGCGAGGAGTGCCCGGCGCCGAAGGTGAACACCCGGCGGCCCTCGGTGATCGCCTCGGCCAGCAGGGCGGCCGCCGCCTCGATGGTGTCGGACTCCTCCGCGCGGACCCGGTTCAGGTGGGCGATCGCGGCGTCGAAGTACCGGCCGACCAGGTCGTTCATCGGTTGCCTTCGCTCTCTGCCGGTGGGGGCGCCGGCCGGGTGGGGCGGCCTGGATGGCCCGGACCGCCAGTGGAGAAAGCTACGGCGAGCACGGTCGCGCCCCGGCGGCACCGCTGTCAACAGGAACGAAAAGCGGTCCCGGAAACCCCGGGGCGGGCCCGGTTGTCGGTGCGGTACGTCAGAATTGGCGGTGAGGACACCGAAGAACGGAGCCAGCGGCGATGTCTGGGCTGATCGACACCACTGAGATGTACCTTCGCACCATCCTGGAACTGGAGGAAGAGGGCATCGTCCCGATGCGGGCCCGGATCGCGGAGCGCCTGGAGCAGAGCGGCCCCACGGTCAGCCAGACGGTCGGCCGGATGGAGCGCGACGGGCTGCTCCAGGTCGCCGGGGACCGCCACCTCGAACTGACCGAGGAGGGCCGCCGGCTCGCGGTGCGGGTGATGCGCAAGCACCGCATCGCCGAGTGCCTGCTCGTCGACGTGATCGGCCTGGAGTGGGAGCAGGTGCACGAGGAGGCCTGCCGCTGGGAGCACGTGATGAGCGAGACGGTCGAGCGCAAGGTGCTCGCCATGCTCGGCCACCCGACCCAGTCCCCGTACGGCAACCCGATCCCGGGGCTGGACGAGCTGGGCGACACCAAGGCCGAGGGCGAGGGCTTCGACGCCGCGCTCGTCCCGCTGGACGCCGTCAAGCCGGGCGAGGCCGGGGCGGACGTGGTGGTCCGCCGGATCGGCGAGCCGATCCAGACCGACAGCGAGCTGATGAGCACCCTGCGCCGGGCCGGCGTCCGGCCGGGCTCCACGATCAAGGTGACCGTCGGCACCGGCGCCGGCGGCGTGCTGGTCGGCACCGGGGACAACGCGGCGGAGCTGGGCAAGGACATCGCCCAGCACGTCTTCGTCGCCCAGGCCTGACCTCGCGCCCGACCGGGCCCGGTCACCTCGCTCCGTACGGCGGTCCGGAGGCTCCGCGTGACGGCCTGGGAGCTCCGGTGACGGTCGGGGCCCGCTGCTCCCCGTGCAGCGGGCCCTTCCCGTCCCTCCCCGGCTCCCTCCCTGTCCCCTCCGGCCCCTCCCGTTCCCTCCCGCCCCTCCACCGCCTCGCCCGGCTTCCCCGTCCGAGCGACCCTTCCGGCGACCCCACACACCGCAATTCCTCCCCTCGGCCGATCATGGCAATCCTTGAGCGCTGTCACTCGTACGAGGGGCTTTCCCGGTTGACCAGCGGGTAGACCGAGGCCTTATCCGCACATGCGTGTGACGGGCCCCGCCTCCGGTGGGAGACAAGGCCCGTCACTCGCGCGCGTTGTGTCGCGCGGTGCACGCCCTCACCCGATCGGCGCAGGGCGGCAGGCTTTCGGCCGTTCAGACGCCGGCCGGCTGGGCGGCCTGGAGTGGCTGGGCGGGCGCCTCGCGGCCGCAGGCGTAGGCGAGCGGGCTGATCAGCTCGGCGGCGTCCGGCAGCCAGCGGTTGGACTCGGAGGGGGAGCGCGCCCACTGGGCGTAGCCGGTGGAGCCGATCCGCGAGGGCGGGGCGACCGTCCAGTCCCCCTCGCCGCGGGCGACCAGGTCCAGCCGCCCGGGCGGCCAGCCGAGCTTGCGGAGCATCTCCGGCAGCTTGGCCGCGACCCCGGGCAGCACCAGGAAGTGCAGCCGCCGCCCGAGCCGGCCGGGCGAGCTGGGCAGCACCACGACCGGGCCGAGCTGGAGGCCCATCCGCTCCATCCGGGCCAGCGCCAGGCACCCGGCGGTCTCCGGCACGTCCAGGACGTCGAAGGACCGGCCGGTGGGCAGCAGGATCGAGGCCTTGGGCCGTTCGGTCCACCAGCGCCGCACCGCACCCGGCCCGGCGCTCGCCTTGCGGGCCCAGTCCGCGTCCAGCGGGTGGGCGCCCGGCTGGGGGCAGCGCTGGTCGCCGCAGGAGCAGTGGGAGGGTCCGTCGCCGTCGATCAGCCAGGCGCCCGGGGCCACCTCCCAGTGGCGGTTCTCGGCGTAGTTGACGGCTTCGATCAGCAGCGGGGGCAGGCCGGCGTTCTTGTCCTGGCCGGGGGCGTCGGGGATGTCTTCCACGGGCTGCTCAACTACCGTGCGTGAGGCTGGTTACGGCCCGAGGGGCCCCGGTCGGCCGCATCCCGGCAATGTCACCCGAACCGGTGACTCAAGCGAGTTGGGGCGGGCGGAGGCAGGCGCAGCGGGGGCGCACGGAAGCATTCCCCAGGGCGCGTGGGGGGTGCGGTTCGTCACCGTGGGTATCCCGCTGGCGTTGCTGATCGCTAACCTGGTGTCAGATTCCTTGGACGGTCGGACAGTCGGCAACAGATCAGCACATCGTCGCCCGCCGGCCGGGACCGGAGGGTGTGGGGAGGCGAAGCCCAATGGCCGCGAGACCACTCGTCGCACGACAGCCCAACGAGCGCCTGCAGCAACTGATCCAGGAGGCCAGTTGCTCCAACGCCGGCCTGGCCCGCAGGGTCAACCTGTGCGGCGCGGAGCACGGACTGGACCTGCGCTACGACAAGACCTCCGTCGCCCGCTGGCTGCGCGGGCAGCAGCCGCGCGGTCAGGCGCCGGCCGTGATCGCCGAGGCGCTCGGGCGCAAGCTCGGCCGCAGCGTGTCGGTCGAGGAGATCGGCATGGCCGACGGCAAGAACCTCAGCTCCGGCATCGGGCTGCAGTTCGCGCCGACCCTGAACGCGGCCCTGGAGCAGGTGTGCGAGCTGTGGCGCAGTGACGTCGGCCGGCGGGACTTCCTCACCGGGGCGACGGTCGCCGCCTCCGCGCTGGTGGAGCCCAGCCGGGACTGGCTGATCACCCCGCCCGACCCGGTGGTGGCCCGCACCGGCGGCCCCCGGGTCGGCCCCACGGACGTGGCCGCGATCAAGGCGACCACCGCGATGCTGGTCGACCTGGACCACCGCTTCGGCAGCGGCCATGTGCGCCCGGTGGTCGTGCACTACCTCAACTCGGTGGTCTCCGGCCTGCTCGGCGGCGCCTACCGGGAGGAGACCGGCCGCCAACTCTTCGCCGCGGTGGCCCGGTTGACCGAACTGGCCGGCTACATGGCGGTGGACACCGGGCAGCCCGGACTCGCCCAGCGCTACTACATCCAGGCCCTGCGGCTCGCCCAGGCCGCCGACGACCGCGGCTACGGCGGCTACGTGCTGGCCGCCTCGATGAGCCACCTGGCGGCGACCCTCGGCAACCCGCGGGAGATCGCCCAGCTCGCCCGCGCCGCCCAGGAGGGCGCCCGTACGGTGGCCACCCCGACGGCGATGGCGATGTTCTACGCCGCCGAGGCCCGCGGCCACGCCCTGCTCGGCGACGCCCGCTCCTGCGAGGCGGTGTCGGCCAAGGCGCTGGAGATGATGGAGAAGCGCCGCCCCGAGGACGACCCGGACTGGATCGCCCACTTCGACGACGCCTACCTCGCCGACGAACTCGCCCACTGCCACCGGGACCTCGAACAGGCCGGGCCGGCCGAGCACTACGCCCGCCGGGCGCTCGACCTGCACCCGCCGACCCGGGTCCGCCGCCGCGCGGTGGACCTCGTGCTGCTCGCCACCGCCCAGCTCCAGCAGCGCGACCTGGAACGCGCCTGCGAGACGGGCACCCAGGCGGTGCGGCTGCTCAGCGGGCTGCGCTCCAACCGGGGTGTGGAGTACCTGGACGAGTTCCGGCGCCGGCTGGAGCCCTACCGGGAGCAGCGGGTGGTGCGCGAGTTCCACGCCAGGGCGGACGCGGAGGCGGCCTGACCGTCGTCCGTGCAGGGAGCGTGTGGGAATGTCCCGCCCGCGTGGTCACCCGATGGGGCGAACCGGTAGCGTGGGCGCGACGTCCAAGGAACTGTGATGCTCCCAAGAACCGACGAGATGTGGTCCGCCGCCAGTGCGCGGTCCTGCACAGGTGAGGAATCGCGTTGAGTCAGCGCCGCTCGTACAACTCGGGTGACTTCAACCTGGACGACCTGTTCCGCCCCGAGCCCGGCCAGCCCCAGGGCCAGCCGGGCCAGCAGCAGGGCCCCACGGCCGTGCCGCCGGTGGGCCGGCCGTCCGGGCAGCCCGAGTACCTGGGCGAGGGCGCGCAGGCGCCGCCCACCCAGGCGATGCCCCCCCAGCAGCCCGCCTGGGGCGCACCGCCGCAGGCCGGTTACGGCGCCCCGCCGCAGGCCCAGCCGGCCCCCGAGACCCAGCACCTGCCGCCGTACCCGGCCGGCGACCCGCAGGGCGGCTACCCGGCGCCGCAGCCCGGCTACGGCGTCGCGCCGCAGGCCGCGCCCGGCTACCAGGGCTACCCGCAGGCCGCGCAGCAGCAACCGCAGCAGCACCAGCAGCAGCAGTCGCACCAGCCGGGCTACCCGGCGCAGGGCTACGCCCAGGACGGGTACGGGCCGGACGGCTATGGGTCCGACGGCTACGGGCCGGACGGCTACCGGCCGGACCAGGACGCCACCCAGGCGGGGCGCGGCGGCCGCGGCGGCCGGTCCTCCAACAAGCTGGTCATCGGCGGCGTGGTCGCGGGCTTCGCGGCGGCCGGTGTGCTGGTCGCCGTGCTGATGAGCGGTGGCGACGACACCACCAAGGGCGGCCAGAAGACCGCCCCGGTCGCGGCCACCGGCGGCACCGCCACCGGCGCGGCGAGCGCGAGCGGCTCCGGCGCCGCCGTCGACCCGGAGGTCAAGGCGCAGGCCCAGCCGCTGTCCGACCTGCTGGGCACCGCGAGCGACAGCCGCAGCGCGGTGGTCTCGGCGGTCGCCTCGGTGCAGAAGTGCGACAAGCTCCCCGACTCACAGCAGGCGCTGGCCGCCGCGGCCGGCAAGCGGCGCGAGCTGCAGACCAAGCTCGGCCAGTTGAAGACCGACAAGCTGCCCGGCGGCCAGCAGCTGGTCGAGCAGCTCAACGCCGCCTGGACGGCCTCCGCCCAGGCCGACGACGAGTACGCGGCCTGGGCGGGCGACGCCCAGTCCTCCTGCGACCCGAAGAAGCCGGACACCGGCAACCAGCACTACAAGAACGCCGTGCAGGCCAGCGGCACGGCGACCACCGCGAAGAAGCAGGCCTCGACCCTGTGGAACACGATCGCCACCCAGGCCGGCCTGCCCAGCCGCGGCGACGGCGACCTGTAGCGGACCCCGGAACGCCGGAGGGCGGGCCCGCGCAGGGCCCGCCCGTCCGTGTGCGGTGCGGGAGCAGGGTGGATCAGGACGGGGAGCGGGCCCCGGTGAGGACCCAGCGGACATCCACGAAGCCCGGCTGCTGCAAGGTCATTCGACCGTTCCTGACCACCTGGTAGGTGACCCAGGTGTTGACCAGCCGGGGCGACTCGGTGCTGGGCAGCATGTTGGTGGTGCCCCAGTTCAGCGGCGGGGTGAGGCCGACGTCGATGCCCTCGCCGCTGTCCAGCAGGGCGTCGACGGACTTCGCCTCGACCGGCTTACCGGCCGCGGTGAGCTTCTCCACCACCACCCGGAACACCTCGTAGGCGACCCAGGTGGTCTGCACGCCCGGGTCGGAGACGTCGACGGAGTGCCCGTCGGTGGCCTGGGAGCGGACCACCGCGCGCAGCCCGTCCCAGGTCTTGGCCGACTCCGGCGGGTACCAGCTGGTGACGAACGCGCCGGCCAGCGGGCCGGAGTCGCCGCCGGTGGAGTCGACCACCGACTGCTGGACGCTGCCGATCACCGAGGCGATCCGGGTGTTCCGCACGTTCTGCCGCCGGTAGGCGTCCAGCAGGTTGCCCGTCGGCTCGGAGGTCAGGGCGCTGGTGACGCAGTTGCCCGGGTCGTCCCTGCCGATCGCCTTGCGGACCACCTGGCTGTAGTCGGAGGACTGCTCGGGCGCCTTGACGTCCAGCAACTTGATGCCGGCCGGCTTGAGCGCGTTGCCCAGGTAGCCGAGCAGGTTGTCACCGGCCGGGGTGTCCGGGCGGATCAGCGAGACGGCCTTGCAGCCGGCGTCGACCAACTGGCGGCCGCTGCCCGCGATCAGCGCGGGCATGCCGCCGTCCACCGGGTAGGACAGCGGGCTGGAGAACTCCGGCTGGGAGAGGCCGTAGCCGCCGATCAGCGGGATGCCGGCCCGCTCCAGCACCGGCATGAAGGCGTCGCCCCACTGGCTGTAGGAGCCGAGCACGGCCACCGCCTTGGCGTCCACCGCCTGCTGGGCGCAGGACTTGGCGCCGTCGGCGGTGTTGTGCTCGTTGCAGGTGATCACGTGCAGCCGGTGACCGCTCAGACCGCCCTTGACGTTGACGTCCCGGCCGATCGACTCGGCGAGCGCGGTCATGCCGGGACGGTCCGCGGAGCCGGTGCCGGACGGGGCCCAGGTCATCACGGTCAGCTCGTCGGCGGCGGTGGAGGCCCCGGCCGGTCCGCCGCACGCGGAGGCCGAGAAGAGGGTGGGGAACAGCACCGCGGCGGTCACCGCGGCGGCGATCGGACGGCGCGGGCGGCGTCCGCTGATCGTGGGACGGGCCCGGGACGAGTCCCTTCGGCTGGTCATCGGTCTTCCCTCTCTGGGGCGCCATCCGGCGCACCGGGGGACAGCCAAGCCCCGGAGCCGCAAGCCGAGAGGGACGAAATGTGAACGCCCGGCCAACGGACACCGAAATCCGGGTCGGTACGCGTGTAGATCGCGAGTGGAGCACGAACAGACGGGGAACGTACGATCGTTCACCATGTCCGCCAGCACAGATTCTTCGCACCGGTCCGCCCGAAACCCTTCTCGTCCGGGCCACCGCTCCAGCACGATGGGCGGCATGCCGCTCAACGACCTGCCCTGGTGGCGCTGGCGAGCCCGACTCCGCTCGGCGCTGCACATGCTGTCCGACCCCGGTTTCCAGCACGAGGCCTGGCTCACCGGCCGGGAGGGCTACGGGGACGTGACCGACGCCGTCTACCGGCTGGTCGAGGACACCTGGCTGGACCGCTGGTCCGCCGAGAAGTACGTGGGCACCATCTTCCGCGACTCCGCCGAGGCCGCGCTGGTCGACGTCGCGGTGCTGCGCGCGGTCCAGATGCTGCACGAGGTCGGCGCCGACGCCCCGGCCTCCGCCTACCTCGGCCACCCCGGCTGGCCGGAGACCGTCCGGGCCGCCCGCGAGGCGCACGTCGCCCTCGCCGCCGGGGACGGGGACGACCCGGACGCGGCGCCCAAGTCCCTCGACGTGCTGCGGATCCTGACCCAGGTCTGACCCAGGTCCGACCCAGGTCCGAGGCGGGGCCCGAGCCGTGGTCCGAGCCGGGGCCCGAGGCGTACCGCCGGTCGGCGCCGTCCCGCAGTACGGGCAGCGGGGCGGCGACTGTCCAGGATGTGACACGCTGGACCATTCACGCACGCGCGTCACGCATTCGTACGACCTCAGAACGGGATACCCGCAGTGGAACAGCAGCCGGCCAGCGCCCAGTACGTCCTCACGCTGTCCTGCCCCGACAAGCAGGGCATCGTCCACGCTGTCTCCAGCTACCTCTTCATGACCGGCTGCAACATCATCGACAGCCAGCAGTTCGGGGACGGGGACACCGGACTGTTCTTCATGCGGGTGCACTTCTCCGCCCCCGAGCCGGTCACCGCCGACAAGCTGCGGGCCAGCTTCGCCGCGATCGGCGCCTCCTTCGGGATGGACTGGCAGATCCACCCGACCGAGCAGCGGATGCGGATCGTCCTCATGGTCAGCAAGTTCGGGCACTGCCTGAACGACCTGCTCTACCGCACCCGGATCGGCGCCCTGCCGGTGGAGATCGCCGCGGTGGTCTCCAACCACACCGACCTCCAGGACCTCACCGAGAGCTACGGCATCCCCTTCCACCACATCCCGGTCACCCGGGACACCAAGGCCGAGGCGGAGCGGCAGCTGCTCGACCTGGTCGAGAAGGAGAACGTCGAACTGGTCGTGCTGGCCCGCTACATGCAGGTGCTCTCCGACCAGCTGTGCACCGAGCTGTCCGGCCGTGTGATCAACATCCACCACTCCTTCCTGCCGAGCTTCAAGGGCGCCAAGCCGTACCACCAGGCGCACGCCCGCGGCGTGAAGCTGATCGGCGCGACCGCGCACTACGTCACCGCCGACCTCGACGAGGGCCCGATCATCGAGCAGGAGGTGGCCCGGGTCACCCACGACGTCAGCCCGGACCAGCTGGTCGCGCTCGGCCGGGACGTCGAGTGCCAGGCGCTGGCCCGCGCGGTCAAGTGGCACAGCGAGCACCGGGTGCTGCTGGACGGGACCAGGACGGTCGTCTTCGCGTAGGCGACGGTCGTCCGCGCGCGAGCAACTGTGGTCCGCGCGCAGGCGCTGCAGGAGCGTTACGGCCGCGCCAGCAGCGGCAGCGCGTGCAGCACCTGGCGCACCGCGGCCCGGTCGCCGTGCTCGCCCACCGGCAGCCGGTCCGGGTCCCGGTGCGCGGCCGCCAACTGGCACAGCTCCAGGCCGTCCAGCACCATCGAGGCCACCGGCTCCCCGGCGGCGGGCCCGCTCGGCCAGGCCTGGCCGGCCGGTCCGCTCGGCCTGCTCGGTCCGCCGTCCAGCGGCACCAGCCACTCGCCGGCCGCCGGACCGTCCACCACCAGCCGCACCCGCCGAACGGTCCGACCGTCCCCGGACGGCGCCCCGGCGGACGCGGGCTGCGCCGCGCGCAGCCCCGCCAGCGCCCGCGGCAGCAGCCGGACCACCAGCTCCACCATCTGCCGCAGGTGCTGCGGCGCCGGCGGAGCGTACGGGTACGCCACCGCGCGGGCCACGTCCTCGCCGTGCACGAAGCACTCCAGGGCGCGCTCCACGAAGGCGTCGCGCAGCGGCAGCACCGCGAAACCGAGGTCGACCGGGGTGCTGCCCTGCGGGGCCAGCGCGGCGCTGCGCACCAGGTCGTGGGTCTGCTGCCGCCACCGGGCGCGTACCGACCGGGGCGGCAGACCGGCCTGGTCGGCGAGCAGCCGGGCGGTCCGCGCCGCGTCCGCCGCGTACCGGCCGCCCTGCGGGGGCACCCGCGGTACCGGGACGGCCGCCTCCTGCGGCGGTACCCGCCGCTCCGCGGCCGGTACCGGCCCGGGCCCGGCGGCGGCCGGCACCGGGTCGGGCAGGCCGAGGGCGAGCGCCAGGAAGCCGTCCGCCGCGGTCAGCCGGCCCAGCACCTCGGCCGGGCGCAGCAGTTCGGTGCCGCCGTGCCACGGCAGTTCGGCCACCTCCTGCCACTCCTCCGGGCCGAGGTCGCGCAGCAGGGCGTCCAGCTTGGCGGTCTCCGCGGTGTACGGCATCCCCCAGGCGGGGACGGGCAGTTCGGCCGGGCGGCGGGCCAGGCACCAGTCCAGCACCTGCTGGCGCAGCGAACCGGGCTGGTCCAGCGGCTCGTCCAGGGACAGCCAGCCGGCCGCCTCGCGCAGTCGGTCCGCCTCGTCGGCGCACTCCGGGCAGGCCGGCAGGTGCTGCTCCAACTCGGCGGCCTCGCGCGGCGGGCAGGCGCCCAGGGACCAGGCGCCGAGCAGCGAGCGCAGGGCGTCGTGCCGCTCCTCGCTCATCCGCCCGCGCACCTCTCGACGGTTCGCACGCTCACCTTCACCTGCCCTCGTTCCCGTTCCCGTCCGCGTTTTCCTGGCGGGCGCGTTCGTCGGCCAGTTCGGTGGCCAGCAGCTCCAGCCCGAGCCGCATCCGCTGCTTGGCGGCCTGCTCGCTGATGCCGAGCAGTCGGGCCGTCTCCTGGTAGGTGCGGCCGTCGTAGTACGTCACCGCGATGGTCTCACGCAGGGGTTGGGGCAGGGAGTCGACCACGTACTGCATGCGCGCGGCGGTGGCGACGGCCCGGATCTCCTGCTCGGCCGCCCCGCCGTGCTCCGGCGCCAGTTCGGAGCCGCGCCGCGCCCGCAGCCGTTCGACCGCGCGGCGGTGGGTGAGCGCGCCCAGCCAGGAGCGCAGCGAGCCCCGGTCGGGGTCGAAGTCCTCGGGGTGCTCCCAGACGTGGGCGAAGACCTCCCTGGTGAGCTGGGCGGCGGCCGCCTGGTCGGCGAGTATCCGGCCGGCCAGGCCGTGCACCATCGGGGCGAGCCGGTCGTACAGTTCGCCGAGCGCGGTCTCCTCGCCGCGGGCGAGGCGTCGCTGCAACTGCTCGTCCCAGCGCGGGATCCGGTCCGGGGCGGCCATCGAGAACCACCCTCCTGCCCGGTTCGCTGGCGTTACCCAACGGTATCCCCTGGCCGGTCCGCGGCGGGAGGGATTCGGGCAAGAACGGAACCCGCCCTCGTGGTTCGCCGCCGCTGCCGCTGTTCGAGAACCGCTGGACATATGTCGCACGGGTGGTTCGCGAGTGGCGGGCGGGGCGGCGGGAGTGTCCGGCGGTAGGTTCCCGCCCAGGGCGGGTCCGAACAGGCCCCGCGGGACCGGCGTCGGCCCGGGCCGGACGAGTGCCGGTGCGAGGCTCGCGAGAGTGAACGGGACAGTATGCACTGCCCTGTCCCCCGATCGCCGGAATATGCCCGAAGCGCTTGCTGCGGTCCGTCCGCCCACCCATCCTGAGGCGTATTCGTGTCGCGGCCGTTGTGCGACTGACGAGTTGACGCGGGCGAGTGGCGCGGGCGGGCGGACGGGTCGGCGAGCGCCCGGGTGGGCCCCGGGTGGCACCGGGCGAAGTGCGAGGGCCCCGCCGGCCGGCTGATCCGGCCCGATCGGGACGTTGGCCGAACTGCGAGTGCAGGTGGTGGAGCGGTGCAGGTTCTTCAGGTACAGCTTGCGGTGCAGGCGGACCCCGCCGAGGTCGGCCGGGCCCGGCGCTGGGTGCGCTCGCGGCTGCTGAACCACGGGGTGGACCCGGACGCGCCGATGTCCGAGACGGTGGTGCTGGTGGTCTCGGAACTGGTGACCAACGCCGTGGTGCACACCGGCTGTCCGGCCGTGCTGAGACTCTGTCTGCCGGTGGCCGAGGGCCCGGCGCAGGACGCTCCGCCCGGCCCGCTGCGGGTGGAGGTGGCCGACGCGAGCCAGGCCGCCCCGGCCCCCCGGCACGCCGGGGCGGACGAGGACGCCACCAACGGCCGCGGACTGGAACTGGTCGAGCTGCTCTGCGACCGCTGGGGCTGGTACCCGGACGGTTCGGGCAAGCGGGTCTGGTGCGAGATCGGCGCCGGGGCGCGGCCGGTCGATCCGATGGCGGGCGTGGACTGGGCGGCGCTGGCGCAGTAGCGGCCTCCGGCGACGATCACCGGCCGAAAGCTGACGCAACCATTCCGAATTTCCGACTACCCATTGACGTGACGTATCCGACTGATCACGCTTGGGTGCGGCTCCCGTTGCGAGGGGACGCCGAGGGAACGTCCGTCCGCCGTCACGGTGCTGCTGTCCAGGGGGATCGCGTCAGCAGGGGGGATCGTGGACTGCCGGTCGCGGACGGATCCTCGGCGAGTGCGGAGGGCCCGGCGCGGGTTCAGGGCCCGCGTGCCGTGATCGGACGGCGGCCCGGCACGCTGCGCTCGGTGCGCAGGCGGCCGGCCGTCGTCCGTGGTGCCGCTCCGGACGATCGAATTCCGGCCACGCGTCCGGCTCCTGCCGGGCGTCGGTCGCCCTGGATCGCTCCCGGTCCCGGCGCCAGTCGCCCGCGGTGGCGCTGCCGTTGGTGCCGTTGGTGCCGTTGCTGCCGTTGCTGCCGTTGCTCAGAGCGGGGCGGTCCGGAAGGTGCGCCGGTAGGCGCTCGGGGCCACGTCCAGCCGGCCGCGCAGCTGCAACCGCAGTGAGGCGGCGGTGCCGAAGCCGGACTCCCGGGCGACCTGGTCGATCGACAGGTCGGTGCGTTCCAGCAACTGCCGTGCCCGCTCGGTGCGCTGGGTGGTGATCCACTGGCCGGGGCTGGCGCCGGTCTCCTCGCGGAAGCGCCGGGTGAAGGTCCGTACGCTCATGCCCGCCCGCTCGGCGAGCCGGTTCAACGGCAGCGGCCCGTCCAGGTGTTCCAGCGCCCAGGCGCGCACGGCGGCGGTGCCGGCGCCCCCGGTCTCCACCGGGCTCGGGGCCTCGACGTACTGCTTCTGGCCGCCGTCGCGCCAGGGCGGCACCAGGCAGTTGCGGGCCACCGCGTTGGCCACCGCGCTGCCGTGGTCGCGGCGCACCACGTGCAGGCAGAGGTCCACCCCGGCGGCCACCCCGCCGGAGGTGAGGACGTCGCCGTCGTCGGTGTAGAGCACGTCGGGGTCGAGCAGCACCCGGGGGAACTGCCGGGCGAAGCGCTCGGTGTAGCGCCAGTGGGTGGTGGCCGGGCGGCCGTCCAGCAGGCCGGCAGCGGCCAGGATGAAGGAGCCGGTGCAGATCGACACCAGCCGGGTGCCGGGCCGGATCCGGGCCAGCGCGGCGGCCAGCTCCGGGGTGAAGCAGGCGTCGGCGACGGCCGGGGCGGAGTCGGCGGAGGCCGGGATCACCACCGTGTCGGCCCGCGCCAGCAGTTCGGGCCCGTGGTCGACCATGACCCTGAAGTCGGCGCTGGTGGCGACCGGTCGGCCGTCCAGGGTGCAGGTGGCCACCTCGTAGAGGGGTTGCCCGGCCGGGCCCTTGGCGCTGCCGAAGATGCGGGCGGGGATGCCGAGTTCGAAGGCGATCACGCCGTCCAGGGCGAGTACCGCGACCAGGTGTGCCATGGGCTCCCCTCGGGTGTCGGTGGGTCCGGGCCAGCGTACGCCCGGTCGTGGCCCGAATCTTGCGAAAGCTGTCATTCAGGCCACTCGTCGGGGCCCCGGCCGCCCGGAACACTCGTTCGCGTGACCGAACGCAGCGCCCTCACCCCCACACCCGTCCCCGATCCCACCGCCTCCGCTCCGATCGCCTCCGATCAGATCGCCTCCGATCAGATCGCCTCCGAGCGGCCCGCCCCCGCCAGGCGTGCCCGGGTGCACTACGCCTGGGTGGTGGCCGGGGTCGCCCTGCTGGTCCTGCTCGGCTCGGCCGGGTTCCGCTCCACGCCGAGCCTGATGATGGACGCCCTGCACAACGAGTTCGGCTGGTCGCTCGGGACGATCGCCAGTGCCACCTCCGTCAACCTCACCCTCTACGGCCTCACCGCCCCCTTCGCCGCCGCCCTGATGGACCGTTTCGGCGTGCGCCTGGTGGTGGTGTGCGCGCTGCTCACCATCTCGGTCGGCGCCGGCCTCACCATGCTGATGCGCCAGCCCTGGCAGCTGATCCTCTGCTGGGGCGTGCTGGTCGGCCTCGGCAGCGGCTCGATGGCCGGCGCCTTCGCCACCACCATCACCGGCCGCTGGTTCCAGGCCCGCCAGGGCCTGGTCACCGGGGTGCTCACCGCCGCCGGGGCAGCTGGGAACCTCGTCTTCCTGCCGGTCGGCGCCTGGCTGGTCGAGCAGCACGGCTGGCGCTCGGCCGTGGTCGTGGTCTCGCTCGCCGCCAGCGCCGTCGCCGTGCCCGTCCTGCTGCTGATGCGCGAGCGCCCCGCCGACCTCGGCCTGCTCCCGTACGGCGCCACCGAGGCCCCGCCCGAGCCGGCCCGGGACGGCCGCGCCCTGGCCCGCACGCTGCGGGTGCTGCGCGACGCCGCCCGCACCCGGCCGTTCTGGCTGCTGGCCGGCTCCTTCGCGATCTGCGGCGCCACCACCGCCGGCCTGGTCGGCACCCACTTCATCCCGGCCGCGCACGACCACGGCATGCCCGTCACCACCGCCGCGAGCCTGCTCGCCCTGATCGGCGTGTTCGACGTGGTCGGCACCGTGTTCAGCGGCTGGCTCACCGACCGGGTCGACTCCCGTCTGCTGCTCACCGTCTACTACGGGCTGCGCGGCGTCTCCCTGCTCCTGCTGCCGCAGCTGCTGGCCGGCTCGCTGCACCCGCCGATCCTCGCCTTCGTCGTCTTCTACGGCCTGGACTGGGTGGCCACCGTGCCGCCGACCGTCGCGCTCTGCCGCCGGCAGTTCGGCGACGACGCCCCGATCGTCTTCGGCTGGGTGCTCGCCGCCCACCAGATCGGCGCGGCCGTCGTCGCCGGGCTGGCCGGGCTGGCCCGCGACGCGCTCGGGAACTACGACCTCACCTGGTACGGCGCCGGCGCGCTGTGCGCGGTCGCGGTCGGCCTCTGCCTGGCACTGCGCACCGGGCGGCGGGGCGACCGGGCGGTGCCCGCCCTGTCCTGAGCCGGGCGGGTCGGGGCGGCCGGCTGGGACGGACGTACGTCTGGCACCTCCGGTACATCCGGTATCGCTGGTACGGCCGTCCAGGCCGTCGGAACGGAGGACTAGGCTCCGCATCCATGGCGCTCACCTTCACCCTCGACCCGAAGCCCGACCCCGACCTGCGCACCGCCGTGGTCCGGCTGTGGACGGACGTGACCAACGCCGGCGGCGCGGTCGGCTTCGTGGCCCCGGTCACCGAGGACGAGGTCTGGGACACCGCCGACCGTCAGTTCGCCGGGCTCGCCCCGGACGGCCCCGACCGCCTCCTGGTCGCGCACGAGAGCGCGACCGGCCGACTGGTCGGGGTGCTGTTCTTCGCCTCGATGCGCTTCGAACCGATGGAGCACTGGCGGATGCTCAAGCGGGTCATGGTGCACCCCGACTTCCAGGGCCTCGGCCACGGCGCCGCGCTGCTCGCCGAGGCCGAGCGGGTGGCCCGCGCCTGGGGCCTGGAGTCGCTGCGGCTCACCGCGCGCGGCGGCCTGGGGCTGGAGCGCTTCTACGCCCGCTGCGGCTACCGGGAGGTGGGCCGGGTGCCGGCCGCGATCCGGGTCGCCCCCGGGGACGACCGCGACGACATCACCATGTGGCTGGACCTGCGCCGACCGGCCGCCGAGGAGGGACGTCGGCCCCCTGGCCCGCGCCCGGTGTCAGGCATGCTTGACTGGGAGACCCGCCCCGGCTCGAACCAGAAGGATGTGTCCCAGTGAGCAGCAACGGCCCGCAGAAGTCGCACGCCACGCTCCGCTACACCTCCATGCGAGCCAGCATCTTCCTCGGCTGCCTGCTGGTGGCCCTGCTGCTCGGGCACTTCCAGGTCATCCCGGTGAGCGGCGAGGCCGGGATGGTCTTCCTGTTCCTGCTGGCCGCGATCGCCTCCGCGCCGCTCAGCTACGTGCTGCTGAGCAAGCAGCGCGACGAGATGTCCTCCCAGATCACCACCAAGGTCGCCGGGATGCGCAGCCGCACCGCCGACCGGATCGCCGCGCAGAACGCCGAGGAGGACGCCGTGGACGACGCCGTCCGCGCGGCGGCCTCCCGGCAGAGCTGACCCGGGGCGCAGCCCGCCGTGCCGAACGTGCCCGCGGTACCCGCCGACCCGCACCCGAGCGCCGAGACCGGCGCTGAAACCGGCACCGGCACCGACACCGGGCGGGCCGCCGGGACGTGGCCGGCCCCGGTGCGCAGGCCCACCGGGCGGGACGTGGCCAGGCTGGCCGGGGTCTCCCAGGCCACCGTGTCGCTGGTCTTCTCCGGTGCCGAGGCCGGGCGCCGGGTCTCCGAGGCGACCCGGGCACGGGTCCGCGAGGCCGCCCGCAGCCTCGGCTACCGCCCGCAGGCCGCCGGCCGGCAGCTGCGGCTGGGCCGCAGCGGGATGATCATGCTGGCCGTGCCCAACCTCCAGGGCCCGTTCTTCGGCCGGGTGCTGGAGGGCGTCCACCACGAGGCCGGCCGGCACGGTCTGGCCGTCGTGGTCAGCTCCGGCTGGGGCAGCGCGACCCTGGCCGAGGCCGCCACCGCGGGCCGCTTCGACGGCCTGCTGATCTGCTCCCCGGACGACAGCCAGCTCGGCGAGCTGCCGCCGGACACCCCAGCGGTCTTCCTGGACGCCGACCCCGGCACCGACCGGGCGCGCCCGACCGTCGAGCTGGACGTGGCCGGCGGGATGCGGGCGGCCGTCGAGCACCTGGCCGCCCTGGGGCACCGCCGGATCGGGCACCTGCGGTCCACCCATGCCGCGTACACCTTCCGGGTCCGGCAGGCCGCCTTCGAGCAGGCGGTCCGCGAACTCGGCCTGGACGTGGTGGAGTTGGGCGTGAGCCTGAACGACGGCCACGCGGCCGCGCGGAGCGTGGCGGGGGAGCTGCTGGAGCGGGCGGACCGTCCGCGCGCGGTGATCTGCGACGACGACGTGGTCGCCTCCGGGGTCTACCAGGCCGCCGCCGAGCGGGGGCTGCGGGTGCCGGACGACCTGTCGGTGGTCGGCATGGACAACGTCGCCGTCTCCGGGCTGCTCGCCCCGCCGCTGACCACCGTGGACCTGCCCGGCGAGGAGCTGGGCCGGGCGGGGGCGGCCGCGCTCGCCGGACTGCTGGCCGGCGAGCGGGTGGAACCGGTCGCGCCGCTGGCCACCTCGCTGGTGCTGCGCTCCTCGACGGCCCCGGCCCCGGCCCCGGCCCGGGGCTGACGGACGTTTCGACGACGGCCCGCGCCGCCGCCCGTCCCGCCGCTGCGCCGCCGCCGATGCCCGGCACCGGCGGCAACGCGCTGCTCCCGGTGCTGCTCGCGACCGGTGCGCTCAGCAGCGGTGCGCTCGGCAGCGGGGTGCTGTTCCCGGTGACCGCCTGGGGCCGTCGGGGCCGCCACAGCTGATCGCCGTAGGTGAACGGAGGACATGACTGCGCCCGCCGGCCAGACCCCGGCGGGCGCAGTCGTCTGTGGGGGGCGGGGGTCAGCCCACCGGGACGGGCTCGGCGAGCGGCGCGAGCGGCGCGCCACGGAACCAGCGCCGGGCGCCGAACAGCACCAGGCCGCCCAGGGCGATCCCGCCGGCCGCGCACACCGCGACCGGGCGCAGCGATCCCTCGGCGAGGTGGCCGGAGACCGCGTAGCCGAGCGAGTTGCCGGTGGCGAACAGGGTCACCAGCCAGGCGAAGGCCTCGGTGACCGTCCCAGCCGGGGCCAGTTCGGCGACCAGGACGAAGGCGGCCGCCAGCAGCGGGGCCAGCATGACGCCGGAGAGGAAGGCCAGCGCGGCCATCGGGTACGGGCCGGGCAGGGTGACCAGCGGCAGGTAGGAGGCGGCCATGGCGAGGGCCATCAGCCAGGTGCGGGTCGCGGTGCTCTGCCGCCAGCTGACCATGCCGTAGGCGAGCGCGCCGAGCAGGCCGCCGAGCGCGGCCAGTGCCAGCAGGGTGCCCCCGCCGCCGGGCAGGCCGCCGGCGTGCTGCTCGGCGTAGGCGATGAACAGCACGTTCTGCGCGCCGACCGCCCAGCCGGCCCCGGCGAGTCCGACCAACAGCAGCACCAGGCCGGGGGAGCGCAGCGGGCCGAGCAGTCCGGCGGAGTGCGCGCGGGCGGGGGCGCGCCAGGCCCGCGCGGGTGCGGCGGTGGCGACCACCAGTGCGCCGGCCAGTCCGAGTCCGGCGGCCACCCAGAGCGCGGCGACCGGGCTGAACAGGCCGGCGATCCCGGCCACGGCCAGCGGCCCGGCCACGTAGAGGATCTGCTGGGAGGCGGAGTCGAAGGCGTACGCGGTGTCGAGCTGCTCCTCCTCGACCACGTCCGGCCAGAGCGAGCGCAGGCAGGGCTCCAGCGGCGGCATCGCCAGGCCGGCGACGGCGGCGCCGAGCGGCGCGGCGAGCGGGGAGCCGGGGGCGAGGGCGAGCAGCGCGTACCCGCCGCCGGCCACCACGGCGGAGGCGAGCAGGACGCGCGGCTGGCCGGTGCGGTCGACGATCCGGCCGAGCACCGGCCCGCCGACGGCGGCGGCGAGCGCGTACACGGAGGTGGCCAGTCCGATCCGGCCGTACGGGACGCCGGCCTCGCGCAGGGCGAGGGCGATCACCAGGGCGGTCATACCGGCGGGCAGGCGGCCGAGCAGGGTGCCGAGCAGGAGTCGGGAGACGTGCGGGGCGCGGAGCAGGGCGAGGTAGCCCATCGGTGGTCTTCTCCGGTCAGGGCAGGGGAGGGCGGGGACGCCGTCAAAGTTATACGTATAACTGCCGTTCGGTCAATCCGGCCGGAGGGTGGGGCTGATGGTGCGTCAGCTTCGTTCGTGTCCGGATCTCACTGCTGAGTGAAGGGTGACTGTGGCTCGATCTCAAACAAGTACTTTGAACATCTCAAACCTTTGCTGCTAACGTATCGGCCGTGACCACCTCAGACGCACTGCGGATGCACGGCCCGGGCCCGCTGCCCGGCGCCGCCCGCCCGGGTGCGCTGAACGGTGCTGTGGACAGCCCGCGCCGTTGTCGCGCCATGAGCTGCGCAGCCATGAGCTGTATCGCGGCGGCACGCCCCTGACCGGGGTTCGTGACCTCTCTCCGTCCGGCCCCGAGCCGTGCCGCCTCCTCCGCCCCGCACCCCACCGCCAGCAACGCCCTCCCCCGGAGTCGCACCCCCATGTCCACAGCGCCCGAGGCGACCTCGTCGCCGTCCCTGCTCACCCGCATCCGCAAGACACCGTTCTGGGTGCAGATCGTCGCCGGCCTCGTGCTCGGCGTCGGCCTCGGCTACCTGGCCCGCGCCGCCGACATCTCCTGGCTGGCCACCACGCTGGAGACGATCGGCAAGATCTTCGTCCAGCTGCTCAAGCTGGCCGTGCCGCCGCTGGTCTTCACCGCGATCGTGGTGAGCGTCGCCAACCTGCGCAACGTCACCAACGCGGCCCGCCTGGCCACCCGCACGCTGCTCTGGTTCATGATCACCTCGCTGATCGCGGTCGGCATCGGCCTCGGCCTGGGCCTGCTGACCAACCCCGGCCAGGGCACCAACCTCAAGACCGACGGCCTCAAGGCGCTCGACTCCAAGGGCACCTGGATCGACTTCCTGACCGGGATCTTCCCGACCAACATCGTCGACGCCTTCGTCAAGGTGAACGTGCTGCAGATCGTCTTCATGGCGGTCGTGGTCGGCGCCGCGATCATCAAGCTCGGCACCAAGGCCGAGCCGGTCCTCAAGCTCAGCGAGACCGTGCTGGAGCTGACCCAGACCGCGCTGTGGTGGGTCATCCGGCTCTCCCCGCTCGGCACCCTCGGCCTGATCGGCAAGTCCGTCGCCAAGTACGGCTGGGACCTGCTCAAGCCCTTCGCCACGCTGACCCTCGACATCTACGTCGGCTGCGCCCTGGTGCTGTTCGTCGTCTACTCGCTGGTGCTGCGCTTCGCCGCGGGCCTCAACCCGCTGCACTTCTTCAAGGGCGCCTGGCCCGCCATCCAGCTGGCCTTCGTCTCGCGCTCCTCGGTCGGCACCCTGCCGGTCACCCGCCGCGTCACCGAGCGCCTCGGCGTCCCGAGCGAGTACGCCTCGTTCTCCGTGCCGTTCGGCGCCACCACCAAGATGGACGGCTGCGCCTCGATCTACCCGGCCGTCGCCGCGATCTTCGTCGCCCAGGTCTACAACATCGATCTGGGCATCAGGGACTACCTCCTGATCGCCTTCGTCTCGGTCGTCGGCTCGGCCGCCACCGCGGGCCTCACCGGTGCGATCGTCATGCTGACGCTGACCCTGTCCACGCTGGGCCTGCCGCTGGAGGGCGTCGGCCTGCTGCTGGCCATCGACCCGATCCTGGACATGATGCGGACCGCCACCAACGTGGCCGGCCAGGTGGTCGTGCCGGTCGTGGTCGCGGCGCGGGAGCGGATCCTGGACGTGGCCGCGTACAACAACCCCTCCGGGGACCTGTACGAGGAGGACGCACCGAAGGTCGCGGTTCCGGTCGCCGCCTGACGGTTCGGTACGCCGCCTGACGGCTTGGCGCGCTGCCTGACGGTCGGCACGCCGCCTGATGGTCGGTACGCCGGTTGACGGTCGGCACGCTGCCCGATCGCTTGCGCGATGCGAAGGGCCCTCTCCCGGTTCACGGGGCGAGGGTCCTTCGGCTTTCCCCTCCTTCCCCGGCTCACCGGGACTGCCGGGAAAAGGCAGGGGGCCCGCCGCGATGGGCAGGCCCCCTTGGGTGCTGCTCTTGTGCTCATGGTGACGGCTGTCGGGAGCCGTCGACGGACCCGAAGGGTCCCGAGCGATCAGAACATCAGAGGATGGTCAGACGACGGCGGTGACGTTCTCCGCCTGCGGGCCCTTCGGACCCTGGGTGACGTCGAAGGTGACCGCCTGGTTCTCCTCCAGCGAACGGAAGCCGTTCGCGTTGATGGCGGAGTAGTGGACGAAGACGTCGGGGCCGCCGCCCTCCTGGGCGATGAAGCCGAAGCCCTTCTCAGCGTTGAACCACTTGACGGTTCCCTGAGCCATGCCGTTCTCCTTGCGATGCGTGTCGGGGGCCACACCGTGTGGTCCCCGGTCCGCTGCGCTGATCGCCCTGCCTCCGGACGAGTCCGAAGTTTTTCGATATTGCTGAAAAACTACAAAAAGCCCGCGGTTACATGCTCCGCAGGCTTCAAGTACTGCAAGGGGAATCAAACTGCAACTGAGGGCAACGCTAGCATGCGGCCGCTGTGACGACCAGGGGTCACTTGCCCTTCGGACGGCGCGTGTCGTAGGCCCCCGGAGCGGCCTGGTTACGGGCGCGGGCAGGCGTGTTGGGGGCGCGCACGAGTCTGCGGACAGGCGCCCGCGCCGCCTGTCCGGCAGCACCCGCGCGCGTGTCGGGTGGCCGGTGCGAGCCGTCGCGAACAGCAGGCATACGCTGCGGTGAAACGCACGAACAGCGCCGTGGGGAAGCGCACGAACAGCAAGGGAGCGCCGCAGTGGCAGTGCCGGACGGACAAACGCGGGAGCCCGAGCACCAGGAGAACACCCCGGTCAGGCCCAGGGTCGGCCACATTCAGTTCCTGAACTGCGTCCCCCTCTACTGGGGCCTCGCCAGGACCGGCAACCTGCTCGACCTCGACCTCACCAAGGACACCCCGGAGAAGCTGAGCGACCGACTCGTCGGCGGCTCCCTCGACATCGGCCCGATCACCTGCGTGGAGTACCTGCGCAACGCCGAGGACCTGCTGGTCCTGCCCGACATCGCGGTCGGCAGCGACGGCCCGGTGATGTCCTGCCTGATCGTGAGCAAGGTGCCGCTCGCCGACCTCGACGGCCGCCGGGTCGCCCTCGGCTCCACCAGCCGCACGTCCGTCCGGCTCGCCCGGCTGCTCCTGGAGGAGCGGGAGGGCGTGCGCCCGGACTACTTCACCTGCCCCCCGGACCTCAGTGCGATGCTCGCCGAGGCCGACGCCGCCGTCCTGATCGGCGACCCGGCCCTGCGCGCCTACCTCGGCCAGGCCGCCGACCTCGGGCTGACCGTCCACGACCTCGGCGAGATGTGGAAGGAGTGGACCGGACTGCCGTTCGTCTTCGCGGTCTGGGCCGTGCGCCGCGAGTTCGCCGAACGCTGCCCCGAGCTCACCGCGGCCGTCCACCGGGCCTTCCTGGAGTCGCGGGACCTCTCGCTGGTCGAGGCCGCCAAGGTGGCCGAGCAGGCCGCCCGTTGGGAGACCTTCGGGGCGGACGTGCTGGAGCGGTACTTCAGCGAGGCGCTCGACTTCTCGCTCGGCGCGCGGCAGCTCGCCGGGGTCGCCGAGTTCGCCCGGCGGGTCGCCCACGACAGCGGCTTCGCGCCGGACGTGACGGTGCGGCTGCTGGAGCCGGCGGCGCTGCCGGTCGGGCCGTAGGGGCGCCGCCTTCGCCAGGCCGTCCGCGGGCGGGTCGGGCGGTGGGTCGGGCGGTGGGTCGGTCCGGCCCGGTACGGTCTGCTCCCGAGGTGCGTCCGGCGGGGTCCCGCGCGGGTGCGGGGCGGGCGAGGGGAGCGTGCGGGACATGCGGGCACTGGGGTCGGACGATCCGCGCCAGGTGGGCGCCTACCGGCTGTTGCGGCGGCTCGGCTCGGGCGGGATGGGCCGGGTCTACCTCGGTCGGACGGCCGGCGGGCGCACCGTCGCCGTCAAGGTGGTCCGGGCCGAACTCGCGGACGACGCCGAGTTCCGCGCCCGGTTCCGGCAGGAGGTGGCCGCCGCCCGACGGGTCGGCGGCGCCTGGACCGCCCCCGTCCTGGACGCCGACACCGAGGGCGAGCAGCCCTGGGTCGCCACCGGCTACGTCGCGGGCCCCGCACTCGCCGCCGCTGTCCGGGCGCACGGCCCGCTGCCGGAGGCCGCCGTCCGCGCCCTCGGCGTCGGGCTCGCCGGGGCGCTCGCCCATGTGCACGGGCTCGGCCTGGTGCACCGCGACGTCAAGCCCTCCAACGTGCTGCTCACCCTGGACGGCCCGCGGCTGATCGACTTCGGGATCGCCCGGGCCCTGGACGCGACCAGTGGTTTCACTCGTTCGGGTTATGTGGTGGGCTCACCCGGCTTCATGTCGCCCGAACAGGCGAACGGGCAGCCGTCCGGGCCGGCCGGGGACGTCTTCTCGCTCGGCGCCGTCCTGGCCTTCGCCGCCACCGGGGTCCACCCCTTCGGCGAGGACGTCAGCGCGGCCGTCCTGCTCTACCGGGTGCTGCACGAGGAACCGGACGTCAGCGGAGTGCCCGAGGCGCTGCGGACGGTCGTCCTCGACTGCCTCGCCAAGGACCCGGCCGCCCGGCCCACCCCGCGGCAACTGGCGGCCCGCCTCGACCCGGACGGCGCGGCCGCCGCCCTGCTCGGGCGGGGCGACTGGCTGCCGCCGGCGCTGGCGGCGGGGGTGGGGCGCAGTGCGGTGGAGCTGCTGGACCTGGAGGGGGCGCAAGGGGAGGCGCTGCCGTACGCGCCGACGCAGGCGTCGGGGCCGGGCGGGGCGGCTGCGCCCGGGGCGGGGTCGGGGGCTGTGTCCGGGGTTCCGTCCGGAGCGGGGGCGGCCTCGGGGTCAGGAGAAGGGGAGGGGGACGGGCCGCTGCCGCTGTGCAGTTACCCGGCTGGGACGGGGGAGGAGCAGGGGCTCGCCCGTCAGCGTCGTCAGCGGCGTCGGTGGGTCGGGGCCGCGCTGGCGGTGGTGCTGGCGGTCGCGGCGCTCGGGGGTGCCGGGTACGCCTGGTACGCGATGACCGGGCCGGCCGGGCCGGCGGTGTCGGGGCCGTCCGTGGGGCCGCTGCCCCTGCCGTCCGTGGACCCGGACCAGGCCGTCGCGTCGCCGGGGGCCTTCGTGCCGGGTGGGACGGCGGGGGCGTCGCCCTCCGCGCCGGTGTCTCCGTCCACGGCGGCGTCCGCGTCCACGGCCGGGTCGGCCCCGTCGACCGGGACGGGCGGGCCGGGGGTGGTGCCCGCGGCGTTCCTGGGCACCTGGAGCGGCGACATGGTCACCGACAAGGGGCTGCCCGGCGGCACCACCACGCTCACCGTCCGCCAGGCGGCGATCGGCCAGGAGGCCACCACCAGCCACAACGGCGTCTCCGGGCTGATCTCGATCAGCTGCGAGGGCGCCTGGACGCTCAAGTCGGCCTCCGACACCGAGCTGGTGTTCCGGTCCCGGCTGGTGCGCTCCTCCATCCCCGGTGCCTGCACCGGCGGTTCCAACACGGAGACCCTCAGCCTGCGGTCCGACGGGACGATCCGCTTCACCTCCGCCGACCCGGCCGCCGGGAACCCGGCCGGCACGCTGCGCCGGACGGGCGGCTGAGGCGGGTCGGTGAGGCGTGCGGGTGAGGCGGGTTGTGAGGCAGGGTGGGTCGGTGAGGCGGCCCGGTGAGACGGGTCGAGGCGCAGTTCAGCGGGCTGACGCGGGCGCCCGTAAGGCCTGGCGTAGGCTGGTTCGGCCGTACCCGAGTTGCACTTGAGAGAGAGAAGGCCGCCAGGTGACCGAGCTCGCAGCGACCACCCTCGATGCGTCCAGCACCGACCTGCAGGCCGTGCTCGACCGGGCCGCCGCAGGCGGCCGGATCACCCCGGAGGAGGCGCTGGAGCTCTACCGCTCGGCGCCGCTGCACGCGCTCGGCTCCGCCGCCGACGCGGTGCGCCGCCGCCGCTACGCGGGTACCGAGCACATCGCGACGTACATCATCGAGCGCAACATCAACTACACCAACGTCTGCGTGACGGCGTGCAAGTTCTGCGCGTTCTACGTGCCGCCGAAGAGCGACAAGGGGTGGTCCCGCGAGCTCGACGAGATCCTGCGCCGCTGCGCCGAGACGGTCGAGCTGGGCGGCACCCAGATCATGTTCCAGGGCGGCCACCACCCGGACTACGGCGTCGAGTACTACGAGCGCGCCTTCTCGGCGATCAAGGCCGACTTCCCCCAGCTGGTGATCCACTCGCTGGGCGCCTCCGAGGTCGAGCACATGTCCCGGATCTCGGGGGTCTCCATCGAGGAGGCCATCACCCGGATCCACAAGGCGGGCCTGGACTCCTTCGCCGGCGCCGGCGCCGAGCTGCTCCCGGAGCGGCCGCGCAAGGCGATCGCCCCGCTCAAGGAGTCCGGCGAGCGCTGGCTGGAGATCATGGAGGCCGCGCACGGCCTCGGCGTGGAGTCCACCTCCACCATGCTGATGGGCACCGGCGAGACCAACGCCGAGCGGATCGAGCACCTGCGGATGATCCGCGAGGTGCAGGACCGCACCGGCGGCTTCCGCGCCTTCATCCCCTACACCTACCAGCCGCAGAACAACCACCTCAAGGGCTCGACCCAGGCCACCGTCTTCGAGTACCTGCGGATGATCGCGATCGCCCGCCTGTTCCTCGACAACGTCGCCCACATCCAGGGCTCCTGGCTCACCACCGGCAAGGAGGCGGGACAGCTGTCGCTGCACTACGGCGCCGACGACCTGGGCTCCGTGATGCTGGAGGAGAACGTCGTCTCGGCGGCCGGTGCCAAGCACCGCTCCAACCTCACCGAGCTGATCCACCTCATCCGCGCCGCCGACCGCGTCCCGGCGCAGCGCTCCACCACCTACGAGCACCTGCGGGTGCTGGACGACCCGGCCAACGACCCGGTCGACCCCCGGGTCGCCTCGCACATCGCCTCCACGGCGATTGAGGGCGGCACGGCCCACCCCGAGCTCAAGATCCTGGACAACGACTGAGGCCCCGGACGACCGAGGACCACGGACACCCGAGACCGCTCCGGTCGACGCCGTGCTGACTCTGCACCGGGCCGAGTTCCTGCTGCCCGACCCCGCCGAACCCACCGCCCCGTCCTTCGCCGACGGGGCGGTGGTGGTGCGCGGTGAACTGGTCGAGGCCGTCGGCCCGTACGCGGAGCTGGCGGCGGCCCACCCGTCGGCCCGGGTCCGGGACTGGGGCCGGGCCCTGCTCGCGCCCGGCCTGCGCAACCCCTGCGGGCAGCGGTTGCTGGAGCGGGACTACCACCCGGACCCGCGTGAGGAGATCGGCGTCGAGCCGGTCGTGGACGGGCTGGTCGGCTGCACCGACGAGGCCCGGTACGGGGCCAGCGCGCGGCGCGGTCTGCAGCGGATGCTCGGTTTCGGCGTGACGGCGGTGGCCGGGCCGTTCGCGCGGGCGGCGGTGCGGACGGCGGTGGCGCGGTCGGGGCTGGTGGCGCTGCCGGGGGCTGCGGGGGCTGCCGGGCTGTCTGGGGCTGCCGGGCTGTCTGGGGCTGCCGGGCTGTCTGGGGCTGCTGGACTGTCCGGGGCTGTGGGGGCTGCTGAGCTGTCGGGGGCGGGGGGGCCGGGCGAAGGGGCGGGCTTGCTGGACCCCTTGGCGGTGCTGCCGCTCGCCCGGGCCGTGCACGGGCGGGTCGCGGCCGGTGGGCGGGCGGACTTCGCGGTGTTCCCGGTGGTGGCGGAGGAGGGCGAGGTCCGGCCGGCGGCCGGCGGGTGCCTGGCGACCGTGCTGGCCGGGCGGTTGGTGTACCGGCGGAGGTGACCGTCCGCGGGCGGAGGCGGGCGTGAGCTCGCCGGTGTGACGTACTCGTCAGTAGGCGGATTGCCTTGCGGTGCACGGGACTTCCTTCGTGTGCACTCGAACTGCCGTGCCCTCCCAGGGGGGTGATTGTCCCTTCACCGTGACCTGAGGGCCCGCCAGCGGATACGATCCCGGACAGCTCACTCCGTACCCTCACCACACCACCACCCGTACCCGCGGGCGGCGGGGCCGTGCCCAGGCCCCGGAGGCAAGCCAGGACAGGAACCATGCGAACCGCGACCGTCCCCCCGCCGCGAACCCCGCGGATGGGCCGTGGTTGGTACCTCGCCGCCGTGCTCAGCGCCGTGCTGGCCGTCGGGATGTGCCTGCTCGGTTGGCGCCAGGCCGACCAGGCCGACCGGATCGCGGCCCACCCGGTGAGAGTCGAGGGCGTCGTCACCCAGCTGCCGACCGGCGGCGGCACCTACAGCGCCGTCAGCTACAAGGTCAGCGGCCAGCCGCACACCGCCGCCGCGCTGCCGCTCGCCGACGGCATCAAGCTCGGCGACGCCGTCTGCCTCGAACACGCCGCCGACGACCCGGGCGCGGTCCGGATCTGCGGCGACACCTACCCGCAGCCCGTCGGCGTCGGCCTGGCCCGGTTCAGCGTGCCCGTCGCCGTCGTGCTGTTCGTGATCTGCATGCTGCGCATCCGGCGCCACCGGCGGGCCGTCGCCGTCCGCAGCGGCCAGGGCCGGATCGCCGCCAACCTGGCCATGGCGACCGGGGCCCTGGCCGAGGGGATGCCGGCGATAACCCAGGGCAAGCGCTCGCGCCGCCGCCGTCGCGCGGGCGGGCGGCGCGGATCGCACTGAGGCCCCGTTGGTCGGTGCGGCCGTCGCAGGGTGAACAATGGGGGGCGTGACCCGAGCCTCCCTGGACAAGCAGCCGCACGAAGTCGCCGCCATGTTCGACGACGTCGCGGCCAAGTACGACCTCACCAACGACGTGCTCTCCCTCGGCCAGGCCCGCGCCTGGCGCCGGGCGGTGGCCGAGGCGGTGGCCGCCGGACCGGGGGACCTCGTGCTCGACCTCGGAGCCGGCACCGGCACCTCCTCGCTGCCCTTCGCCGAGGCCGGGGCCGACGTCGTCCCGTGCGACTTCTCGGTCGGCATGCTCACCGAGGGCAAGCGCCGCCACCCCGAGCTGCCGCTCACCGCCGGCGACGCCACCCGGCTGCCCTTCGCGGACGACACCTTCGACTCGGTGACGATCTCCTTCGCGCTGCGCAACGTCCAGGAGACCGACGCGGCGCTGCGCGAGATGCACCGGGTCACCAAGCCCGGCGGCAAGCTGGTGATCTGCGAGTTCTCCACGCCGACCTGGACGCCGTTCCGGACCGTCTACACCGAGTACCTGATGCGCGCGCTGCCGCCCGTGGCCACCGCCGTCAGCAGCAACCCGGACGCGTACGTGTACCTCGCCGAGTCCATCCGCGTCTGGCCGGACCAGCCCGCGCTGGCCGCCCGGATGCAGGAGAGCGGCTGGTCGAAGGTCGCCTGGCGGAACCTGACCGGCGGGATCGTCGCGCTGCACCGCGGGTACAAGCAGGCGTAGCCGGAGGGGGCGTCTCCGGCAGCGTCAGCGGAACTAGACTGCCGGAGACAAAAGCCGCCATCCCCCGCCGCAGCTCCAGGAGTGTGTCCACGTGTCCGAGACCGCAGCCGATCTGACGAAGCCGGACAGCACGGTCGAGAGCACCGCCGACGTCATCGTGGTCGGCGCGGGCCCGGCCGGCGCCACCACCGCGTACTACCTCGCCCAGGCCGGGCTGGACGTGCTGCTGCTGGAGAAGACCGCCTTCCCGCGCGAGAAGGTCTGCGGCGACGGCCTCACCCCGCGTGCCACCAAGCAGCTGGTGGACATGGGCATCGACGTCTCCACCGAGAACGGCTGGCTGCACAACAAGGGCCTGCGCATCATCGGCGGCGGCGTCCGGCTGGAGCTGGACTGGCCCGAGCTGGCCTCCTTCCCCGACTACGGCCTGGTCCGCAAGCGCGCCGACTTCGACGAACTGCTCGCCCGCCAGGCCGAGAAGGCCGGCGCCCGGCTCTACGAGCGCTGCAACGTCAGCGGCCCGGTCCTGGACGAGCGCACCGGCCGGATCGTCGGCGTCACCGCCAAGCTCGGCGAGGAGAAGCGACCGGTCACCTTCCGCGCCCCGCTGGTCGTCGCCGCCGACGGCAACTCCACCCGGCTCTCCCTCGCCATGGGCCTGCACCGCCGCGAGGACCGCCCGATGGGCGTCGCCTACCGCACCTACTTCAACTCGCCGCGCCACGACGACGACTACCTGGAGTCCTGGCTGGAGCTGTGGGACACCCGCGGCGGCCAGCGCAAGCTGCTGCCCGGCTACGGCTGGGTCTTCGGCATGGGCGACGGCACCTCCAACGTCGGCCTCGGCATCCTCAACTCCTCGCCCGCTTTCGGCGAACTCGACTGGCGCGAGGTGCTCAAGGCCTGGTGCGCGAGCATGCCGGCCGAGTGGGGTTACACCCCCGAGAACATGACCGAGCCGATCCGCGGCGCCGCCCTGCCGATGGCCTTCAACCGGCAGCCGCACTACACCCGCGGCCTGCTGCTGGTCGGCGACGCGGGCGGCATGGTCAACCCGTTCAACGGCGAGGGCATCGCCTACGCGATGGAATCCGGCCAGATCGCCGCCGGGGTCATCGTGCAGGCCCACGCCCGCGTCACCGAGGGCGGCCGCGAGCGCGCCCTGCAGGCCTACCCGCGCATCCTCAAGGACGTGTACGGCGGCTACTACACGCTCGGCCGCGCCTTCGTGAAGCTCATCGGCAACCCCAAGGTGATGCAGCTCGCCGCCCAGCACGGCCTGCCGCGCCCGCTGCTGATGCGCTTCACCCTCAAGCTGCTCGCCAACCTCACCGACCCGCAGGGCGGCGACGCGATGGACCGCGTGATCAACGGGCTGGCGAGGGTCGCGCCGAACGCCTGAGGCGGCGGGGCGCCTGGGTGCTTGGGGCACCCGGGGGTGCTCGGGGCGACCGGGGTGCCGGGGTATTGGGGCGACCGGGGTGCCTGGGCCGTCTGGGGCGTTGGCGCGCCTGGCGTGGCGGCGCGCCTGGGGTGCGGGTGCGCGGCCCGGTTCAGGGCGACTTCGGTGCCGTCTCCTGCTCCGCCGTGTCGCGGGAGGCGGCGGAGCGCTGTTCGACGTAGGCGAGGCGCTCGTCGAACACCCGGGCCGCGTCGGGGGTGAGCGTCCGCAGGGCGACCAGGGCGCTGAACACGACGTCGCAGAGCTCGTGCTGGACGTCCTCCCAGGTGTGGGTGACGCCCTTGCGCGGGTTCTGACCGGTCGCGCCGATCACCGCGGCGCCGACCTCGCCGATCTCCTCGGAGAGCTTGAGCAGCCGCAGCAGGCGCTCCTCCTGCGGCGATTGGGTGCTCTGTTCGTCCAGCCGCGCGACCAGCTGGTCGACGCTCTCCCAGATCCGGCTGTCCATGCGGTGCTGCTCCCCTGCGGTGTCGTTGTTGCTGCCACCGTACGGGAGTGGCCAGGGGGGCGGGCCGGACCGCTGCCGTCCGGACCGCTGCCGCTCGGAGCGCTTGCGTCCGGCCCGCTGTCACCCGGACCGCTGCCGTCCGGCCCACCCCAGGTGTTCGCCCTGCCCGGCCGGTGGATCAGCGCTTGCTGATGTTCACGTGGCGGATGTTCACGGGGACGTTCGGGAATCCGTCGCCCGGGCCGTTCTGGTCGTCCTCGCCGGCGGCGGCGATCTTCTGCAGGACGTCCAGACCGGCCGTCACGCGGCCGAACGGGGTGTAGGCGGGGGAGAGCTTGGTGTCCTTCCAGACGATGAAGAACTGGCTTCCGTTGGTGTTCGGTCCGGCGTTGGCCATGGCCACGGTGCCGGCCGGATAGGTGGCTCCGGTCAGGTTCTCGTCCGGGAAGGAGTAGCCCGGACCGCCGCTGCCCGTCCCGGTCGGGTCTCCGCACTGCAACACGTAGATCCGCTGGGTGGTGAGTCGGTGGCAGTGGCTGCGGTCGAAGTAGTTGTGCTCGGCGAGGAAGCGGAACGAGAAGGTGGTACAGGGCGCCTTGTCGGTCAGTGCCTCGAAGGTGATCGGGCCCTGGTTGGTGCGCAGGGTCGCTTGGTAGGGGCGGGCCGCCTTCGCGGCGTCGAAGACCGGGATGCCCTTGAAGTTGTCGGCCGGGACGGCGGGTGTGTAGGTGCAGGCCGCGCTCGGGGCCGGGGTGGCGCCGGAGGGGGCCGCGACGGCCGTGCCGGTGCTCGCCGCGAGTGGGAGGACGGTGGCGGCGGCGACCAGCGCCCAGTGCGTGGGCTTCACGTGACGGGCCTTCCGGGGGGTGGTGGACGGCGTACTTGTCATGGAGGAATCATCCACGGCCGGGTGGGTCTTCGGTAGGGGGTGGGGTGGCTGGGGCTCCTTCGGCCGTCGGTGATGACGTGGTGTCAGTTCTCCTTCGGGGTGGGCGTGAACAGTCCGGCTCGGGCGGCGAGGGCGGCGGCGTCGGCGGCCCGCTCGGCGGTGCCGGCATCCAGCGGTTCGCCGGTGACGAACAGTCGGTAGTAGAGCGGGGCGGTGGCCGCCCTGATCACCTCGGCGCCGTCCGTCCCGGCCGGCAGGTCGCCGCGGGCCACGGCCCGTTCGGCGACCTCGGCGGCCTGGCGGTGGCGGGCCGCGAAGAACCCGCGCAGGGCGGCCGCGCCGGCGTCGGAGCGTTGGGCGGCGGAGATCAGCGCGGTGGGCGTGGGACCCAGCTCCGGGTCGGTGAAGACGTGGAAGACCTCCTGGGTGATTCGGCGGAGGTCCTCCTGGAGGTCTCCGGTGTCGGGCAGCGGCCAGGGTTGGTCGGCGGAGGCGGTCAGGGCGTCGGCGATCAGGCCGTCCACTCCGCCCCACCGCCGGTAGAGAGTCGCCTTGTGGACGCCGGACCGCGCCGCGACCGCCTCGGCGGTGAGTCCGTCGTACCCCTTCTCGGTGACCTCGGCGAGCGTGGCGGCGACCACGTCCGCGCGGACCCGGGCGCTGCGCCCGCCCGGGCGCGGGGTGGGCGTGCGGGGTGGCTGCTGGTCGGGGGTGGCGGCCTTGCTCAAAGTCGACTCCTGTCGCATTAAGGCTTGCTGCGGGGTGGCGGTTGTGCCATGCTCATCGTAATGCGACGCGCGTCGCATTACGAGAGGAGCCTGTGTGACCACCCGCGCCGTCCCCGACCCGACCGCCCTCCACCCGCTCGCCGGCCACGACCGAGTGGTCCTGCTGCGCCCGCTCGTCACCGACCCGAGGATCGAGGTCGGCGAGTACACGTACTTCGACGACCCCGACGGAGCCACCCGCTTCGAGGAACGCAACGTCCTCTACGCCTACGGCCCCGAACGACTGGTGATCGGCAAGTACTGCGCGATCGCCACCGGCACTCGCTTCCTGATGGCCGGGGCCGCCCACCCGGCCATCGGCGTCTCCACCTTTCCCTTCACGATGTTCGGCGGCAGCTGGACCGAGCAGACCCTCGACATCGTCACGGGCCTGCCCAGCCGTGGCGACACCGTGGTCGGCAACGACGTCTGGTTCGGCTTCGGCGCCACCGTCCTGCCGGGCGTCCGGATCGGCGACGGAGCGATCATCGCGGCCGGTGCGGTGGTCACCGCCGACGTCGAGCCCTACACGATCGTCGGCGGCAACCCCGCCCGCCCGATCCGACGCCGCTTCGACGACGCCGACATCGAACGCCTCCTCCGGGCCGCCTGGTGGGACTGGCCGGCCGAGCTCGTCACCGAGCACGTCCGCGCCATCATGTCCGGTACTCCAGCCGACATCGAGGACATCGCCGAGACGAACGGCCTGCTCGCCTCCTGACCCGCCGGCGCCCGGCAGGGGCATTGATCATCGGCAGCCCGGTGCGCGAAGATGGCGCCCCCGTGCTCCACCCCTCGCCCCGTCCCCCGCTGAGCCACACGCCCAGCTCCCGGGTCCGTCCGACGCCGTACGGTCCTCGCACCCGCCGGTTCCGTTCGTACGGAGGGATCCTCCTCATGCGTGCCTCCCTGTCCTCGTTCTCGTCCTCATCGGTCCTTCGCGATCTGCCGGTCCTGCTCGTGGCAGTGGTGTGGGGGTCGAGCTTCCTCGCCGTCCAGCGGGTGGCCGACCCGGAGACGGTCGTGGCGATGCTCGTCCTGCGCTTCGGGCTGGTGCTACCGCTGCTCGGGGCGGTCGCCTGGCGGGCCCTGCGGAAGCTGAGCCGCGCCGAATGGCTCGGCGGCGCCGCGCTCGGCCTGGTCCTCAGCGGGATCTTCCTGCTGGAGACCTACGGTGCCGTGCACACCTCCGCGACCAACGCCGGGCTGATCATCAGCCTCGCGATGGTGCTCACCCCGCTCGGCGAGAGCGCCCTCGGCCGGACCGCACCGCCGCGGGCCTTCCTCGCGGCCGCCGGGCTGGCCGTGCTCGGCGTAGCCCTGCTCACCGGCGACGGCGGGCTGCGCCCTCCGACCCTCGGTGACCTGCTGGTACTGGGCGCCGCCCTCGTCCGATCGGCGTACGTCCTGGCGATGGCCCGCACCCGAGCCGTCCGCGACACCGACATGCTCGCCGTCACCTGGGTCCAACTCGCCTCGGCCACCGGAGTGTTCGCCGTGGTCGCGCTGTCCGTCGGGCCGGCGCCCTGGACGGTCGCACGCTCGTACGGGGCCGGCCAGTGGGCCTGGCTGCTGCATCTGTCCCTGTTCTGCACCCTGTTCGCCTTCTTCGTCCAGATGTGGGCCGTCCGGGCCACCTCGCCGTCCCGGGTGAGCCTGCTGCTCGGCACCGAACCGCTGTGGGCCGCCGTCTTCGGCCTCACCGTGGCCGGGAACCGGATGGGCCCGCTCGCCCTGCTCGGCGGAGCCCTGGTGCTGATCGCGACCGAGTGGGGGCGGCGGACCGCCCCTGTGCCGCGCCCGGCCGCGAACGCGGGAGAGAGCGCATCCGAGGCGGAGGAGCCGAGCCCGGAGCCGGCCTCGGTCTGACCGGCAGCCCTCGTCACCGGCGCCGCCACAGAGTCCGGCGGGCGTAGTCGATGGTGACCGCGCCCAGCAGCGGGCCCCAGGCGACCAGGGGCAGGTAGGCGAGAGTCATCACCAGGGCACCGAGGCCGTGCGGCGAGTCCGCCTCGGCCAGGTTCCCGGCCCAGCCGCCGAACAGGGCGAACAGCCCCAGCCAGGTCAGGACGAGCGCGCCCAACAGGGCCGGAACGACGGCGAACAGCGGGCGCACCCGTCGGCCGCCTATCAGCGGGATCCAGCGCGGAACCACGTGCCCCCAGGGCCGGACCAGGCCCAGGGTCAGGAACGCCAGCCCCTCCGCCAACGCACTCAGCGCCACGCAGTAGACCGTGCCCCAGCCAGGCTGGTGTTCCGCGTACGCCGCGGCCGTCGCCCCGCTGAAACCGAGCGGGACGCCGAAGCCGAAGACGATCCGCCACAGCCCCGAGGGAACCGTGCTGAGCGCGGCGGCCGTGGCGGCGATCCGGGCCCAACGCGGGGCGGGCGGGACGTCCGGGGCGACCGCGTCGACCGCCCCGACCCGGTGGTCGGATACGCGGGCGTTGATCACGAGCTTCGACATGGTGGTGCACTCCCTTCGGCTCCGGCCCCGTGGCCGGTGCGATGACTCAAGACTGGCGGCCGGGAAGGGCCGGCGGCAGATGCCGATCGGGCTGTTCCTCCTGCTCAACTGCCCTTTGAAATGTGCCGATCGGCACAGGTGTGCCATCCCTCCCGCGCCGTAATGTGACGGCAGTCGATGAGTCGAGGAGAGGTGATGGCGATGACTCAGATCCTGTCCGGGGTCGTCCTGGTCCTGGCACTGCCGGCTTGGTCGGCGCGGGGCCGCCGTGGGGCGGCAGCCGTGACCTTGGCGCTCGGGGTGTCCTCGGCGGTGGTCACGGCCGCCGTCTGGATCCTCGGCCGCTGGGCGGAGGGCGACCGCTGGGCCGGACTGCTCGGCCTGGTCGAACTGGCCGTCCTGCTGCTGTCGGTGGTCATCACCCTGCGCACCGAGGACGGCCCGCGGTGCGCGCTGGCGGCCTGGACGGCATGCGGAGCGGTCGCCCTCTGGCTGACCAGGTTCGCGTTCGTCGAGGGGCCCGGGGACGTCCTCACGATCTTCGGCTTCGGCTCGGCGCTCTCCCTGCCGGCCGTTCTGATCGGGCTCTACCTGAGGGGCCTGGACGAGGGGCGCACCAAGGCGGTGGTCGAGGCCAAGCGGGCCCAGCGGCTCGAACTGGCCCACGACCTGCACGACTTCGTGGCGCACGACGTCAGCGGCATGGTGGCCCAGGCCCAGGCCGGCGCCTACCTGGCCTCGGTCGACCCGGCCCGAGCGGTCGCCATGTTCGAACGGATAGAGCAGGCCGGGCAGCGGGCCCTGGCATCACTGGATCGGACGGTCCAGCTGCTGCGCACGGAGGAGGGGACCGGGCGCGGTCCACAGCCGGGGCTTTCGGAACTCGCGGAGGTGGCTGAGCGGTTCACCGCCGCGGGCGGCGCGGAGGTCCGGCTGGAACTGCCGGAGCAGCCGGTTCCGAGGGAACTGGGTGGGACGGTCCACCGGATCGTGGTCGAGGCGCTGACCAACGTCCGACGGCACGCCCAGGGCGCCGCACGGGTCGACGTCCGGGCGCGCCGCGTCGGTGAGTGGCTGGAGCTGACCGTGACGAACGACGGTCGGCCGGCGGGGGCGGCCAGTCGGCCCAGGCGGGGCGGCGGCAGCGGACTGCCTGGTCTGGCCGCGCGGGTGGAGGCACTCGGCGGCACCTTCGAGGCGGGAGCGCATGAGCGGGAGGCCTGGCGGGTGACGGCGAGGCTGCCGTTGGCAGGTCGGGAGGAGCCGGAGCGGCCGGAGACCCCGATGAGGACGAGTGCGGGTGCAGGGGAGATGAGCGGATGAGCAGCAGTGCAAAGCCGATCCGGATCCTGGTCGCCGATGACCAGGCGGACATCCGCAGTGCATTCAGGATGATCCTGGACGTACAGCCGGACATGACGGTGGTGGCCGAGGCCTCGGACGGTGCGGCGGCGGTACAGGAGGCGAAGAGACTGCGGCCGGACGTGGTGCTCGCGGACATCCGGATGCCGAAGCTCGACGGCCTGGAGGTCACGCGGCAACTCGCCGGCCAGTGCAAGGTGATCGTGGTGACCACCTTCGACCTGGACGAGTACGTGCACACGGCCTTGCGGCACGGTGCGGCGGGCTTCCTGCTCAAGCGCTCGGGGCCGGTCCTGCTGATCGAGGCGGTCAGGGCGGCGATGGCCGGGGACGCGTTGATCAGTCCGCAGGTCACTGTGCGGTTGTTGCAGCACATGGCGCTGCCGGGGGCGGCCCCTGTGCCGGGGTCCGCGGGCGGAGCAGGCGTGCCGGGCCCGTTGATAGCCGGCCCGGTGGAAGAACTGACCGAGAGGGAAAAGGAGATCGCTGAGCTGGTGGCCGATGGAGCGACCAACGCCGAGATCGGCGCCGGGCTCTTCATCTCACCGGGAACGGTGAAGAACCACCTCGCCAACATCCAGCGCAAGCTCGGTGCCCGTAACCGGGTGGGCATCGCGGCCTGGGTGTGGGAACAGGCAGTCGGCAACCGGTAGCCGGCCCCTGGCCCGAAGGGCGAGAGCGGAACGACGGAGGCGGCCTGCGCCAGGGCGCGGCCCAAGAGCGAGAGGGAGGCAGGGCAGAGGAGGAGGCGGGCCGAGGGATTCGAGGGCCGCAGCGGGAAGTTGGGCCTGCCCTACACGGGAGGCGGAGCCGCGAGGGCGGCGGGTGGAGCGGAGGCGGAGGAGGAGGGCAGGCCCCCAGGGGCCCACAGGCTGCCAGGGCTGCGAGCGCGCAGCAGCCCCGCGCGGGGACCGGCCGGCCCAGCGCAGGTGACACCGGCAGCAGGTGGGCAAACCTGGCGCGGGCGGCGGGCGGCGGGCGGCGGGCGGCGGGCGGCGGGCGGCGGGCGGCGGGCGGGTGGGGGGAGGGGGGAGGGGGAGGGGAGACCCCCACGACAACATCGCGCGCTTGTGAACAAAGGGTCAAGCAAGCGTTCCTCCCCCCACCACCCCTCCGAGTGAGCCGCTATAACACGTCAACATGACTCCCCGAAATTTGCTATCCCCGGAGCATAGTTGATATAGGAATGCGCCCCTGACCAGCCGCTTCCAAGATAAATGCGACTACTTGTGACCATTTGACTCCTTTGCGTTGACAACTCTGGGCATGTTCACATTCGCCACCATTCACATGGTGTCGTAGATCACAAAGATGACGTTGAACTGCGTGTCGCAGATCACAAGCCACCGGGCATAGGATGCGCTCGTTCCAGGCTTTGTGAACTGCCTCACATGAGGTGGATCTCGGGAACTGGAACGCGGGTTCACCTCAGTGTGACCCGCCGGTTCCGATCTGCAGTCAAGGACGACTGGACGGAGGGAGCGGGGGCTATGAATGCCTACGCGCCGATCCTCGTACTCGGTGCCATCGCGGCGGCGTTCGCGGTCGGTTCCGTCGTGATGGCCTCACTCACCGGCCCCAAGCGCTACAACCGGGCCAAGTTGGAGGCGTACGAGTGCGGCATCGAGCCGACCCCGCAGCCCGTGGGCGGCGGTCGGTTCCCGATCAAGTACTACCTGACGGCGATGCTCTTCATCGTCTTCGACATCGAGATCGTCTTCCTCTACCCCTGGGCGGTGACCTTCGACTCCCTGGGGCTCTTCGGGCTGGTCGAGATGCTCCTGTTCATCGCCACCGTCTTCGTCGCGTACGCCTACGTCTGGCGCCGCGGCGGCCTGGAGTGGGACTGAGGCAGGGGTGGCGCCGCCGCCCTTGTGAACGAGCGGACAAGCTCGGACGGGCCGGACGTTCCCCCGGACGCTCCGCGGGCGCATCGCCGGACGTACCAGAGGACTTGAGGGCATTGAGAGGGATCTGATGGGAATCGAGGAGAAGCTGCCGAGCGGCTTTCTGCTCACGACCGTGGAGACGGCCGCCGGCTGGGTGCGCAAGGCGTCACTCTTCCCGGCCACCTTCGGTCTGGCCTGCTGCGCGATCGAGATGATGACCACCGGTGCCGGCCGCTACGACCTGGCCCGGTTCGGGATGGAGGTCTTCCGGGGCTCCCCCCGGCAGGCCGATCTGATGATCGTGGCGGGCCGGGTGAGTCAGAAGATGGCCCCGGTGCTGCGCCAGGTGTACGACCAGATGCCCAATCCGAAGTGGGTCATCTCGATGGGCGTCTGCGCCTCCTCCGGCGGGATGTTCAACAACTACGCGATCGTGCAGGGCGTCGACCACATCGTCCCGGTGGACATCTACCTGCCCGGTTGCCCGCCCCGCCCGGAGATGCTGATGGACGCCATCCTGAAGCTGCACGACAAGATCCAGCACGAGCCGCTGGGCGTGAACCGGCGCCGCGCCGAGGAGTTGGGCGAGGCCCTGGCCCTCAAGGCGGCCCCGATCAGCGAGATGCGGGGGCAGCTGCGATGAGCGAACAGGTACCCGAGACCCGCCGCGAGCAGCCGCCCCGGGAGATCCCGGTCGAGGTGGTCGGCCGCCGGCAGGGCATGTTCGGTGCCGAGGGCACCGGCGACACCTCCGGCTTCGGCGGCCTGGCCGCCCCGATCGTGCTGCCCGGCCCGAGCGAACGCCCGTACGGCGGCTGGTTCGACGAGGTCGCCGACGAGTTCGAGGGCGCGCTGGAGGAGCAGGGCCTGGACCCGGCCGAGGTGGTCGAGAAGACCGTGGTCGACCGCGGCGAACTCACCTTCCACCTCGACCGCACCCACCTGTTGAAGGCGGTGCGCATCCTGCGCGACGACCCGGCGCTGCGCTTCGAGCTGTGCCTGGGCGTGAGCGGGGTGCACTACCCGGGCGACCGGGGCCGCGAGCTGCACGCGGTCTACCACCTGCGCTCGATCACCCACGGCCGACTGATCAGGGTGGAGGTCACCGCGCCGGACGCCGACCCGCGGATCCCCTCCGTGGTGAGCGTCTACCCGACCAACGACTGGCACGAGCGCGAGGCCTACGACTTCTTCGGCCTGGTCTTCGACGGCCACCCGGCGCTCACCCGGATCATGATGCCGGACGACTGGCTGGGCCACCCGCAGCGCAAGGACTACCCGCTCGGCGGCATCCCCGTCGAGTACAAGGGCGCCCAGATCCCGGCTCCCGACCAGCGGAGGTCGTACAGCTGATGAGTACTCAGCACTACGAGGAAGCAGACGCCCGCGAGACCACCGAGGGCCGGGTCTTCACCGTCACCGGCGGCGACTGGGGCGAGGTGGTCGAGGCGGTCGGCCGGGCCGACGACGAACGCATCATCGTCAACATGGGCCCCCAGCACCCGTCCACCCACGGCGTGCTGCGGCTGATCCTGGAGATCGACGGCGAGACGGTGAAGGAGGCCCGCTGCGGCATCGGCTACCTCCACACCGGCATCGAGAAGAACATGGAGTTCCGCAGCTGGGTCCAGGGCACCACCTTCGTGACCCGGATGGACTACCTGACCCCGCTGTTCAACGAGACCGCCTACTGCCTGGCGGTCGAGAAGCTGCTCGGCATCACCGACGACGTCCCGGACCGGGCCAGCGTCATCCGGGTGATGATGATGGAGCTCAACCGGATCGCCTCGCACCTGGTCTGCCTGGCCACCGGCGGCATGGAGATCGGCTCCACCACCCTGATGATCTACGGCTTCCGGGACCGCGAGCTGATCCTGGACGTCTTCGAGCTGGTCACCGGCCTGCGCATGAACCACGCGTACGTCCGCCCCGGCGGCCTGGCCCAGGACCTGCCGCCCGGCGCCGTCGACCAGATCCGCGAGGCGGTCCGCACCTTCCGCTCCCGGATGCACGAGTACGACAAACTCGCCACCGGCAACCCGGTGTTCAAGGCCCGGCTGGTCGACGTCGGCTTCCTGGACCTGGCCGGCTGCCTGGCCCTGGGCGCCACCGGCCCGATCCTGCGCGCCACCGGCCTGCCGCACGACCTGCGCAAGACCG
>NZ_JBEZXE010000032.1:0-107538 GCF_040637885.1 Kitasatospora sp. NPDC028055 | reverse complement strand
TCCGGATACGTCAGCCCGGTGCCGACCAGGTTGTTCTTGAGCCAGTTGAAGGTCGCCTGGTTCTGGTCGCTGTCGATGGTGGCCCGTGTCACCGGACACGGGCCCGCCCCGAAGAGGTTTCTGTTGCTGAGTACCCCCGCAGAGCGCTCCGCGCGGGTTCAGCGGGAGGCGGCGCGTTGGAGGGCGCTGGCGAGGAGGGCGAGGTCGGTGGGGCCGTTGCCGAGTTCGCGGACCGGGCGGCGGGCGGGTGGGGCGCCGAGTTGGAGGGGGTCTATCGCGACCACGGTGGGGCGCAGGGTGGCGGTGCGGGGGATGCGGCCGCTGATGCGGGCGGTCTGGAAGGCGGTGACGCCGCCGTCCGGGCGGCGCAGGTAGCCGCGGCCGGGGGTGTCCTCCGGGAGGGCGGCCGCGTCGCCGAGGTGGATCAGCAGGTCGGACTCGGCCGGGTCCTCGGTGCGCAGCGCGATCCGCAGCAGGGCGGCTTCGTCCACCTCGGTGCCGGCGCTTGCCTCCGGGCGGCCGGTGGCGACCGCGAGGTGGACGCCGAGCGGGCCGCCGCGGCGGGCGACGGCGGCGAGCGCGCGGGCCAGCGGGCGGCCGACCGGGGAGGTCGGGGAGAGCAGGGCGTCGTAGTCGTCGACGACGACGACCAGCCGGGCCGGGACGGGGGAGGCGGGGGAGCCGGTCGGGCGGGGGTCGGAGGCGCTGCGCGCGGACGGGATGGTCCGGGGGGCCGGAGCCGGGCCGGCGGCGCCGACGGTGGCGGGCACCGGTACGGAGTTCGCGGCGTGCCCGTCCAGGCTGTGCCCGTCCAAGATTCGGGTGGCGTGCCAGGAAGCGAAGTCCAGTCCGTCGAACAGCCGCTCCCGCAAGGCGAGTTCGTCCTCCAGCGCCTCGGCGGCGAGGAGTGCGGCGCGCGGGTCGGCGACGGCGTTCACCCGGCCGGTGACGTGCGGCAGTTCGGTGCAGCCGTCCAGTCCGTCCTGGCCGTCGTCGGTGGCCCGGCCCTCGATGATGGTGACGGCGAGGCGCTCGGGCCGCTCGGAGACGGCGAGCGAGGCGACCAGGGTGCGCAGCAGCTCGGTCTTGCCGGAGCCGCGGGCACCGCCGATCAGCAGGTGCGGGCCGCCCGGGTCCGGGGAGGGCAGGGTGAGTTCGGGGTCGGCCAGGTCGAGGGTGCACAGCTCGTCCCGGGTGGTGCCGAGCAGCGCTGTGGCGGCGCCGATGCCGCCGGCGTGGGCGGCCCAGCGGGCGGACAGCTTGGCCGGGGTGACGGTGTCGAGCTGGAGCAGGTCGAGCAGCCGCAGCGCGTCCGGCAGCGGGCCGCGGGAGACCGGGGCGGCCTCGCGCAGCGGGGCGAGGACGCGGGCCAGCCGTTCGGCCCAGGCGTCGGAGACGGCGTCCAGCGAGACCTCGTGCAGGGTTTCCCGGCCGCGGGCGACCGGGCGGTCCAGGGAGAGCTGGGTGCCGACCTCGCCGGTGATCAGGGCGGTGGCGCCGAGGCCGCGGGGGAGCAGCTCGGGCTGTTCGGCGAGGCAGACCGGGAAGATGCCGACCGCCGGGCCCTGGCGCAGCAGCAGGTCGAGCGCGTGCCGGGCGGCCTCGGTGGCGGGGCGGCCGTCCACCACGACCACGGTGGCGGGGTGGCCGCCGGGGCCGGTCGGGCCGCTGAGCCGGGCGGTGAGTTCGGTGAGCCGGGCGGTGGCCTGGTCGTCGTCGAAGCCGACCAGCAGTCGGCAGTCCTGGCCGTCGGCGGGGCGCAGGTGGGGCAGCCAGAGCGCCCAGGCCCAGGTGTCGACGCGGTCCTCGGGGCTGCGGGCCGGGTCGGCGTCGACCACGACGAGGCTGAGCCCGGTCGGCGGGTGCAGTGCGGCGAGCTGGGCGACGACGGCGCGGGTGAGCGCGTCCAGGCGTTCGCGCGGGCCGCTGAGGCCGAGGCTGCCGGCGGTCTGGAGGTCGAGGGTGACGGGGACGGCGGGCAGCATGGTGCCGGGGGTGGTGCCGGCGCCGCCGGGGCGGTCGGCGGTGCCCAGCCGCAGGGTGAGCGCGTCGGGGTGGCCGGGGCCGCGCTCCCAGAGCCGGGGGCCGGGGCCGACGGCGTTGAGCAGCACGGTGGCGAGGTCGGGCCAGCGCTCCCGCTGGGCGGCGGCCTGGCGCAGCCGTACGGCGGTGTGGTGGCGTTCGGCGCTCTCCTGGCCGTGCGGCTCGGCGGCGCGGCCGGGCAGCAGGGAGAAGAGGCCGCGGCCGCGGCCCGGGGCCGGTTCGGGGGCGGTGGGCGGTTCGAGTACGGGCGGCGCGGGCCGGGCCGGGCCGGGGGCGGCGAGCTGGAGGTGGCCGTTGCCGTCGGGCAGGGCGGCGCGGGCCGGCTCGCCGAGCGGTTCGAGGACCTGGAGGGTGGACTCGCCGATCCGCAGCAGCGCGCCGTGTTCCAGCGGGACGGCGGCCTCGGGCGGCAGCGGCGGGACGATCCGGCCGTCCAGGGTGGTGCCGTTGGTGGAGCCGAGGTCGCGGACGGTGGCCCGGCCGTCGTCGCCGAGGTGCAGGGCGAGGTGCAGTCGGGAGACGTCCGGGTCGTCGAGCGGGACGTCGGCCTCGCCGGAGCGGCCGATCCGGATCTCCCGGCCGTGCAGCCGGTGCACGCCGCCGGCGTCCGGGCCGCCGACCACGCGCAGTTCGGCCGCGGCGCGGGTGTCGTCGGGGTCGTCGGCGGTGGGGTCGGGCTCGTTGAGGCTGAGCACGGCGCCGTCGAGCAGCGGGGGGTGGCCGAGGAGGGTGTGCTCGTCCACCCGGTGCGCCCCGGCGTACAGGTGTACATGGGTGGCGGCCCGTGGTCCGCGCACGCCGACGGCGCCCGCGAGTGCGCCCGCGACGGCGCCGAGCGCGGTGCCCACGGGCGCGGTGACCAGCACGTCCACGTAGGGGATGGCGGAGCCGGCGGCGGTCGGGCCGCTGCGCGGTCGGAGGACGGTCAGCCGGATCTGCATCTCGCCCGCGGGTCCCTTCTGCTGGTGTGATGCCTGGTACCGCTGCCCGGTGTCGTCACGCACGCGCGGGGCGGTTGTGGCGACCCTTGGGCCACACGAGTGGCGAGTGTCCATCCTGCCATCCGGCACGGACGGTCCGCGCACCGTACCGGATTTGACGATCTTGCGATCATCGCCATGGTGGAGGCGACGGAGGGTCAGGTCAACCGTCGCCCCGGCCGCCCGGCCGAGGGGCCCGGTGACCGCCTCCGGGTGGTTCCCTAGGGGATGTCCCCCAACCCTGCTCCGACCGCCAGCCGGTCACCTCGGGAACCGGTACGGACACCGTTAGAGTGGCCGCAAACACGGGCCCGGCAGGCTCACCGCGAACCGGCGGGGGAGCGCCCCGCGGGCGGCACGGCGAGGAGTGCGACAGGTGCGGCCAGTCGGCAGCAAGTATCTGCTTGAGGAGACCCTGGGGCGGGGTGCCACCGGGACGGTCTGGCGGGGTCTGGTGCGCCAGGACGTCCAGGCGCCGGGCAGCGAGCCCGGGCAGCAGGTGGCCATCAAGGTGCTGCGCGAGGAACTGGCGGCCGACCCGGACGTGGTGATGCGCTTCCTGCGCGAGCGTTCGCTGCTGCTGCGGCTGAGCCACCCGAACATCGTCCGGGTCCGCGACCTGGTCGTCGAGGGCGAGCTGCTGGCGCTGGTGATGGACCTGGTGGAGGGCCCCGACCTGGCCCGCTACCTGCGCGCCAACGGCCCGTTCAGCCCGATCGCCGGCTCGCTGCTGATGGCCCAGGTCGCGGACGCGCTGGCGGCCAGCCACGCGGACGGCATCGTCCACCGCGACCTCAAGCCCGCCAACGTGCTGCTCGCCTCCACCGTGGTGCAGGGCACCGAGCAGATGCACCCGCTGCTCACCGACTTCGGCATCGCCCGGCTGGCCGACTCCCCGGGCGTCACCCGCACCCACGAGTTCGTCGGCACCCCCGCCTACGTCGCGCCGGAGTCCGCCGAGGGCCGCCCGCAGACCTCCGCGGTGGACGTCTACGGCGCCGGGATCATGCTGTACGAGCTGGTCACCGGCCGCCAGCCGTTCCAGGGCGACAGCGCCCTGGCGGTGCTCCAGGCCCACCTGGCGCAGGAGCCGCAGCGGCCCAGCACCATGCCCGAGCCGCTCTGGACGGTGATCGAGCGCTGCCTGCGCAAGGACCCGGCGCAGCGGCCGAGCGCCACCGCGCTGGCCCGGGCCCTGCGGGTGGTCGCGGCCGGGGTCGGCGTGCACGCCTCGCCGGCGGCGGTGGACGAGGCGCTGGCGGTCGGCGCCCTGCTGCTGCCGGACCCGCAGCCGACCGCGGTGCCCGGCAGCGCGCCGGCCGCGCCCGCCGCGCCCGTCGGCCCGTACGGCACCGAGGACCGCACCCAGGTGCTGCCCCCGGCCCCGGGCGCCCCGCAGTACGACCCGGCCGCGGCGACCCGGGTGATGGGCACCCAGCCGCCGCCCGCGCCCCCGTACGGCACCCAGGACCGCACCCAGGTGATGCCGCCCACCGCCGTGCCGCCGCCCCCGCCGGTCGCGCCGGCCGGTCCGCCGGAGGAGGCGCCGCACCCCTGGCAGACCCAGCTGCGGGCGGCGCGCGACCGCAACCAGCAGACCCAGGTCGGCTACTTCCGGCCGGAGGACTTCGAGGACCCGCAGGTCGCCCCGCCGCCCTACCAGGCCGATCAGCGGGGCCAGGGCGGCCAGGGCGTGCCCGGCCACCAGCCGCAGCCGCCGGCCGGCTACCGCCCGGACCAGCGCCGCCAGGCGCCGCCGCCCGGCTACGCCCAGCGCCCGCCGGTCGCCCCGCCGCCCTACCAGGTCAACCAGGGGCCCCAGGGGCCCCAGGGCGGCGAGGGCGGCGGCCGTCCGCAGCCGCCCGGCGGCTACCGGCAGGCCCCGTCCGGCCAGGGCCGGACGCCGGGCGGCTACCCGCCCCCGCCTGCCCCGGTGCCACGCCGGGCCGAGCCGCCCGCGCCGCAGCACCGGGAGCCCCGGCCGCCGCGGGAGGAGCCGCGCGAGCCGTCCCGCCGGGAGAGCGCCCCGCCGCGCGAGCGGCGCCCGCGCAGCCGCAACCGGATGTACATCCCGGGGCTGGGCTGCCTCAAGGGCTGCCTGATGGTGCTGCTGGTGCTGGCGGTGGCCGCGCTGGCGCTGTGGAACTTCACGCCGCTGCCGCACTACTGGGACAACGTCGTGGGCTGGTTCGACACCGCCCGGGACTGGGTGAACAACGTCTTCGGCAGCTCCGGCAACTGACGCGGGCCCGGGCGGTCGGCAGGGTACGAGGTACGGGCCCCGGCGACCGACCGGAGGTGACCGGACGTCCGGACCCGGCCCGGAAGCCAGGATTGACGCTTTGTCGACAATTCCCGAGATTTCTCGCCCCCGAGTGCCGCTCCACGGCCCCCAGGCGCCCCGCACGGGGGGTCCGGGCGCGTAGGTTGGTCGCTGTTGTCCCGCCCCACCGAGCGCGCCCGGACCCCCGGAGCGCTCCCGCGCCGCCCACGGAGCAGCATTGGCACGCAAGATCGGCAGCCGGTACACCGTCCACCAGGTGATCGGCCGGGGTTCGGCCGGGACGGTCTGGCTCGGTGAGGGGCCCGACGGCCCGGTGGCGGTCAAGCTGCTGCGCGAGGACCTCGCCGCCGACCAGGTACTGGTCGGCCGCTTCGTCCAGGAGCGCACCGCGCTGACCAGCCTCGACCACCCCCGGGTGGTCGGCGTGCGGGACATGGTGGTGGACGGCAGCGACCTCGCCCTGGTGATGGAACTCGTCCAGGGCACCGACCTGCGCTCCCGGCTGGAGCGGGACGGCGCCCTCCCGCCGCAGTCCGCAGCCTCGATCATCGCCGACGTCGCGGACGGCCTTGCGGCCGCGCACGCGGCCGGGATCGTGCACCGCGACGTCAAGCCGGAGAACGTCCTGCTCGACCTCGCGGCCGCCCCCGGCCCCGGCGGCGCGCCGCGCGCCAAGCTCACCGACTTCGGCGTGGCCCGCCTGGTCGACGCCCCGCGGCGGACCCGGGCCACCCGGATCATCGGCACCCCCGACTACCTCGCCCCCGAGATCATCGAGGGCCTGGAGCCGCGCGCCGCCGTCGACATCTACGCCCTCGCCACCGTGCTGTACGAGCTGCTGGCCGGCTTCACCCCGTTCGGCGGCGGCCACACCGGCGCGGTGCTGCGCCGGCACGTCACCGAGCAGGTGCCGCCGATCCCCGGCCTGCCGGACGGGCTGTGGCGGATCATCTCCGAGTGCCTGGCCAAGGCCCCGGCCTCCCGGCTGCGCGCCGCCGAGCTGGCCGCCCGGCTGCGCGAGCAGCTGCCCTCGCTGGCCGGTCTGCCGGTGCTGGCCGTGCCCTCCCAGGGCCGCGCCCCGGCCGAGGAGCAGCTGACCCCGGGCGAGGCGGTCTACGCCGAGGTGGACGCCGGCCCGGGCACCCACAAGCGCCGCCGCGGCCCGGCCGTCCCGCTGGTGCCGGGCGTCGCCCCGGACTCCACCCGGGACACCCACACCAGCCTGCGCCGCCCCTCGGCCGACGAGCTGGCCGCGTACGCCGCCGAGTCCCGCGCCCAGCGTGCCGCGCCGGGGCACCGCCGGGACCGCGCGGCCCTGCTGCGCCGGCGCCGCCTGCTGGCCGTCCTGCTGGCCACCGTGCTGCTGCTGGCGGGCGCCGCCGCGGCCTGGACGGCCTTCGCGGCCACCGAACCGGGCGGCGGCCACCCGGCCCGCCCGGCCGTGCACGGCACCGCCCCGCGGGCTCCGTAGCCCGCGGAGAACGGCAGCGGAACCGGGGGTGTCGTCATGACCACCCCCGGAACCATTACGCTGGGGGCGTGGCAGCCGTCGATCCTTCCGAAGAGCTCAAGAACCTCGATACGACCATGGGGTCGATCGAGGCCGTCCTCGACCTGGACAAGATCCGGGCCGACATCGCGGTCCTGGAGGAGGAGGCAGCCGCCCCCACCCTGTGGGACGACGTCGCGAACGCGCAGAAGGTGACCAGCCGGCTCTCCTTCCTCCAGGGCGAACTCCGTCGCGTCGAGGGGCTCCGCAGCCGCATCGACGATCTGGGCGTGCTGTTCGAACTCGCCGAGGCCGAGGACGACGCGGACACCCGCACCGAGGCCGAGGCCGAGCTGGTCTCGCTCCAGAAGGCCGTCGAGGAGCTGGAGGTCCGCACCCTCCTCTCCGGCGAGTACGACGCCCGCGAGGCGCTGATCAACATCCGCGCCGAGGCCGGTGGCGTGGACGCCGCCGACTTCGCCGAGCAGCTGATGCGCATGTACCTGCGCTGGGCCGAGCGGCACGGCTACCCGACCGAGGTGTACGACACCTCGTACGCCGAAGAGGCCGGCATCAAGTCCGCGACCTTCACCGTGAAGGCGCCCTACGCGTACGGCACCCTCTCGGTCGAGCAGGGCACCCACCGCCTGGTCCGCATCTCGCCCTTCGACAACCAGGGCCGCCGGCAGACCTCCTTCGCCGGTGTCGAGGTGCTTCCGGTCGTCGAGCAGTCCGACCACGTCGAGATCGACGAGGGCGAGCTGCGGGTGGACGTCTACCGCGCCTCCGGCCCCGGCGGCCAGGGCGTCAACACCACCGACTCGGCGGTGCGCATCACCCACCTCCCGACCGGCATCGTGGTCTCCTGCCAGAACGAGCGCTCGCAGATCCAGAACAAGGCCTCCGCGATGAACGTCCTCCAGGCCAAGCTGCTGGAGCGGCGCCGCCAGGAGGAGAAGGCCGCGATGGACGCGCTCAAGGACAGCGGCAGCTCCTGGGGCAACCAGATGCGCTCCTACGTGCTGCACCCGTACCAGATGGTCAAGGACGTCCGCACCGCGTACGAGGCGGGCAACCCGCAGGCGGTCCTGGACGGCGACATCGACGGCTTCATCGAGGCCGGAATCCGTTGGCGCAAGCAGCGGGAGACCTCGAACGAGGCGTGAGGATTCCGGCCTCGATGAAAATCAAGCACAGCATCGAGGCCGGAATCCGCTGGCGCAAGCAGCGCGAGACCAGCGCCGAGTAACCGCAGGCACACGCGAAGGGCCCCGACCGCAGCGGTCGGGGCCCTTCGTCGTACGCAGGATCGTCAGGCCAGTGCCTGCCGCGCGATCAGCGCCACCGCGAGCAGCCCGGCCAGCAGGGCCAGCAGTATCGCGGGGGAGAGCGCGGCGAACGGCCCCTGCTGCTCCTGCAGCCGGGCCCGGTTGGCGCGGCACACCGGGCAACGCCCGTCGCTGACGCGGCCGTTGCAGTTGGCGCACACCAGATGGTCGCAGGTCATGCGATCTCCTCCTCGCTGCTACAGCCAACGCACCGGACGGGGCTTTGGTTCCCTGTTCCTACCTGTACGGGGGAGTCTGCCCCGTACGGGGGAGCGACCGGACACGGTTGCCCCCTCCACTCTGCCAGGTTCTGGCCGTTCCGGCTCCCGGGCTGTGAGATGGCTCGCAATTATCGGGGCACAACCGGACATTCTCCCCCAGATTCCGGAGTCCGTCCTGGGTCGTCCCTGCGGGCCGGCCACAGCTTCGCGTATGGTCCCAGACCGGGAGCGGCCGTCCGCGCTCCCATCGCCCGCCCCCGGACCGGGCCTCCGGGGCGGATCGACCGAGGACTGGCGCCGCCTAGGATGGCCTCCGTGATGCAGCCGTGATCAGATTCGACAACGTCTCCAAGACCTATCCCAAGCAGAACCGTCCCGCCCTGGACAACGTCTCGCTGGAGATCGAGAAGGGTGAGTTCGTCTTCCTGGTCGGCTCGTCCGGCTCGGGCAAGTCCACCTTCCTGCGGCTGTGCCTGCGGGAGGAGCGACCCTCCACGGGCTCGGTGCACGTGCTGGGCAAGGACCTCGGCAAGCTGTCCAACTGGAAGGTGCCGCACATGCGCCGCCAGCTGGGCACCGTCTTCCAGGACTTCCGCCTGCTGCCGAACAAGACGGTCGCGCAGAACGTCGCCTTCGCGCTGGAGGTGATCGGCAAGCCCAAGAGCGCCATCAACAAGGTGGTGCCCGAGGTGCTGGAGCTGGTCGGCCTCGGCGGCAAGGAGGACCGGATGCCCGGCGAGCTGTCCGGTGGTGAGCAGCAGCGCGTCGCGATCGCCCGTGCCTTCGTGAACCGCCCGATGCTGCTCATCGCGGACGAGCCCACCGGCAACCTGGACCCGCAGAACTCGGTCGGCATCATGAAGCTGCTCGACCGGATCAACCGCACCGGCACCACGGTGCTGATGGCCACCCACGACCAGGCCATCGTCGACCAGATGCGCAAGCGCGTCATCGAGCTCGACAAGGGGCTGCTCGTCCGCGACCAGGCCCGCGGCGTCTACGGATACCAGCACTGACCGACCAGCGCTGACCCGTGGGGCCCGCCGGCCCGGCCCGCCAGACCGCGCAGTACCGACCCTGGAGTTGTTTCCCGCATGCGTGCCCAGTTCGTCCTGTCGGAGATCGGTGTGGGTCTCCGACGCAATCTGACCATGACCATCGCGGTCGTGGTCAGCGTCGCGCTCTCCCTCGCCCTCGCCGGTTCCTCGCTCCTGGTCCGCGACCAGGTGAACTCCATGAAGGGGTACTGGTACGACAAGGTCGAGGTGAGCATCTACTTCTGCACCAAGGCGGATGCCCGCAACTCGCCCCAGTGCGACAAGGGTGCGGCCACCGACCAGCAGGTCCAGGACATCAAGGACCAGCTGGACAAGATGAGTTCGGTGGTCCAGTCGTCCACGTACGAGAGCTCCGCGGAGGCGTACAAGCACTGGAAGGACATGAACCCGGACAACCCGCTCATCTCCGTCCTGGGCCCGGACGCCATGCCGCAGTCCTGGCGGGTCAAGCTCAACGACCCGACCAAGTACGACGTCATCCAGAGCGCCTTCGCGGGCAAGCCCGGCGTCAAGTCGGTCGAGGACCAGCGGAAGATCCTGGAGAACCTGTTCGGTCTGCTCAACGGCCTGCAGACGGCGGCGTTCGTGATCATGGTGCTGATGCTGTTCGTCGCGTTGCTGCTGATCGTCAACACCGTCCGGGTGTCGGCGTACAGCAGGCGGCGCGAGACCGGCATCATGCGCCTGGTCGGCGCCTCGAACTTCTACGTCCAGATGCCGTTCATCGCCGAGGCCGCGTTCTCCGCGCTGCTCGGTGCGGCGCTGGCCTCCGGCCTGCTGGTCGGCGGGCACTTCTTCGTCCAGGGCTGGCTGGCGGACCGGGTGCAGTTCATCCACTTCATCGGCCTCGGCTCGGTGCTGGCGGTGATCCCGCTGCTGGTCGTGGTCGGCATGGGGATGGCCGGCATCGCGGCGTTCTTCACCCTGCGCAAGTACCTCAAGGTCTGACCCCCTGAGGTTGCTTCGGCCCCGTACGGCACTGCGCCGTACGGGGCCGTCGCCGTTCCGCGCTCGGTCGTTCCGGCCCGCCGCGCGCGGTGCGGTGTCTACACTCCGTTGCCATGCTGCAAACTCCGCGCAGGGCACGTCAGGTGGCCGCCCTCAGCCTGGTGTTCGGTGCCGTGCTGCTGGGCGGCGCCGCCACCGGGGCCTGGGGCGGCCCGGGCCACCCGCCGCGCCGGGCCTCCGCCGACGCGGCCCCCGCCGCCGCCGGACTCCCGACGGACCCGGCGGGCGCCGCGCTGTCCGAGCAGCAGGCCGAGCACCTGCTGGCGGCCGGCGGCGACCGCTGGGGCGCGTACTACAGCGCCCAGGAGTACGCCGAGTTCAGCCAGGGCCTGGACGGCCGCTACCCCGGGGTCGGCCTGTCGGTCGGCCGCGGCGAGGACGGCGTCACCGAGGTCTCCCAGGTCACCCCGGCCGGACCGGCCGCCGAGGCCGGGATCGCCCCCGGCGACCGGCTGCTGCGGATCGACCGGGACCAGGCCGACCGGCTGCCGGTCACCGAGGTGGTCGCCCGGCTGCGCGGGCAGGGCGACGAGCGCCGGGCCGGCTCCGAGGTCACCCTGGCCGTCCAGCGCGACGGCGGCGAGGTGCGCGAACTGCGGCTGCGGCGGGTGCTGCTGGACAGCCGGCAGGTCACCGCGGAGCACCTGGACAAGGGCGTGCTGCGGATCACCGTCCGGGCCTTCACCAGCGGCGTGGCCGAGCAGGTGCGCGCCGCGCTGCGCGCCCCGCACGCCGGTGTGGTGCTCGACCTGCGCGGCAACTCCGGCGGGCTGCTGGAGGAGGCGGTCGGCACGGCCGGGAGCTTCCTGGACGGCGGCGCCGTCGGCTCCTACCAGGAGCGCGGCGAGAAGCGGGAGTTGACCGCCCCGCCCGGCGGCGACCGGCGCAGCCCGCTGGTGGTGCTGGTGGACGGCGGCACGATGAGCGCCGCCGAACTGCTCGCCGGGGCCCTCCAGGACCGCAGCCGCGCCGTGGTGGTGGGCTCCCGGACCTTCGGCAAGGGCACCGTCCAGCAGCCCAGCCGGCTCGCCGACGGCGCGGTGCTGGAGCTGACCGTGGGCCGCTACTACACCCCGGCCGGGCGCTCCCTGGACGGCACCGGCCTGACCCCGGACGTCCCGGCGGCCGCGGGCGAGGACGCCGACGCGCTCGCCCTGCGGGTCCTGGCGGGCCTCGGCACCCAGTCCTGACCCGGTCGCCGGGCGGTAAAGCGGCTGCCCGAACCGGCGTCGAAGTGCGAGAATGGCCGCGCTATGGCAAAGGAAACCGGACAGAAGCTGATCGCGCAGAACAAGAAGGCGCGACACGAGTACACGATCCTCGACACCTACGAGTGCGGCCTCGTGCTCACCGGCACCGAGGTCAAGTCGCTGCGTGAGGGGAGGGCCAACCTGGTCGACGGCTACGCCTACATCCAGAACCACGAGGCCTGGATCGACAACGTCTTCATCCCCGAGTACACCCAGGGGACGTGGACCAACCACGCGGCCCGGCGCAAGCGCAAGCTGCTGCTGCACAAGCTGGAGATCCGCAAGATCGAGACCAAGGTCCGCGACGCGGGCCACACCCTGATCCCGCTGTCCCTGTACTTCAAGGACGGCCGGGTCAAGCTCGAACTCGCACTGGCGGTCGGCAAGAAGCTGTACGACAAGCGCCAGACGCTGCGGGAGAAGCAGGACACCCGCGAGACGGCCCGTGCGGTGGCGGCCGCCCGGCGGCGTCAGGGTTAATCCGCTGGACCCTTGCCCGTCGCCTCGCGTACTATGGCGCAAGCAACACGGACGGTCACCGTCCGAGCTGTTTCTCAACAAAACATGGGGATGATCGGTTTCGACAGGGGATGTTGAAACAGGGGAAGCGAGCCGAGGAACGCGGCAATGATCTCGTTAACCACGTGTCGCAAAAAAATAATCGCCAACTCTAAGCGCGATTCCCAGCAGTTCGCTCTCGCTGCCTAATAAGCACCGATAGCGCTTGGGTGTCAGACCGGGGAGTTCCCGACCCGGACCCTGGCATAATCTAGGGAACTCAACCGTCCGCCCGGGCTGCGGGGGTGGATGGGAAATCAAACAGCAGCTGGGCCTGTTGGCGGCTTGTCCGTGTGACCGCCAGGGCCGAGAAAAGCACAGCGGACTGCGCTCGGAGAAGCCCTGAATTAACTCCACTGGACCCGGGTTCGATTCCCGGCATCTCCACCACCCCATGTTGACACCGAAGGCCGTCCACCGCTGATGCGGAGGGCGGCCTTCGGTTTTTGTACGTTCCGGAGCAGCGCGTGCGGGGGGTCGCGGCGTAGGATCATCCGTCCGCTCGTTTTCCGGAGCCGGATTCCGTCGCAACCCCCGAGGCCATGCAGAGCAACACGGACACCACCCCCACCACCGATCACGAGACCGTCCGCGAGCGTGAGATCGCCGGTGAACAGCAGCACCTCGACACCGTCTACCACCGGCTGGAGGAGAAGCTCGCCGAGGCGGAGTACATCCTGGAGGACGCCGCCAAGCGGGTCCAGGTCGGCACTCCCGGCGCCCTCGCCGAGCGCGACGCCCAGGTCTACCGGGCCGGCGCGCACCTCCAGCGGCTCAACAACGAGTTCGAGGACTTCCTCTTCGGCCGGATCGACCTCCAGCAGGCCGACGCGCCGGAGGAGCACGGCATCCCCTCGAACACCCCGCTCGACCCGGCCGACCCGGCCGTCGCCGAGACCCTGCACATCGGCCGCCTGGGCGTGCTGGACGCCGAGTACGGCCCGCTGGTGATCGACTGGCGGGCCCCGGCCGCCGCGCCGTTCTACCGCGCCACCCCGGTGGAGCCCGGCCGGGTGATCCGCCGCCGGGTGATCCGCTCCAAGGGCCGCAAGGTGATCGGTGTCGAGGACGACCTGCTGCGCCCCGACCTCACCCCGACCCTGGACGGCCGGGAACTGGCCGTGGTCGGCGACGGCGCGCTGATGGCCTCGCTGGGCCGCGCCCGCAGCCACTCCATGCGCGACATCGTCTCCTCGATCCAGAAGGAGCAGGACGAGGTGATCCGGGCCGCCGCGGCCGGGGCCACCCTCGTCACCGGCGGCCCCGGCACCGGCAAGACCGCCGTCGCCCTGCACCGCGCCGCCTACCTGCTCTACCAGGACCGCCGCCGCTACGCCGGGGGCATCCTGGTGGTCTCGCCCACCGCGCTGCTGGTCTCCTACACCGAGGGCGTGCTGCCCTCGCTCGGCGAGGAGGGCCAGGTCGCGATCCGCGCGGTCGGCTCGCTGGTGGACGGCATCGAGGCCGCCACCTACGACGCCCCGGAGGCGGCCCGGGTCAAGGGCTCGGCCCGGATGGTGCAGCTGCTGCGCAGGGCGGCCCGGGCGGCGCTGGAGCTGGGCGCCCCCCAGGAGCTCAAGGTGGTCGCCCGCGGCGAGGTGCTGCGACTGGACGCGGGCCGGCTCAAGGCCGTCCGCGGCAACGTGGTGGGCTCCGGCGGCACCCCGCTGAACCTGCTGCGCCCGCGCGCCCGCCGGCTGCTGCTGGACGCCCTGTGGCAGGAGGCCACCCGGCACCTGCCCAGGCCGACCGACCACTACGCCCGGGAGCAGCGCCAGGAGGAGAAGGAGTCCTTCGACGACTACGTCTCGGACGAGTCGTCCTTCCTGGAGTTCCTGGACGCCTGGTGGCCCGCGCTGACCCCGCGCCGGGTGCTCGGCACGCTCAAGCAGACCCGGCACACCAACCGGATCGCCCGCCGTGCCGTCACCCCGGACGAGGCCAGGCTGCTGGCCGCCTCCTGGCGCCACCTGTCGCCGCAGGGCGAGGGCGAGCTGTCCGCGCACGACGTGGCGCTGGTGGACGAGCTGCAGGTGCTGCTCGGCGAGCCGGCCCGTCCGAAGGTCCGCGAGGTGGACGCGGTGGACCTGCTGAGCGGCCTGGAGGAGGTCACCACCTTCGCCGACCGCAACTCCCGTCAGCGCGAGCGTCAGCCGGTGGAGCGCAAGGAGTACGCGCACGTGATCGTGGACGAGGCCCAGGACCTCACCCCGATGCAGTGGCGGATGATCGGCCGGCGCGCCCGGATGGCCACCTGGACCATCGTCGGCGACCCGGCGCAGTCCTCCTGGCCGTTCCCCCAGGAGGCCCAGGCCGCGCTGGACGAGGTGCTGGCGGGCAAGCCGCGCCGCCGCTTCACGCTGACCGTCAACTACCGCAACCCGGCCGAGATCGCCGAGGTCGCGGCGAAGGTGCTGGCGCTGGCCGCGCCGGGCACGCCCTCGCCGAGCGCGGTGCGCCACGTCGGGGTGGAGCCGCGCTTCGCGGCCGTCACCGACCCCGCGCCGGAGGCCTTCGGCAAGGCCGCCCGGGCCGAGCTGGAGCGACTGCTGGGCGAGGTGGACGGCACCGTGGCGATCGTGGTGCCGATGGACCGCCGGGCCGAGGCAGCCGGCTGGGCCGAGGGCCTGGGCGAGCGCGCGGTGGTGCTGGGCAGCCTGGAGGCCAAGGGCCTGGAGTACGACGCGACGGTGGTCGCCGACCCGACCGGCATCGCCGGCGAGTCGGAGGCGGGCCTGCGGGTGCTCTACGTGGCGCTCACCCGGGCGACCCAGCGGCTGACGGTGCTGTCCGGCCCTGACGACCTGCCGGACGCGGCCGGCGTGCCCGCGCTGCTGCACGGCTGACGGCCCCCACGACGAAGGCCCCTCACCACTGGTGAGGGGCCTTCGGACGTTGATGACACCGACCCGCCATGCTCGCCTCGCGGCAAGTGGTCCCTCTGAGGGACGAAGGTTGGGCCCGGGGGCTTGGATCGAGCCGGTGTCCCGTCCAATGTAACGCATCGGCCGGGAGAGGCAAGGAGTGTGCGCCCGGAGACTGTGGGCGACGCGGTCGGCTTGTCGGATCCGCACACTCAATGAACGTTATTTCTGGCAAGCCCTTGGAAGGTGCGACGATCGAGGTCTAGCATGCGCAGGCGATGCCTTCAACAAAATGTTGAGCCTGCGGGACAGACGGAAGAAGGAAGCGTCGATGGCGACGGTGCCCAGTGTCTCCAACTCGATCACCGTGCGAATGGAGGTCCCGGCCCGCGGCAACGCGGTCAGCGCGATCACCACCGCAGTGGAGTCCTCCGGCGGATCGGTGACCGGTCTCGACGTCACCGCCTCCGGTCTGGAGGCGCTGCGGATCGACGTGACGGTCGCGGCCTCCTCGGTGGCGCACGGCGAGGAGATCGTCGAGAAGCTCCGGGCGATCGACGGCGTGTCGATCGGCAAGGTCTCGGACCGCACCTTCCTGATGCACCTCGGCGGCAAGATCGAGATGTCCTCGAAGCTGCCGATCCGCAACCGTGACGACCTCAGCATGATCTACACCCCGGGCGTGGCCCGGGTCTGCATGGCGATCGCCGAGAACCCCGAGGACGCCCGCCGCCTGACCATCAAGCGCAACAGCGTCGCCGTGGTCACCGACGGCTCGGCGGTGCTGGGCCTGGGCAACATCGGCCCGGCGGCCGCGCTGCCCGTCATGGAGGGCAAGGCGGCCCTGTTCAAGCGCTTCGCCGGGATCGACGCCTGGCCGATCTGCCTGGACACCCAGGACACCGACGAGATCGTCGCCATCGTCAAGGCGATCGCCCCGGGCTTCGCCGGGATCAACCTGGAGGACATCTCCGCGCCGCGCTGCTTCGAGATCGAGGCCCGGCTGCGCGAGGCCCTGGACATCCCGGTCTTCCACGACGACCAGCACGGCACCGCGATCGTGGTGCTGGCCGCCCTCACCAACGCGCTGAAGGTGGTCGGCAAGGAGATCGGCGACATCCGCGTGGTGATGTCGGGCGCCGGCGCGGCCGGCACCGCCATCCTCAAGCTGCTGCTGGCCGCCGGTGTCGAGCACGCCACCGTCGCCGACGTGCACGGTGTGGTCCACCTGGGCCGTGAGGACCTCAACGACAGCCTGCGCTGGATCGCCGAGCACACCAACCGCTCGGGCCGCACCGGCAGCCTCAAGGAGGCCGTGGCGGGCGCCGACGTGTTCATCGGCGTCTCGGCCCCGAACGTCCTGGACGGCGACGACCTGGCCACCATGGCGGAGCGCTCGATCGTCTTCGCGCTGGCCAACCCGGACCCGGAGGTCGACCCGGCGGTGGCCCGGCAGACCGCCGCCGTGGTGGCCACCGGCCGCAGCGACTTCCCGAACCAGATCAACAACGTACTGGTCTTCCCGGGTGTCTTCCGCGGCCTGCTGGACGCCCAGAGCCGCACGGTCAACACCGAGATGATGATCGCCGCGGCCCGCGCGCTGGCCACCACCGTCGCCGACGACGAGCTGAACGCCAACTACATCATCCCGAGCGTCTTCCACAAGGACGTCGCCAAGACCGTCGCCGCGGCGGTGCGGGAGGCGGCCCTGGCGGACGCCCAGGAGGCCGCGCCGGCCCGTCCGACCCCCGGCATCGTCGGCACCCTGGACACCTCGGCCTTCCCCACCGTCAAGCTCTGACGGCCCCGGCCGGGCGCCTGACGGCCCGACTCGTGGGCCGGTCGCCGGTCGGTCGTCGGTCGGTCGTCGGTCGGTCAAATGTCCGATTAGCGGCCATACCCGCCCAAGCGCGCCCCGAACCCTTGCGACACAAGGGCGAGGGGCGTGTTTGGGCTTGTCGTGCCTAGGGCGTACGGTAGCCCTGCACGGGGCAGGCGTGTCCGACAAGTACGGAACGTCCCCCTGGTCTTCCGGCGTGTCGTCCCGACCGCCGTCCGCGCCCGGTCCGCCGGAGCCGACGGAGCGTCACACCTCCAACGGGCGGGCGATGTTCGGGTGGCTCGGCCGGGGCCCGATTGGCTTTCTCGGGGCCGGTCGGGGCAGGATTCGTTCCCAGGCAGGCGGCGGGCCTCTTCACGGCTCCGGCGCGCGGCATACGGGTACGGACCCGGCCTGCGACCACGCATTGCCTGCATGAGCACAGTGTGCGGACCTGCGGCCTATCCGGGTGCCCCCCGGTGGGAGCACCGATGGGCCCCCGTACACCGCAAGCGAACAGACCACAGGAGTACACATGAACCGCAGTGAGCTGGTGGCCGCGCTGTCCGAGCGCGCCGAGGTGACCCGCAAGGACGCCGACGCCGTTCTGGCCGCCTTCGCCGAGATCGTCGGCGAGGTCGTCGCCAAGGGCGACGAGAAGGTCACCATCCCCGGTTTCCTGACCTTCGAGCGCACCCACCGCGCTGCCCGCACCGCCCGCAACCCGCAGACCGGCGAGCCGATCCAGATCGCGGCCGGCTACAGCGCCAAGGTGAGCGCCGGCTCCAAGCTCAAGGAAGCCGCCAAGGGCGTCTGAACCACCCCTTGAACGCCCGAGAGGCCGGGCTCCCCGCGGGGAGCCCGGCCTCTCGCCGTGCGTGCGGTCACTCGGTGAATGTCCCTACGCGTCGACCAGCTGCTCGCTGGGCAGCTCGACGTGGGCGCCGAGGTCCCGCAGCTTCTCCATGAAGTTCTCGTAGCCGCGGTTGATCAGGTCGATGCCGTGCACGGTCGAGGTGCCCTCGGCCGCCAGCGCCGCGATCAGGTACGAGAAGCCGCCGCGCAGGTCCGGGATGACCAGCTCGGCGCCCATCAGCTTGGACGGGCCGGACACCACCGCGGAGTGCAGGAAGTTGCGCGCGCCGAAGCGGCACGGGGTGCCGCCCAGGCACTCGCGGTAGAGCTGGATGTGTGCGCCCATCTGGTTGAGCGCGCCGGTGAAGCCCAGCCGCGACTCGTACACCGTCTCGTGGACGATGGACAGGCCGGTGGCCTGGGTCAGCGCGACCACCAGCGGCTGCTGCCAGTCGGTCTGGAAGCCCGGGTGCACGTCGGTCTCCAGGGCGATCGCCTTGAGCTCGCCGCCCGGGTGCCAGAAGCGGATGCCCTCGTCGTCCACCTCGAAGGCGCCGCCGACCTTCCGGAAGGTGTTGAGGAAGGTCATCATCTCCAGCTGGCGGGCGCCGCGGACGTAGATGTCGCCCTTGGTCGCCAGCGCCGCGCAGGCCCAGGAGGCGGCCTCCAGCCGGTCCGGCAGGGCCCGGTGGTTGTAGCCGTTCAGCTCGTCCACACCGGTGATCAGGATGGTGCGGTCGGTGCCCAGGGTGATGATCGCGCCCATCTTCTGCAGCACGCAGATCAGGTCGACGATCTCCGGCTCGATGGCCGCGTTGCGCAGCTCGGTGACGCCCTCGGCGAGGACGGCGGTGAGCAGCACCTGCTCGGTCGCACCGACCGAGGGGTAGGGCAGCTCGATCTTGGTGCCGCGCAGCCGCTGCGGGGCGACCAGGTAGGTGCCCTGCGGGTGCTTCTCGATGGTGGCGCCGAACTGGCGCAGCACCTCGAAGTGGAAGTCGACCGGGCGGCCGCCGATGTCGCAGCCGCCCAGGCCCGGGATGAAGGCGTGGCCGAGGCGGTGCAGCAGCGGACCGCAGAACAGGATCGGGATCCGCGAGGAGCCCGCGTGGGCGTCGATGTCGGCGACGTTGGCGCTCTCGACGTGCGAGGGGTCGAGGATCAGCTCGCCGTCCTCGTCGCCGGCGCGCACGGTCACGCCGTGCAGCTGCAGCAGGCCGCGGACCACCTTGACGTCGCGGATGTCCGGGACGTTGCGCAGTCTGCTGGGGCCCTGGCCGAGGAGGGCGGCGACCATGGCCTTGGGGACCAGGTTCTTCGCACCGCGGACGCGGATCTCGCCTTCGAGCGGGTTTCCGCCGTGGACCAGCAGGACGTCGTCGGTCATCGTTCTCGCAATCCGGGGTGCCAGAGGAGTGGGAACGGCTCCGGTGCGGAACCGCTGGTGGACCGGTGGTACGGGCGTACGGGCGCGTTCGGGCCCCCGGAGAATCCGAGTCGGCACCGTAGAGGGGCGTCCACCATCCGTAGATGGTAGTGGGCGTCCCGGTGGTTCCCGTGAGCCTCTCCCGTGATGGTGCTCTCTCCGGCCCCGCTCCCGCCCGCCGGTTCGGCCGTACGGGTGTTCGTCCGGCGTGGCGGGGTTTCGGGTGTTGCGGTGTCCGACCGGTGCCGTTCTGCGGGATCATGTGTGGCATGACGGCGGCCCATTCGTACGGAGGCCGGTCGCACACCGGCCGTCTGCTCGTCGCGACGCCCATGCTCACCGACCCGAACTTCGCCCGGGCGGTGGTGCTGCTCCTCGACCACGACGCCGAGGGGGCGCTCGGCGTGGTGCTCAACCGGCCGACGCCGGTCGAGGTGGGCAGTGTGCTGGACGGCTGGGGCAGACTCGTCGGGCAGCCCGCGGTGGTGTTTCAGGGCGGGCCGGTGGCGCTGGACTCGGCGCTCGGCCTGGCCGTCGCGCCGGGGGAGCCGGGCACCGGGGAGCCGCTCGGCTGGCGCCGGGTGCACGGCGCGATCGGCCTGGTCGACCTGGAGGCGCCGCCGGAGGTGCTGGCCGGCGAGCTGGGCAGCCTGCGGATCTTCGCCGGGTACGCGGGCTGGTCGCCCGGCCAGCTGGAGTCGGAGCTGGGGAGCGGTGCCTGGTACCTGGTGGACTGCGAGCCCGGGGACGTGTCCAGCCCGGAGCCGGAACGGCTGTGGCGCTCGGTGCTGCGCCGCCAGCGCGGCCCGCTGGCCCTGCTGGCGACGTACCCGGACGACCCGACGATGAACTAAGGCGTGTCTTGACCGGCCCGGTGTCGACGCCCGTGGAACCCGGCCCGCCGCGTGACACTGGCCCGGTTTCCCGGGGCGCCCATAGACTTGGCACCCATGAGCACTCTTGAGCCCGAGCGCGGCCTCGGCACCGGCACCCTGGTCGAGCCCGTCCCGCAGGTGTCCCACGGGGACGGCGACCACGAGCGCTTCGCGCACTACGTCCAGAAGGACAAGATCATGGAGAGCGCGCTCTCCGGATCCCCGGTGGTGGCGCTGTGCGGCAAGGTGTGGGTGCCCGGGCGCGACCCGAAGAAGTACCCGGTCTGCCCGATGTGCAAGGAGATCTACGACGGCATCGGCAAGCCGCAGGGCGGCGACGGGGACAACGGCGGCAAGTAGTCCGCCGCCGTCCGCAGGACGCCGTTTTGCATAGCACCGCGTTTGCGAGGTGGTCTGTGCCAATCGTTCCGGGCCTGGGCAGGATGTCGGGATGGACCTCATTCCCGCACCTTCGAGTGCCGTCCGGCGCCCGGACGGGGACTTCCCGCTCGACGCCGCCACCACGCTGACCGCACCGCCCGCACTGGCCGACGCCGAGCGCTGGCTGCGCGGCACGCTGTCCGCCGCCACCGGGCTGCCGCTCGGTCCGGGCCGGCCGGGCACGGGCATCGAGCTGGTCCTGGACGGCACCCTGGCCGCCGAGGCGTACCGGATCGCGGTGCGCCCCGGCCACGCCCTGCTCACCGCCGGCGGCCCGGCCGGCGCCCTGTGGGCGGCCCAGACCCTGCGGCAGCTGCTCGGGCCGGACGCCTACCGCCGCTCCCCGCTGCGGGCCGGGGGCTGGGTGCTGCCCGGCGCGGACATCGCGGACGAGCCCCGGTTCGGCTGGCGCGGCGCGCTGCTGGACGTCGCCCGGCACTTCCTGCCCAAGTCCGACCTGCTGCGCTTCGTCGACCTGCTGGCCGCGCACAAGCTCAACGTGCTGCACCTGCACCTGACCGACGACCAGGGCTGGCGGGTGGAGATCAAGCGCTACCCGCGGCTGACGGAGCGCGGCGCCTGGCGGGAGCGCTCGATGGTCGGCTACCGGACCGGGCAGCGCCGGGACGACCGCCCGCACGGCGGCTACTACACCCAGGACGACCTGCGCGAGATCGTCGCCTACGCGGCCGCGCGCGGGGTCACCGTCGTCCCGGAGATCGACCTGCCCGGCCACACCCAGGCCGCCGTCGCCGCCTACCCCGAGCTGGGCAACACCGACGTGGTGGACACCGCCGCGCTCGGCGTCTGGACCGACTGGGGGGTGAGCCACCACGTGCTCAACGCCTCCGAGGAGACCCTGCGCTTCTTCGAGGGGGTGCTGGAGGAGGTCCTGGAGCTGTTCCCGTCCGAGTTCGTCCACCTCGGCGGCGACGAGTGCCCCAAGGAGCAGTGGAAGGAGAGCCCCGCCGCCCAGGCCCGGATCCGCGAGCTGGGCCTGGCCAACGAGGACGAGCTGCAGAGCCACCTCATCCGGCACTTCGACCGCTGGCTGGCCGAGCGCGGCCGCCGGCTGATCGGCTGGGACGAGATCCTGGAGGGCGGGCTGGCCCCCGGCGCCGCCGTCTCCTCGTGGCGCGGCTTCGGCGGCGGGATCGCGGCCGCGAAGGCCGGGCACGACGTGGTGATGTGCCCCGAGCAGCACGTCTACTTCGACCACCGGCAGGCGGACGGGCCGGACGAGCCGATCCCGGTCGGTTTCGTGCGCACGCTGGAGGACGTCTACCGCTTCGAGCCCGTCCCCGAGCAGCTGGACGGGGAGGCCGCCCGGCACGTGATCGGCACCCAGGCCAACCTGTGGAGCGAGTTCATGGACAGCGCCCGGGACATCGACTACCGAGCCTTCCCCCGGCTGGTCGCCTTCGCCGAGGTCGCCTGGTCCGCGCTGCCCGCCGTACCCGCCGAGCGCGACTACGCCGGCTTCGAGCGGCGGCTGCGGGGCCACCTGGCGGTGCTGGACGCGCTGGGCGTCGAGTACCGCCCGGCCGACGGGCCGCACCCCTGGCAGCGCCGGCCCGGGGTGGCGGGGCGGCCGATCGAGGGGCCGCCGCCGGTGCGCTGAGGTCGTGCGCGCGGTGCGCTGATGTGTCCGTCGGGAACTTATGGACGGTCATCTGACGTCAAGAAGAGATGAACATCTGCCCCGGTCCCGTTCGGACCGGGGCAGATACCGCCCGGTATCCGTCCCAATCGGGCAGTCCCGGTCACCGGTCCCGAAATGATCATCGAGCATTGTGTGCCAGAGTTGCCCAACCCGGCCCGATCGCCCGTACCCTACGGCCAGGCCGGGCTGCTGACGCGGACAGTGCAGTGCGGCCACGGCCGCGGGCGGCAGACGATCGATGAGCAAGTGGAGCACGGTGGGACCCAGGTGAACCGGACGATCATGCTGCCGGCCTCGCTCGACGAGGCCGTCGACGCGTTGGCCGCCGCCCCGGCCGCGGTACCGGTGGCCGGAGCCACCGACCTCATGGAAGCCGTCAACGCCGGACGGCTGCGCCCCGCCGCCCTGGTCGGCCTCGGCCGGATCACCGAACTGCGCGGCTGGCGCTACGAGGACGGCGGCACCGCGGTGCTCGGCGCCGGACTCACCCACGCCCGGATGGACCGCCCCGACTTCGCCGCCCTCATCCCCGCCCTCGCCGACGCCGCCCGCACCGCCGGCCCGCCGCAGGTCCGCAACGTCGGCACCCTCGGCGGCAACGTCGTCACCGCCGCCCCGGCCGGCGACACCCTCCCGGTGCTCGCCGCCCTGGAGGCCACCGTCACCCTCGCCCGGGCCGGCGGCAGCCGCGAGGTGCCGGTCAGTCACCTGCTCACCGGACTCGACCCGGTGCGCCCCGGCGAACTGCTCACCTGGGTGCGGGTCCCGCTGCTGCACGCGCCGCAGGTCTTCCTCAAGGCCACCGGCCGCAGCGGCCCGGCCCGCGCCACCGCCTCCGTCGCGCTCGTCCTCGACCCGGCCCGGCGCGCCGTGCGCTGCGCCGTCGGGGCCGTCGCCCCGGTGCCGCTGCGCCCGCTGGAGGCCGAGGCCTGGGTGGCCGGCTGCATCGACTGGGACGGCAGCCGGGAGATCGACCCGGCCGCGGGCGCCGCCTTCGGCGAGTACGTGGCCGCCGCCTGCGTCCCCGACAACTACGGTGCCGAGGGGGCCTGGGAGGCCGTGACCGAGGGGCCGACCGCGGCCGCCGTTCGGCTGCGGCGTACCGTATCGGTGCTGGCCCGACGGGCACTGGGAAGGGCGCTGAAGTGACCACAGACCCCATCGAGACCCTCGACGCCGACCCGCTCGGCTCCACCCCGCAGGTCAGCCGGGAGCTGCGCCCGTGCGCCTCCTACACGCTGCGGGTCAACGGTTTCGAACGGCCCGTCACCGACGCCTGGATCGGTGAGAGCCTGCTCTACGTGCTGCGCGAGCGGCTCGGCCTGGCCGGTGCCAAGGACGGCTGCGAGCAGGGCGAGTGCGGGGCCTGCTCGGTGCAGGTCGACGGCCAGCTGGTGGCCGGCTGCCTGGTGCCCGCCGCGCTGGCCGCCGACAGCGAGATCAACACCGTCGAGGGCCTGTCGGCCGGCGGCGGCGCGAGCGACGTCCAGCAGGCGCTGGCCGCCTCCGGCGCCGTGCAGTGCGGCTACTGCACCCCCGGCATGGCGATGGCCGTGCACGACCTGCTCCAGCGCAACCACCGGCCCACCGAGGTCGAGGCCCGGCAGGCGCTGTGCGGCAACCTGTGCCGCTGCACCGGCTACCGCGGGGTGCTGGCGGCCGTCCAGACCGTCGCGGACGCCCGCGCCCTGGAGGTCGAGGAGGCCGAGGAGGCCGCCGCCGCGGCCTCCTCGACCGCCGAGGGGAACACCGCGGCCCCGGCCGCGGAGACCGGGGCCCCGGCCGCCGCCGAGCCGGAGCCGGTCGTCGAACCGCCCGTCTACGCCGACTCCGAGGCCTGGATCGAGCACGTCCCGCAGCCGCCCGTCGAGCCGGCCCCCACTCCGGTGCCCGCCGAGGCCCAGGCCCCGCTGCCGGCCCCGGCCCCCGCCGAGCAGCCGTACGGTGACGGCGGCTACGACACCGGCGTGTACGACACCTCCGCGCTGACCGGGATACGGCCCGGCATCCCCGCCCAGGCCGTCGGCGACCAGGTGTACTACCCCCAGGGCTACCCCGAGCAGGCGTACCAGGCCACCCCCGCGCACGGCACCTACGTGCCGGCCGGCTACCCGGACGGCCACCAGCAGCACACCGGCTACGACACCGGCTACGACGCCCCGGTCTACGAGCCCACCCCCGCGCACGGCACCCCGCTGCCCGGCGCCGTCCACGACGGCACGCCCCCGCACGGCACCCCGTACGCGGACCCGCACGGCACCCCGGCCGAGGCCGGCGTCCCGACCACCGGCGTCCCCTACGGCGCCACCCCCGCCCACGGCATCCGGCTCCCCGAGGACGACCACGCATCATGACGTCGCCTACCGACATCGGCGCAGCACTCCAGCAGGACGGCGGCGAGGGCGGCGCCGCACCGGAGCCCTTCGGCCTGGGCAGCTCCCCGCTGCGCAGCGACGCGCTGCCCAAGGCGCTCGGCATCTACCCGTACGCGGCCGACCTCTGGGCCGAGGGGCTGCTGTGGGGCGCGGTGCTGCGCTCGCCGCACCCGCACGCCCGGATCCGCGGCATCGACACCTCGGCCGCGCTCGCCCTGCCCGGGGTGCACGCCGTGGTCACCGCGGCCGACCTGCCGCCCGGCCCGGACGGCCTGCCGGACGGCGCCCCGGCCGGCCCGATCGTCTCCGACCGCCCGGTGCTGGCCGCCGGCGTGGTGCGCCACCACGGCGAGCCGATCGCCGCGGTCGCCGCCGACCACCCCGACACCGCCCGGCTGGCCGTCGGCCTGATCGCGGTCGACTACGAGCCGCTGGAGGCGGTCACCGACCCCGAGCAGGCCTTCACCGCGCCGGCGCTGCACCCGGACGGCAACCTGTTCCGCCACCTGCCGTTGCGCACCGGGGACCCGGACGCGGCCGGCGAGATCATCGTCGAGGGCCTCTACCAGGTCGGCCGGCAGGACCCGGCCCCGCTCGGCGCCGAGGCCGGCCTGGCCGTGCCGCGCCCGGACGGCGGCGTCGAGCTGCACCTGTCCTCCACCGACCCGCACGGCGACCGCGACCGCACCGCCGCCTGCCTGGGCCTGGAGCCGGACCGGGTCCGCCTGGTGGTCACCGGAGTGCCCGGCGCCACCACCGACCGCGAGGACCTCTCCTTCCAGGTCACCCTGGCGCTGCTGGCGCTGCGCACCGGCCGCCCGGTGAAGATGACCCTCACCCGCGAGGAGTCCTTCCACACCCACGCCTCCCGCCACCCCGCGCTGCTGCGCTACCGCCACCACGCCGACGCCGACGGCACCCTGGTGAAGGTGGAGGCGCAGATCCTGCTGGACGGCGGCGCCTACGCCGACGTCTCCGCCGAGGCGCTGGCCGCCGCGACGGCCTTCTCGGTCGGCCCGTACGTCTGCCCGAACGTGTTCGTGGACGCCTGGGCGGTGCGCACCAACAACCCGCCGGCCGGGCGGATGCGCGGCGAGGGGGCGCTCCAGGCCTGCTTCGCGTACGAGTCCCAGCTGGACCAGCTGGCCGCCCGGGTGGGCGTGGACCCGGTGGAGATCCGCCGCCGCAACGCGATGTCCACCGGCGACCCGCTGCCCACCGGACAGGCCGTCACCTGCCCGGCCCCGGTGAAGGCGCTGCTGGACGCGGTGGCCGCCGAGCCACTGCCGGCCCTGCCGGTGGACGACCCGGACGCCGAGTGGCTGCTGCCGGGCGGTCCCGGCGGGGCCGGGGACCCGGCCGCGGTGCGGCGCGGGATCGGCTACGCCGTCGGCATGGTGCACATGCTGGGCGCCGAGGGCGAGGACGAGGTCTCCACCGCCACCGTGCGGGTCAGCGGGGACCACGCCACGGTGATCTGCGCGGCCGTCGACGCCGGGCAGGGCTTCGCCACGCTGGCCCGGCAGATCGTGCAGACCGTGCTGGGCGTCAGCGAGGTCTACATCGCGCCGGCCGACAGCGACCAGTCGATCGCCGGGCCCTCCGCCCGGGGCCGGCACACCTGGGTCTCCGGCGGGGCGGTCGAGCGGGCCGCGCTGATGGTCCGCCACCAGTTGCTGCAGCCGATCGCGGCCGACTTCGGGATGTCGGTGGAGCTGCTGCAGATCGCCGACGGCAAGATCACCTCCTACGACGGGGTGCTCGGCATGCCGGTCGCGGAGGCGCTGGAGGGCAAGGAGCTCTGGGCCACCGCGCAGTGCCGCCCGCACCCGACCGAGCCGCTGGACGAGTCCGGGCACGGCGACGCCTTCGTCTCCATCTCCTTCTGCGCGATGCGCGCGGTGGTGGACGTGGACATCGAGCTGGGGTCCGTCCGGGTGGTCGAGATGACCGTCGCCCAGGACGTCGGCCGGGCGCTGAACCCGCGCCAGATCGAGGACCGGATCGAGGCGGGCGTGGCCCACGGGGTGGGACTGGCGCTGATGGAGGACCTCCAGACCTCGGGCGGGGTGATGGCCAACCCCTCGCTCACCGGCTACCGGCTGCCGACCTCGCTGGACACCCCGGAGGTGCGGATCGCCGCGCTGCTGGAAGAGCGGGACGTGGTCGCCACCTTCGGGGCCAAGGCGGTCAGCGCCGTGCCCGCGGTGGTCGCCCCCTCGGCGGTCGCCGCCGCCGTCCGGGCCGCCACCGGGCTGCCGGTGGGCCGGCTGCCGATCCGCCCGGAGGACGCCGTCACGGCCTGAGCCTGTGCCCCGGCCGCCGCGCCCGGTGCGGCGGCCGTCGTGCCGGGCTCCCGCGGCGGCCGGAAATGGAACGGGAAATGCGGAATTGCCGGTCGACTTCCGGTCGACCGGCAATTCCGTTTCCGAGGCCGTGGCGGGAATTGAACCCGCGTACATCGCTTTGCAGACGATTCCCTGAGCCACTCGGGCACACGGCCAGTGAATTCAGGATGGCGTACCGGCCGAATGGGGTCAATGACGTTCTGTAAATTCTGTGTGGCAATGTGTGCTACCGTCGGAACAGGTGGTTGATTCCCCCGCCACCCCGGACGAGCGCGTCGTACCCGGTGACGACAAGACGGCGCAGTTCAGCGGCAATCCGGCCGCTGTGGACTGCGGAGGTACGGCCGTCATGGCTTGGCTCGTTCTGATCGTCTCGGGTCTCCTGGAGACCGTCTGGGCGGTGGCCCTGGAATCGTCCAAGGGCTTCTCCCGGCTCACCCCCAGCCTCGTGTTCGGCGTCGCGCTGCTGTTCAGCATGGGCGGGCTGGCGTACGCGATGCGCACCATCCCGATCGGCACCGGCTACGCGGTCTGGGTCGGCATCGGCGCGGTCGGCACCGCGCTCTACGGCATGGCCGTGCTGGGCGACGCGGTGACCATGGCCCGGATCGGCTGCCTGCTGCTGATCGTCTGCGGCGTGGTGGGGCTCAAGGTGCTGCACTGACGCCTGTTCCGGGGCCGGTCCTAGGCCCTGCGACGGATCCGGCCCGGGACTCCGGTCAGGAGTCAAGCACGCGGACGGCTCTTACGATGTCACCCATGACCACTGCCTCCCCCACCTCGGTCGACTCGCCCTCGACACCCTCCGGAGCCGACCCCGGGGGCGGGGTCATGAGCGGCCGCTTCCGGGCCCTGACGCTCGGGATCGTGTCGGTGGTGCTGGTGATCGCCTTCGAGGCGACCGCCGTCAACACCGCGATGCCGACCGCGGCCCGGGAGCTGGACGGCCTGGGGCTGTACGCCTTCGCCTTCTCCGGCTACTTCACCACCACGCTGTTCGCCCTGGTCGTCTCCGGCCAGTGGTGCGACCGGCGCGGCCCGCTCCGGCCGCTGTTCACCGGCATCGCGGTGTTCGGCGCGGGCCTGGTGGTGGCCGGGACGGCGCCGGGCATGTGGGTGTTCGTGGCCGGGCGGGCGATCCAGGGGCTGGGCGGCGGGCTGGTGATCGTCGCGCTGTACGTAGTGGTCGGCCGGGCCTACCCGGAGCGGCTGCGGCCGGCGGTGTTCGCCGCCTTCTCCTCGGCCTGGGTGCTGCCCTCGATCGTCGGGCCGCTGGTCTCCGGGGCCGTCACCCAGCACCTCGGCTGGCGCTGGGTCTTCCTGGCGGTGCCGGTGCTGATCCTGCTGCCGCTGGCGGTGATGGGCCCGGCGCTGGCCCGCTCCGAGCGGGAGCACCCGGTGCCCAAGGGCGCCGACTTCGACCGCCGCCGCACCCTGCTGGCCGCGATGGCGGCGGTCGGCGCGGGCCTGCTGCAGTACGCCGGCCAGCGCCGGGACCTGGTCGGGCTGCTCCCCGGCGTCGCGGGGGCGGCGCTGCTGGCCCCGGCCGTGCTGGGGCTGCTGCCGAAGCGGACCCTGCGGGCCGGGCGCGGGCTGCCGACGGTGATCCTGCTGCGCGGGCTGGCGGCGGGGGCGTTCCTCGGGGCCGAGGCCTTCGTCCCGCTGATGATGACCACCCAGCGCGACCTCTCGCCGACGCTGTCCGGGCTCACCCTGACCAGCGGCGGGCTGACCTGGGCGCTGGGCTCCTGGCTGCAGGGCCGCCCGGGGGCCGAGCGGTACCGCGAGGCGATGATCCGGGGCGGCTTCGTGCTGACGGCGGTGGCGATCGCGGCCGCCGCGCTGGTGCTGGTCCCGGCGGTGCCGGCCTGGGTGGCCTCGGTGGCCTGGGGCGTCGGCGGCATCGGGATGGGGCTGACGGTCGCGAGCGTCAGCGTGCTGATGATGAAGCTCTCCGCGCCCGAGGACGCGGGGGCGAACTCGGCCGCGCTGCAGATGAGCGACGCGCTGGGCAACGTGCTGCTGACCGGTCTGGCCGGGGTGCTGTTCGCGGCGCTGGGCGGCGGGTCGCCGGTCGCGGCGCACGAAGGCGCCGGGGCCGACGGCTCGCCCGGCGCCTTCGCGGTGATCCTGCTGGTGATGGCCGCGGTGGCGGCGCTGGGGGCGCTGCTCGCCGGGCGGGTACGGGTCCGGGCCTGACCGGAGGTCAGGAGGCGGTGGCGGTGGGGGAGGCGGCCGGCGGCGCGGCCGGGGTGCCGAGGAAGGCCTCCCAGCCGCCGGCCGGGGACTGGCCCGGGCCGAGGCTCTGGAGCTTGCGCAGCACCGCCGGGTCCTGGGCGTCCAGCCAGTCGACCAGCTGGCGGAAGGAGACCAGCCGGACCTCCGGCTTGCCCGCGATCGACTTGAGCACGTCCTCGACGGCGTTCATGTAGATGCCGCCGTTCCACTCCTCGAAGTGGTTGCCGATGATGTACGGCGCCCGGTTGCTGTTGTAGGTGCGGTCGAAGCCCATCAGGTAGGAGTCCCGGGCCTGGGCCTGGAAGCCCGGGTAGAGCGCCGGGTCGGCCTTGGTGTTGGGGCCGCACTGGTTGAACATGATGTTGTAGTCCATCGACAGCACCTGGAAGGTGTGCCCGGGGAAGGGGATGGCCTGCAGCGGGAGGTCCCAGAGCGCGCCGCCCTGGATCTTCTGCGGCCAGACCTGGGTGCCGTTGCCGCTGCTGTCGTAGCGCCAGCCGCGCTTGACGGCGGTGGGCAGCAGGTTGCGCTGGCCCTCCAGGCAGGGGGTGCGGCTGCCGATCAGCTCCTTGCGGTAGTCGAAGGGCAGGGCCGGCAGGTCGGTGAAGCCGGTGTTGGTGCGCCAGCTCGTCACGAACTCCATCGCCTGCTGGATCTCGCTCTCCCACTCCTCCGGGGACCACGCGCCGACGCCGGTGGGGCCGCAGAAGTGGCCGTTGAAGTGGGTGCCGATCTCGTGGCCCTCCAGCCAGGCGGCGTGCACGTTCTCCAGGGTGTCGTGGATGTGCTGGTCGCTCAGGTAGCCGATCTCGGAGGCGCCGACCTTGTGCTGCGGCGGGCGGTACAGGTCCTTCTTGGACTCCGGCAGCAGGTAGAGGCCGCTGAGGAAGAAGGTCATCGAGGCGTTGTGCTCCTGGGCCAGCCGGCGGAAGCGGGCGAACAGCCCGTTGTCGAGCTCGCCGGCGCCGTCCCAGGAGAAGACCACGAACTGCGGGGGGCGCTGGCCGGGCTGGAGCCGGTCCGGGACGGGCTGGCGGGGCTGGGGGCCGGTGTCGGAGGTGGAGCCGTCGCCGAGCAGGACGGTCTGCGGCTTCTGCGGGACCGCGGCCGGGGTGGCGCTCTGCCCCTCGGACGCCGGGGTGGCCGGGGCCGCGCCGTCGGCCGCGTGCTCCCCGCCCCCGCCGGCCCGGTCGCTGCCGCAGCCCGCCGCCAGGGTGGCGGCGGTGGCCGCTCCGGCGGCCAGCAGGGTTCGGCGGGAGAGCGCGTCCATGGTCACTCCGTTCGTGAGGTGTTCGACGGGCGGGCGGAGTCCGGCAGGCGTGCGGGGTGCGTGCGGCGCGCGGGGGGTCCGGTCGGCCCGGAGGGGGTGGAGCCCGTGACCGGGTCAGGATGGCATGTGGACCGGAACGGTCGTAGAGGCGCAGCGAACGGTCGCAATCGATCGCCCGATTGACGCAACCGAAACGGCGGACCGAAACGTCGAAGGTGTTCGTACGGGTGGGGGCCGGGTGGGGGCGCCGCATTCGGACGCGGAAGCGGAAGGTCACTTTCCGTGGCCGCGCACCCACTCCGTGCAGGTCCGAAGCCGTCATCCCTGCCGATCGGCGGGTGCGGATCGGGCCGTCGTGAGGACGTGCCCCAGGGTCCGATCCGATTGAATGAGTTCCCAGCAAACTCTCAGGAATGGGATCCGGGCCGGCAGAAGGGAGCACCCGTGGGCGACCGGCAGAGCAGCAGCCCCTGGCCGGGCACCCTGGCGGCCGGCGCCGCCCTGGTGCTCGGCGCCTGGCTGCTGAACGGCGGCGGCTCGCCCGTACTGCCGCCCGCGCCGAGCGGACAGGCGCTGTCGGGCTTCGCCCCGGTCTCCGTCGTCCCCCCGCTCGGCCCGTCCGCCCCGACCCGGATCCGCATCCCGGCCGTCCGCCTGGACGCCCCCGTCACCGAGCTGGGACTGGACCCCGACGGCCACCTCCAGGCCCCGCCCGCGGCCGACCGCAACCTCGCGGGCTGGTACCGCGGCGGCGCCAGCCCCGGCCAGCGCGGCACCGCCATCCTGGCCGGGCACGTCGACAACAAGGCCGGACCGGCCGTCTTCTACCACCTGGGAGCACTCCACCGGGGCGACCGGATCGAGATCGCCCGCGCCGACGGCGCCACCGCCGTCTACCAGCTGTACGCCATCGAAGTGCACGACCGAAAGGACTTCCCGGACGACCGGGTCTACCGCCAGGCCGCCGACGCTCAGCTGCGGGTGATCACCTGCGGCGGCGCGTACAGCGAGGAACACGGCTACGAGGGAAACGTCGTCGCCTACGGATTCCTGGCCGACACCACACCGCCGGGCAAAGCCGCATGACCACGCTCACCCTCGCCAGCCGCTGGAACCCGATCGACTGGCCGCTCACCCACGGTCCCATCCCGCAGGCCGTCCTGCTGGCCGGCTGGGCCGCGCTGTTCGCGCTCGCCGTCGGCCGCGGCCGCAGCTGGTGGCGGGTCCGGCTGCCCGCCGCGCTGATCACCGCGGCGGCGCTCAGCCTGCTGCTGGAGGTCGTCGTCGACGGCTGGTGGCACCCCTTCCCGGAGGGCACCCCCCGGTACGTCACCTGGTGGATAGCCGTCGCCCTGCTGGGCTTCTGCCTGGCGGGGTACCGGATGCGCCGGCTGTCCTGGCCGCGCCGGGGCCTGGCGCTCGGCCTCAGCGGGCTGGTCCTGCTGATGGCCGCCTCCGAGGTGAACACCGGCTTCGGCCAGTTCCCCAACGGGCGGGTGATGCTCGCGCCGTGGCTGACCAGGACCGAGGGCCTGGTCGCCGCCAAGGTGGCGCAGACCGTCTCCGCCCAGCCGCAGCAGGTGCTGGAGGAGGTCTGGCAGCCCCCGGCGAACCTGCCCGACAAGGGCACCGTCTCGGTGGTCCCGATCCCGGGCCTGCGGTCCGGCTTCAAGGCCCGGGACGCGTACGTCTACCTCCCGCCCGCCTACCAGGCCACCCCGCGGCCGCTGCTGCCCGTGGTCGTGATGCTCCCCGGCCAGCCCGGGCAGCCCGGGGACTGGGTGCTCTCCGGGCAGATCAACGCGGCGATGGACGCGTTCGCGGCCGAGCACCACGGCCTGGCGCCGATCGTCGTGATGCCCGACCAGCTCGGCTCGACCTGGGCCAACACGCTCTGCCTGGACTCGAAGATCGCCAAGGTGCAGACCTACCTCGCGGTGGACGTCCCCCGGTGGGTCCAGCAGAACCTCCAGGCCGCCACCGGCCCGAAGGCCTGGGCGATCGGCGGCGCCTCGATGGGCGGCACCTGCGCCCTCCAGCTCGGGGTCAACGCGCCCGACGTGTACGGCACCGTGCTCGACATGTCCGGGCAGGAGGAGCCCACCCTGGGCACCCGCGAGGAGACCGTCAAGGCGGCCTTCGGCGGCGACGGGAAGAAGTTCGAGGCGGTCGACCCCGCCCATGTGATGGCCCGCCGGAAGTTCCCGGACACCAGCGTCGCGCTGGTCGTCGGCGAACACGACGGGGAGTTCAGACCGCAGATGGAGAAGGTCTACCAGCTCGCCCAGGAGGCCGGTATGAAGGCGAAGTTCGAGCTCATGCCGGGAGGTCACGGCTGGGTCGTCTTCCGCCCGGGCATCGTCCGGCAGATACCGTGGCTGGCCCAGCAGACCGGCCTGACCCGGTGATCGGGACGGCGGCGCGCACCGCCAGGGGGCGGGAGCGCGCGGAGGGGCGGGACGCGCAGGGCGCGCAGCCGCAGGACGCCCACCTGGCCCCGGTCACCCCGACGCCGGAGGCCGGGCCGCAGCGGATCCGCCGGGCCGTCCGGGTGCTCGGCGACCGGCTGCGCTCGGCGCCGCTGACCCTGGCGCTGCTGGCCGGGCTCTGGGCCCTCGGCGCGGCGACCGGCAGCCTGTCCGGCGGGCCGTCCGGGCGGCTGCTCGCCCGGGTCGGCGTCGGCCTGCCCACCCTCGGCGAGGGCCGCTGGTGGACGCCGGCCAGCTCGCTCCTCTTCTCCACGGGCATCGGCTCGTACGTCTTCACCAGCCTGCTGCTGCTCCTGGTCGGCCCGGCCGCCGAGCGCCGGTTCGGCCGGCTGCGCACCCTCGCGCTGCTGGTCGGCGGACAGGTGGCCGGCACCCTGCTGGGCACCGGGCTGGTCGCCTTCGGCTCCTCGGCCGGGGAGCAGTGGACCGCCTCGGTGGCCGACCAGACCTCGGTCGGGCCCGCCGTCGGCCTGTTCGCCGTGGCCGGGGTGCTCGGCTACCGGCTCACCGTGCTCTGGCGCCGCCGGCTGCACCTGCTGGTGCTGCTCGTCCCGCTGGTCATGACCCTGTACGTGGGGCACCTGCAGAGCGTCCAGCGCTGCGCCGGCGCGCTGTTCGGCCTCGGCCTGGGCGCCCTGCTCAGCCGCGGCCGGCCGTACCTGCGCGCCCACCGCTCCTCGCACGGCGAGACCCGGGTGCTGGTCGCGCTCTGCCTGGTCGCCGCCGCCTGCGGGCCCCTGATCGCCTCGCTGTACGACAACGCCAGCGGGCCGTTCAACACCTTCTCCGAGCTGTACCTCTCGCACCGGCTCAGCCCCGAGGAGGTGGCCGACTTCTGCGCCGCCTCGGCGCACGACTGCGCCCGGGCGCACGCCGTCGAGCGGATCTTCGACACCCCCGCCCGGCTGATGGCAGCGCTCTTCCCGGCCCTGCTGCTGGTGCTCGCCGAGGGGCTGCGCCGGGGCCTGCGGTTCGCCTGGCGGATCAGCGTCGTCACCGAGGTGCTCTGGGCCGCGCTGCTGGCCTGGCTGTACTTCGAGGCCGGGCCGGTCGACGGGGACGCGGTGCAGTACTTCGTCGAGGCGATGCTGCTGCCGCTGCTGACCACCGTCCTGCTGCTGGCCACCCGGCAGCGGTTCCGGCTGCGGCTGGCCGGCCGGGCGGTGCGCCGACTGGCCGCCGTGGTCGGCGGGGCGGCGCTGGTGGCGGCGGCCGCGTACGTGGGCCTCGGGCGGCTGGTGGCCGGGCAGTTCGAGCCGGGGGCGGGCGTGCGCGGGCTGGTGAACGGGCTGCCCGCCCAGTTCCTGCCGCCCGCGTACAACGACCTGCTGCCGGACTACCCGATAGCCGTCGGCCCGATGGCGCTGTTCCTGGAGACGTACTGCGGACTGGCGTTCTGGGTGGTCGCGCTGCTCGCGCTGCTGTCGGCGTTCCGCCGTCCGGTGCTGCGCACCGACACGGCGGCGGCCGCCCGGGCCCGGGCGCTGCTCGCCGAGCACGGCGGCGGGACGCTGTCCTTCATCACCACCTGGGAGGGCAACCACTACTGGTTCGACGAGCGGGGCCGCGCGGCCGTCGCCTACCGGGTGATCGGCACCGTGGCGCTGACCACCGGCGACCCGTTCGGCGCCCCGGAGGAGCGGGCCCGGGCGGTGGCCGGATTCGCCCGCTACTGCGACGCCCGCGGCTGGACGCCGTGCTTCTACAGCGTCTGCGCCGAGACCAGGGCGGCGGCCGCGCAGCTGGGCTGGCGCTCGGTGCAGGTCGCCGAGGACACCGTGGTGCCGCTGCCGGAGCTGGCCTTCACCGGCCGCAAGTGGCAGGACATCCGCACCGCCCTGAACAAGGCCGGCAAGCAGGGCATCACCGCGCAGTGGTGGACCTACCAGGAGGCGCCGCTCGCGCTGCGCGACCAGATCCGGGCCATCTCCGAGGAGTGGGTCTCCGAGAAGGGCCTGCCCGAGATGGGCTTCACGCTCGGCGGTCTGGAGGAGCTGGACGACCCGGACGTGCGGGTGCTGGTCGCGGTGGACCAGGACCGGGTGGTGCACGGGGTCACCAGCTGGATGCCGGTGTACGAGGACGGTGTGCCGGTCGGCTGGACGCTCGACTTCATGCGGCGGCGCTCGGACGGCTTCCGCGGCGTGAGCGAGTTCCTGATCGCCTCGGCCGCGCTCGGCTTCAAGGGCGAGGGCGCCCGCTTCCTCTCGCTGTCGGGGGCACCGCTGGCCCGCGCCCGGCAGGACGAGGAGCCCGCCGGTCTGCAGCGGATGCTGGACTGGATGGGCCGGGTGCTGGAGCCGGTGTACGGCTTCCGCTCGCTGCTGGCGTTCAAGGCGAAGTTCCAGCCGGAGTACCGGCCGATGTACATGGCGTACCCCGACCCGGCCGCGCTGCCCGGCATCACCAGGGCGATCGGCAAGGCCTATCTGCCGCACCTCACGGCGGCGCAGGGGGTCCGGCTGATGCGCAAGCTGTCCGGCTGAACCGGGTGATGCGCAAGGAGTCCGGCTGAACCGGCTGAACGGCTGAACCACCCGCCCCGGAGGCGAGCGGGCGAACGGCCGTCAGCCGAGCAGCTGGGCGAGGGCGCGGTCGGCGTCCAGGTGCAGGTGCTCCTCGCCCTCCGGGACGAGCAGGCGGCTGCGCCACAGGAACCGGCGCAGGTCCCCGGTGTCGAACCGGAGCAGCGCGGTGCCCTCCGGGGCCCGCAGCTCGACCATGGTGCGCCGGTCGAGGGTGGGGCGGACGTGGACGTCGCCGACGCCGGCCGGCAGCTCCAGGCCGGCCGAGAGCAGCTGACGGGCGAACACCCAGACGATGTCCTCGCCGGCCCGCTCGTCCGCGGGCCCGTCCAGCGAGAACTCGGCCGGGAAGGCCATCCGGACCGCGTACGGGTCCTCCGGCAGGTACGACAGGACCACGCGCAGCCGGGCGGAACGCTGCGGGGAGAGGATCAGACGGGCCTGGACGGTCTCTTCGACGGCGGAGTACAAGGGGTGGGTCCCTTCGTTCGGCGCGGGCCGCCCGACGGCAGGTGGGGTTGGGGCGGCCTCACCCTGGTGAGAGTGCCGGGGACGGTGGGGATTACCCGGTTCCACGAGTGAATCCACGTGACCTGCGTCACATCGATTTCCGGCCGTCCGGGCCCGGCGCGAAGCCCGTCCTGGAGGTCCGAGCGGCGCCGGGCCGGTAGGCTGGGCGGGTTGTCCGATCGCCGCCCGACCGCGGGACGGGGCCGCAAAACCGCCTCTGACCTGCGATGATCCCCCCTCGGAGACCGTGAGTACTGCCGCCGCCTCCTCGATGCCGCTGTTCTCCGACGCACCGGAGCAGCAGGAGCCCGCCCGGGCCGTCGGCCACGCCGCGCCCGCCGCCTCGCACCACCTCTCCCCGGCCTTCCCCGGTCGTGCCCCCTGGGGCACCGCGGGCAAGCTGCGGGCCTGGCAGCAGGGTGCGCTGGACAAGTACATCGAGACCCAGCCGCGGGACTTCCTCGCGGTCGCCACCCCGGGCGCCGGCAAGACCACCTTCGCCCTCACCCTGGCCTCGTACCTGCTGCACAACCACCTGGTGCAGCAGGTGACCGTCGTCGCCCCGACCGAGCACCTGAAGAAGCAGTGGGCCGAGGCCGCCGCGCGGATAGGCATCCGGCTGGACCCGGCGTACTCCTCCGGCCCGCTCTCCCGGGACTACCACGGCATCGTGGTCACCTACGCGGGCGTCGGGGTCAACCCGATGCTGCACCGGAACCGGACCGAGGCCCGCAAGACCCTCGTGATCATGGACGAGATCCACCACGCCGGTGACTCCAAGTCCTGGGGCGAGGCCTGCTTCGAGGCCTTCGAGCCGGCCACCCGCCGACTGGCGCTGACCGGGACGCCGTTCCGCTCGGACACCAACCCGATCCCCTTCGTGGCCTACGACGCGGGCAGCGACGGCATCCGCAAGTCCATCGCCGACTACACCTACGGCTACGGGCACGCGCTCGCCGACCACGTCGTCCGCCCGGTGATCTTCCTCAGCTACAGCGGCAACATGCGCTGGCGCACCAAGTCCGGGGACGAGCTGGAGGCCCGGCTCGGCGAGCCGATGACCAAGGACCTGATCGCCCAGGCCTGGCGCACCGCGCTGTCCCCGCAGGGCGAGTGGATCCCCTCCGTCCTCCAGGCCGCCGACCGCCGGCTCACCGAGGTCCGCAAGGCGATCCCGGACGCCGGCGGACTGGTGATCGCCACCGACCAGAACGTGGCCCGCGCCTACGCCAAGATGCTGCGCGAGATCAGTGGCGAGAAGGTCACCCTGGTGCTCTCCGACGAGGCCGAGGCCTCGCAGCGGATCTCCGACTTCGCGGCGGGCACCTCGCGCTGGATGGTCGCGGTCCGCATGGTGTCCGAGGGCGTGGACGTGCCCCGGCTGTGCGTCGGGGTGTACGCCACCTCGATCTCCACCCCGCTGTTCTTCGCCCAGGCCGTCGGCCGCTTCGTGCGCGCCCGCAAGCGTGGCGAGACCGCCTCGGTGTTCCTGCCGACCATCCCGATGCTGCTGGGCTTCGCCAACGAGATGGAGCTCCAGCGCGACCACGTGCTGGACCGGCCGAAGAAGGAGGGCGACGGCCTCTTCGACGAGGAGGACCGGCTGCTCGCCGAGGCCGAGCGCGCCAACGACGGGCCGGACGGCGCGGGCGGCGAGGAGTTCTCCTACGAGGCGCTGGGCTCCGAGGCGGTCTTCGACCGGGTCCTGTACAACGCCATGGAGTTCGGCATGCAGGCCCACCCGGGGAGCGAGGAGGAGGAGGACTACCTCGGCATCCCGGGCCTGCTGGAGCCGGACCAGGTGCAGATGCTGCTGCAGAAGCGCCAGCACCGGCAGATCCAGCGCAGCAAGACCAAGCCCGCCGAGGAGGCCGACCTGCTGGAGCTCCCGGCCGAGCAGCGGCCGGTGGTCACCCACCAGGAGCTGCGCGAGCTGCGCAAGGAGCTGAACGCGCTGGTCGCCGCCTGGCACCACCGCACCAACCAGCCGCACGGCACCGTCCACAACGAGCTGCGCCGCCAGTGCGGCGGGCCGCTGACCGCGCAGGCCACCGCCAACCAGTTGAAGGCGCGGATCGCCAAGATCCGGGAGTGGGCGAAGTAACGGTCCGGCAGGCGGATCCGGGCCGCCGGGGGCTTTGCGGGCCCGGACCCGCCGCCTCCGGGGTGTCCGGACATCGGACCGGGGTCGAACTGGCGCCCTGGTCGGGCCGGTGGATCGGCATGATTTGTCCGGAATTCCCGGCGGCGGTGATGCCGATCACGACCGAATTTTGGACAACCACTTCCGCCGCGGGAATTACTTCACTACCTTTCCCCCACGCTCTTCCGCCGGGCAACCCCCGCGGGACGGGCTCCGCAGGACCGTGCGGTCGTCAGGGACGACGCCGCACGGCCCGAGCGCGGCCACCCCCACCTGCGCGCGACACCGACCTTCTGGCCCGGCGCCGCACGCCCCGCGAGCGCCGCGGAAAGGACTGCCCGTCGTGACAGCAGAGACCTCCCAGACCTTGGACCGCGGCGTCCGCGTCCTCAAGCTCCTCGCCGACTCCGAGCGCGGGCTCACCGTCACCGAGCTGGCCGCCCGGCTCGCCGTCAACCGCACCGTGGTCTACCGGCTCCTCGCCACCCTGGAGCAGCACGGCCTGGTCCGCCGCGACATCGGCGGTCGGGCCCGGGTCGGCCTCGGCGTGCTGCGGCTGGCCCACCGGGTGCACCCGCTGCTGCGCGAGGCCGCACTGCCCGCCCTGCGCAGCCTCGCCGAGGACCTCGGCGCCACCGCCCACCTGACCCTGGTGGACGGCAACGAGGCCCTGGCCGTCGCCGTCGTCGAGCCCAGCTGGACCGACTTCCACGTCGCCTACCGCACCGGCCTGCGCCACCCGCTCGGCGAGAGCGCGGCCGGCCGGGCGATCCTGGAGGCCCGCACCTTCCCCAGCCAGCGCCGGCCCGAACAGGGCTTCGTCATCACCCGTGCGGAGGAGCAGTCCGGGGCCAGCGGGGCCGCCGCCGCGCTGCTCGGGCTGAGCGGCATCGAGGGCAGCGTCGGCGTGGTGATGCTCAACGGGCTGGTGCCCGAACGGGTCGGCCCCCGGGTGGTGGAGGCGGCCACCGAGGTGGCCGACGCCCTGCGGTAGCGCTCGCGCGGGGTGTCGGGTGTGTTTGGATTCCCCTTGTGTCCGACACCAAGCTGCCCAAGGCCCTCCCGTCCCCGCGGACCCGCGCGCTCGCGCTCTGCGGGGTGCTGGTCGCCGCGCTGTTCGGCGTGGCGGCCTTCGTCCCGCTGCCGTACACCGTCACCTGGCCGGGCCTGACCGCGGACACCCTGGGCACCTACCAGGGCCGGCCGGTGCTCACCATCACCGGGGCGCCGCTGCGCAGCACCGACGGTGAGCTTCGGATGGTCACCATCTCGGCCACCAACCCGGGGCAGCGGACCACGTTCTGGCGGGGGCTGCGGGCCTGGTTCGACCAGGACGAGGCCGTCCGGCCGACCGAGACGGTGTACCCGCAGAGCGACCCGGCCAAGGCGGAGCAGGTGACCGCCCAGCAGATGGCCGAGTCCCAGGACAGCGCCACCGCGGCCGCGCTCGGCTACCTCCACCTCTCGCCGGCCCAGGTGAAGGTCAAGGTCGACCTGGGCGACGTGGGCGGCCCCAGCGCCGGACAGATGCTGGCGCTGGGCATCGTCGACAAGCTCGCCGGTGACGGCAAGGGCGGCGACCTCACCGGTGGGCTCAGGATCGCGGGCACCGGCACCATCGCCGACGACGGCACCGTCGGCCCGGTCGGCGGCGTCCCGTTGAAGACCCAGGCGGCGGCCCGGGACGGCGCCACGGTGTTCCTGCTGCCCAAGGAGGAGTGCACGGACGCCAAGGTGAACACCCCCAAGACGCTGCGGCTGGTGCCGGTGGGCACGCTCGCCGAGTCGGTGCAGGCGCTGGAGGCGTTGAAGAGCGGCGGCAGCGTTCCCAGCTGCTGAGCGTTCCCGGCTGCTGGGCGGGCCCAAGTGCTGAGCGGGCCTAGCTGTTGGGCGCTTTCGGCTGCTGGGCGGGCCTCGGGCTACTCGGCGGCCGCCTGGTCCACCAGGGGCAGGATCCGGTACGGCACCGGGTTCTCCAGCACGATCGCGGTGGAGGAGCGGACGATCCCGTCGAAGCCCACCACCCGGTCGATCACCCGCTGGAGGTCCGCGTTGGAGCGGGCCACGATCCGCACCAGCATGTCGCCGATCCCGGTGATCGTGTGCAGTTCCAGCACCTCCGGCACCCGCGCCAGGTGCGCCCGCACGTCCGCGCCCTGGCCCTGGGAGATCTCCAGGGTGGCGAAGGCCGTCACCGGGTAGCCGATCGCGGCCGGGTCCACCTCCGGGCCGAACCCGCTGATCACCCCCTTGGCCTGCAACCGGTCCAGCCGGGCCTGCACGGTGCCCCGGGCGACCTGGAGCCGGCGCGAGCACTCCAGCACGCCGATCCGGGGCTCCTCGGCGAGCAGCCGGATCAGCCGGCCGTCCAGCGCGTCGATGGTGTCGTTGCCGCCGCCGCTGCTGGCCGGGGTTGCGGGGGCGCCCTGGGGGGTGGACGGGTCGGGGTCGGGGGAGCCCGGGGCGCTCGGGGAGTGGGCGGGGGGCATCGCGGCTCGGTCCTCCGGTGGGCATTCTGTACAGCGGTGCCGCCGATTCTCCCGCTCCGGGGCGCAGCTTGACCAGGAGGAAACGGAACAGTTGCGCGTAGGTCGGCCCGGCGCCACCCTCCAGCCACGATCCCGTGCTCCGGGCCCCACCCCGGGTGCCGGGTGGTCCGTACGCCTACCGGGAGGGCCGTCATGACCGACACCGCCGCCGAATCCGTCCTGCTCGCCGCGGGCCCGGCCGGGGGAGCGGAGGACCCCGGCCCGCTGCCGCCCGGCCGCGCCGACGCGGTGGTGTTCGTGGTCGGCGACGCCGAGCGGGCGGCCCGCCGCTACCAGGCGGCGCTCGGGCTGCGCTGTACGGCGTACGCCGGGCCGGGGACCGGCGATCCGGAGGCGGTCTCCTACGTGCTGGCCGGGCCCGGGACGCGGATCGTGCTCACCTCGCCGGTGCAGGTGATCGGCTCGCGCGGCCGGGAGCTGGCGGCACACCTGGAGCGCTACGGGGACGGGGTGCTGGACCTCGCGGTCGGCGTGCCGGACGTCCCCTACGCGTACGACTACGCCGTGGACCGGGGCGCGCTGTCGCTGGCCGAACCGTACGAGGTGCGGGACCGGTACGGCTCGGTGGTGCTGGCCACCATCGCGGTGCCGGGCGGCTCCCGGCACACCCTGGTCGACCGGTCGGGGTACGCGGGGCCGTACCTGCCGGGGTACCAGGCCTTCGCCGGGTGGTGACCGGGGCGGTCGCGGGGGCCGGAGGGGCAGCGGGTGTGGCGGGTGTGGCGGCGGGTCAGCGGATCGCCGTCTCCACGACCGGCGGGTGGCCGTTCCAGTAGACGAAGACCGAGTTGGCCTGGTTGTCCTTGGTGAAGTCCACCCGCATCCACTGGTCGCCGTTCCAGACCTGCATCTGCCAGCCCGGGTCCGGGGTGGCGGAGACCAGCGAGGCCCGGTCGGCGCGGATGTCCAGGGCGACCCGGCCGCCGGGGACCGGGTAGCTCTTCACCGTCGACGTCGGGGTGGTGGCGGCGGGCACGGGCTTCCTGGTCGGCGGGGCGGCCGCGGTGGTGACCGGGGCGTGCGCGGCGGTGGCGGCCGTGCTCGCGGTCGGGGAGGCCGACGGGGAGGCGGGCGAGGACGGTACGTCCTCGGCCGGCGTCCGGCCGGGGGTGGCGCTCGCTCCGTACGGAGTGCTCCCGGCCTTCGGGGAGGGCAGCGGCAGTGCGGTGGGCCGCTCGGACGCGGCTCCGCCGAGCACGGCGTGCACGCCGAGCCAGGACAGCGCCACCGCCGCCCCGGTGGCCGCCGCCCAGGCGCAGAGCTGTACCAGTCCGTTCCGCATCGTCCGCACATCCTGCCGTACTTCCGGGCAGGTGGTGACGGGTACCCCCGGTGTTCGGCAGGGGAGTTGCACACTGTCCGGAGGCCGTGCGGAGCCGCCCCCGAGGTACAGACCACTGCCTGCCGATGGCGTACCGTGCAGGGCCATGGCAACAGTGCTCGTGGTCGAGGACGACCCCTTCGTACGTTCCGCGCTCATCCGCCACCTGACCGACACCGGTCACGCGGTCCGCAGTGTGGGCACGGCCCTGGAGGCGCTGCGGGAGGTCGCCCAGGTCGGCTGCGACCTGGTGATCCTGGACCTGGGCCTGCCCGACCTGGACGGCAGCGAGGCGCTCAAGATGATCCGGGGACTGACCAACGTCCCGGTGATCATCTCGACCGCGCGGGACGACGAGGCCGAGATCGTCCGACTGCTCAACGACGGTGCCGACGACTACCTGGTGAAACCTTTCTCCGGGGAACACCTGAGCGCCCGGATGGCCGCCGTGCTGCGCCGGCTCGGCGGCGGCGCCGCCCCCGTCGCCCAGGTGCTGCGGGTCGGCGGACTGGCCATCGACCTCCAGCGGCGCGAGGCCGTCCTGGACGGGCGGCTGCTCGACCTGACCCGGCGCGAGTTCGACCTGCTGGCCTTCCTGGCCGCCCGGCCCGGGGTGGTCGTGCCGCGCAAGGAGATCCTCGCCGAGGTCTGGCAGCAGACCTACGGCGGCGACCAGACCATCGACGTCCACCTCTCCTGGCTGCGGCGCAAGCTCGGCGAGACCGCCTCCAACCCCCGCTACCTGCACACCGTCCGGGGCGTCGGGGTCCGGCTGGAGGCGGTCGCGGGCACTGGGGGCGCTGGGGGCACCGCCAGTGCTGGGGGCACTGCCGGTGCTGGGGGCACTGCGGACCCGGCGGACCCGGCGGGCACTGCGGAGCACCGGACATGAAGCGGTTCACCCACTCGCTGCGCTGGGCCCTGATCAAGGCCGCCGTGGCCGGGACCACCATGGTCGCGCTGGCCTTCCTCATCCCGCTCGGCCTGATGGTCCAACAGACCGCCCGGGACCGGGCGTTCACCGCCGCCGAGCGACAGGCTGCGGCACTCGGGCCGGCCCTGGCGATCACCACCGACCAGGACGCCATCAACCGCGCGCTGGCCAGCACCGACGCGGGGGGCCAGAGCCGGATGGCGGTGCACCTGCCGGTGCCCCCGGGGGAGTCCTGGGCCCCGGGCGGGGCCGGGGCGCCTGCGGAGGCCGGTGGGGCCCGGGAGTCCGCGGGGGCCGGTGGAGCCGGGGCGCCTGCGGGGTCCGGTGGGGCCGGGGCGTCCGGTGGGCCCGACGGGCCGACCATCGGGGAGGGGCGCGCCGCCGCGGCGGACGTGGCCACGGCCGGTGGCCAGGGCCGGGCCTTCACCGTCGCGGTGCCCGGCGGCTACGCGCTGCTCCAGCCGGTCGCGGTGGACACCGGGCGGACCGCCGTGGTCGAGGTGTTCGTCGCCGAGAGCGACCTCACCCGGGGAGTCTCCACCGCCTGGCTGGTGCTCTCCGCCGTCGCGCTCGGCCTGGTCGCCCTCTCGGTGCTGGTCGCCGACCGGATGGGCGGCCGGATCGTGGCCTCCGCCCGCCGACTCGCCGCCGCCGCCCGCTCGTTGGGCGCCGGGGACCTCGCGGTGCGCGTCCCGGTGACGGGCAAGCAGGTCGACGGCAGCCCGGAGGAACTCCGCGAGGCCGCCCACGCGTTCAACGCCATGGCCGACCGCGTCGTCCAACTCCTGGCAGCCGAGCGCGAGTTGGCCGCCGACCTGTCGCACCGGCTGCGCACCCCGCTGACCGTGCTGCGACTCAACGCCGCCTCCCTCGGCGACGGCGACGCGGCCGACGCCACCCGGCACGCGGTGGCCCAACTGGAGCGCGAGGTCGACCAGATCATCCGCTCCGCCCGCCGCGCCCCCGAGGACGCGCCCGCCGTCGCGGTCGGCTGCGACGCCGCCGAGGTGATCCGCGAACGGGTCGGCTTCTGGTCCGCGCTGGCCGAGGACGAGGGCCGCCGCTGGCAACTGGCCGGTGCCGAACGCGCCGCACCCGTCCCCGTCCAGCGCGGCGACCTGGCCGCCGCGGTCGACGCCCTGCTCGGCAACGTCTTCCGGCACACCGCCGTCGGCACCGCCTTCTCGGTGGACGTCCTGGCCACCGACTCCTCCGTGATCGTGCTGATCGGCGACGCCGGGCCCGGCTACAGCGACCCGGCCGCCGCCCTCAAGCGCGGCGAGGGCCACGGCGGCGAGGGCTCCACCGGCCTCGGGCTGGACATCGTGCGCAAGCTCGCCGAGTCCACCGGCGGGGACCTGGCACTCGGCCGCTCCGCCGTGCTCGGCGGCGCGGAGACCAGGCTGCGGCTGCGCACCCGCCCGACGGAGGCCCCGACCACCCGGGCCGGCCGGCGGCGGACCCGGGGTGCGCTGTTCCCGAAGTGACGGTGAGTGGGGCGGGAGGGTCGTACGGGCTGCGCCCTGTGGCCCGCCGCTCGGCCGGCCTCTTCCTTGGGCGGGCCTCTTCCTTAACTGCGGCCTAAGGGACCTTCACCCCTCGCTCAGCCCACGGCTTCCGGCCCTCGGGCGCGGCTAGCGTCGGTCGCGCCGGTCACCCGACCGAGCCGGGCCGGCCGCCCGGGACGTCCCCGCGCACCCGTGCGCGGCCCGTCCGGACGGCGGCCGACCGCAGGCACCGGCGAACGGTGCCGACCGCAGGCACCCGCGGAGGTAACGCGCATGACCACCCGACCCACCCGCCGTTCCGGCCGCCGCAGGCGAAGCCGTAAGGGGACGATCATCGGGGCCTCGGCGGCCGCCGCCGTCCTGGTCGCGGGCGGGACCGTGGTGCTCGCCTCCTCGGCCAGTGCCGCCCCGCTTGGCGCCGTGTTCAGCCGGACCAGCAGCTGGGACGCCGGTTACACCGGCCAGTACCTGGTGACCAACCCGGCCGCCGACCCGATCGAGGACTGGACGCTGAGCTTCGACCTGCCGGCCGGCGCGAAGATCGACTCGCTCTGGAACGCCACCTTCACCGCCGCCGGGCAGCACGTCACCGTGCGGCCGGAGGCCTGGAGCAGGCGGCTGGACCCGGGGAAGAGCGTGGTGGTCGGCTTCGTCGCCCAGGGCGCCGGCGCGGCGCAGGCCGAGCCCGGGAACTGCCTGATCGACAACGCCTCCTGCAAGGCCGGTGAGGGCCCCGCGCCCACCCCCTCCGGGCGTCCGACCAGCACCCCCACGCCCTCGCCCACCGGTCCGGCCTCGCCCACCGCGACCGCCTCGGCCACGGCCACCGCCACCGGGAAGCCGAGCCCGACCGCCACCGCGAAGCCGACCCCGACCGCCACCCCGACCGCCACCCCCACGGCGACCGGTGTGCCGGTACCCCCGGCCGGCGCCGGGGGCGGCTTCGCCCCGTACGTCGACACCTCGCTCTACCCGCCCTACGACCTGGTCGCCACCGCCAAGGCCACCGGGGTGAAGCGGTTCAACCTCGCCTTCGTGGTCTCCGGCGGCGGCTGCGTGCCCAAGTGGGGCGGGGTCAGCGACCTGTCCGCCGACGCGGTGGCCGCCCAGATCGGGGCCCTGCGCGCGATCGGCGGCGACGTCCGGGTCTCCTTCGGCGGCGCCAACGGCAGCGAACTGGCCCTCGCCTGCAGCTCCACCGCCGACCTGGCCGCCGCGTACCGCACGGTGATCGACGCGTACGGCGTGACCCGGCTCGACTTCGACGTGGAGGGTGGCGCGATCGCCGACACCGCCGCCAACACCCGGCGGGCCCAGGCCGTCGCCCAGCTCCAGCGCGAGGCCGCCGCGAAGGGCAGGCCGCTCGATGTCTCCTTCACCCTGCCCGCACTGCCCTCCGGCCTGACCCAGGACGGCGTCGACCTGGTCGCCGGTGCCAAGGCCGCCGGTGTCGCGGTCGGTGCCGTCAACATCATGGCCATGGACTTCGGCGACGGCGTCGCCCCCGACCCGCAGGGGCGGATGGGCACGTACGCGATCGCCGCGGCCACCGCCACCCAGGCCCAGGTCAAGAGCGTGCTGGGGCTCGACGACGCGGCCGCCTGGCGCAAGGTCGCGGTCACCCCGATGATCGGCGTGAACGACGTCGCCAGCGAGGTGTTCACGGTGGCCGACGCCGAGCAGCTGGCCGACTTCGCGGCCGGCAAGCACCTCGCCTGGCTGGCCATGTGGTCCGGCACCCGGGACAAGGCCTGCGCCGGCGGCGCCAAGGCCTCCGCGGACGCCAGTTGCAGCAGCATCGTCCAGCAGCCGCTGGACTTCACCCGGGCCCTCGGCCGCTACACCGGCTGAGGCCCTCAGTCCGGGTCCGGCCCCCAGTTCGGGGCCGGCCCCCAGCCCGGGTCCGGCCCCCAGCCCGGGTCCGGCCCCCTGCCCGGGTCCGGCGCCCTGGACCGCCCCGGACGCCCGTGCTCAGCCCGCAGCCGAGCACGGTCGGCCGGGGCCCTTTCGTCACTGTGAGTAGTTGATCGCGCCCAGGACGGGATGGGTCGCATCCGGTATCGTCGCTGGTTGGCCGAGCGGTGGACGGAGTGGACAGTGACAGCGGTGCAAGACGAGCGCAGCCCGGTGCGGACGGTACCCGCCCCGTCGCCCGTTCCCCTGTCCGACCGGCTGCGCGTCGCGCTCGGTGCCCCCGTGCGCGCACTGCGTGAGGCCCCCCGCCGCCCGATGCTGATCGCCTCGTCCGTGGCACTGCTGTCGCTGGTCGTGTACGCAGTGGTCCGCCACTTCGTCCACACCTCGATGGTCGACATGATCGTCTACCGGGCCGAGGGTGCCGCCGTCGCCAACGGCACCGACCTCTACGCGCTGCGCGTCACCGAGTGGAACCTCCCCGCGACGTACCCCCCGTTCGCGGCCATGCTGTTCGTCCCGACCACCTGGCTGCCGATCCCCGTCCTCCGCGTGGTGATCACTCTCGGCAACCTCGGGCTGCTCGCGCTGATGGCCCACCTGTCCTTCAAGCTGGTCGGCTGGCCGCGCCGCGAACTCCGGCCGATCGGCGTGGTCCTGATCACCGGCCTCGGCGTCTGGCTCGAACCCGTCTTCACCACGCTCCGGTACGGCCAGATCAACCTCGCGCTCGGCTGCCTGATCCTCTGGGACCTCACCCGGTCCGACGCCCACCGCAGCAAGGGCATCGCGATCGGCATCGCCGCCGGCCTCAAGCTCACCCCCGGCCTGTTCGCCGTCTACCTGCTGGTCACCGGCCGGGTCCGGGCCGCCTTCACCGCCGCCCTCACCTTCCTCGGCACCTTCCTGATCGGCGCGCTCTTCCTCCCCGACGCCACCTGGGGCTTCTGGACCAAGTACCTCTACGACTCCTCCCGGGTCGGCAAGACCGAGATCGTCGACAATCAGTCGCTGCGCGGCGCCTTCGCCCGCCTGCTGCACAGCGCCGACCCCGGCTTCCTCGCCACCCTCGGGGCGGGCCTGGCCGCGGTGGCCGGCCTCGCCGTCGCCGCCTGGGCCGTCCGCAGCGGCCGCTGGCTGCCCCGGGCCGAGGCCTGGGGCTTCTGCGTCACCGCCGTCACGGCCGTGCTGATCTCGCCGATCAGCTGGACCCACCACTGGGTCTGGTGCGTGCCGGTGCTCGTGCTGCTCGCCGCCGAGGCCTCCGTCGAGCGCGCCCGCCCGGCCGGCGTGCGCCGACTGCGCTGGCGGGCCGCGTTCTGGGCCACCCTGCTGGCCTTCCTGTCCTTCGCGATGTGGGCCGCCAAGCCGGTCGGCGCGGCCGTGCTCCACATGTCACCGCTGAGCCAGCTGCCGACCTCGATCTATCCGTGGGTCGGCCTCTGCTTCCTGCTCGCCGCCGCCATCCGGATAAGGGCACGCCGGCGCTCCGCCGGCGCCCCGCTGGTCCGGCTGCCCGGACAGCGCGACGGCGGCGGCGGCCCGGACGCCACCCGCGGTCGTCAGCAGGCCCCCGCGGCCCGCTGAGCCGACGGGGGCGCCGTCGCTGCTGTGCCGGTGCTGCTGGACGGTCCAGTGCACGCTGCGGCGCACGACCCGTACGCCTCGCCCGTCCCGTACCTCCCGCACGCCTACGCGAGCAGCTCGGCGAGCGAGCCGTCCATGTCGAGGGCGGCCAGCTCACTGCCCGGCGGCACCAGCCGGTGCGCCCGCTCCAGCCAGGCCGCGACGACCGGCAGCGGCGCCTCCAGCAGCGCGTCCCCGGCCGGGGAGCTCAGCGCCATGCACAGCACGCTGCGCCGGCCGGAACGGGTCGGCCAGATCCGTACGTCGCCCTGGCCGCACGGGCGGAAGGTGCCCTCGACCAGCAGCTCGCGGGCGAACACCCAGGTCACCGGGGAGCCGGTGTCCAGGTGGAAGGTGATGTACACGGCGTACGGGTCGTGGCTGCCGTAGGTCAGCCGGGCCAGGACGGGGACGCTGTGCTCCGGGGAGAGCACCAGGTTCAGCTCCAGCTCGTGCTCCACGACGCCGACGGGGCGGTCCATGATCGTCTTCCTCTCTGCCTTCGGTTTCGTGCCCGGTTCTGGGCCCTGTGACCTTTGAGAGGGCGGTTCGCGCCGGGTCTTACACGCGTTTCCGGGATTTCTTCGGGAAGTTTTGGGGCGGGGCGGGGCGGGGGTGTGGCGGTGGGGGCGTTGCCGCTGGGCGTGGCGGCGGGGCGGTGGGGCGGTGGGGCGGTGGGGCGGGCTCCCGCCCCGGGTGGGCCCTTACCCCGGGCGGGCCTCCGCTGTCCGGGGAATCGTCGGTTTTCCCTCGGGGCTCCGGCGAGGTACTACCCTTTGTGACTGTCCGGCGACTGTCCGCCTTCGGTGGTGCCCCCACGCCCCGAGCGCCCCGTATGCCCCCGGGCGTACGCGGGCGTGTGCGGGCGGCGGCGTGGCCCTGTGCTCGGACCTACCCGGTTCCGACCACGTTCCGATCTTTGGATCTGCCGACTTTGGATCTGCCGAGGCCCGCCCCTCAACGGCCCTCGTCAAGGCCCGACAGGAGAGAAGACCCCCATGGCGGACCGCCCCTTCGCCGCCGACGGCGACCCGGCCGTCGCACCCGAGCCCGGCTACTACCCCGACCCGTCCATCCCCGGGTTCGTCCGTTACTGGGGCGGCTCGGCCTGGGTGCCGGGCACCAGCCGGCCTGCCCCCGTCGAGGGCGAGGTGCTGCAGCCGCCCCGGTACGCCACCCGGCGGGCCGCCCCCGCCCCCGGCCCCGCCCCCGGCCCTGGCACCGCGGCCGCGCGGGCGGTGCCGCCGCCGGTGGTGCCGGTGCCGCTGGCGCGGTCGGAGTCGCCGGTGCCGGTGGTCGTGCCGGTGCCGGCGTCCGTGCCGGTATCGCCCGTGCGGGAGGCTCAGGGGGCGGGGGACACCGGGCCGGTGTACCTGGACCAGACCACGGGCGGGGCGTCCTTCGTGGTCGGGCCGCGGGTCGCCGAGGTGATCGGCGGGCCGGTGTTCCGGACCGTCGAGCCCGCGCCGGAGGAGGGTCCCGGGGTGGGCGGGGCCGCCGAGGCCGCTGCCGCCGCTGCTGCCGGTGCCTCGGGTTGGCAGGCCGATCCGCGGGCGCAGCGGGGCCTGATGGAGACCGGCGGGGCGCCGCGTTGGGTGTCCTGGGGGGTGCTTCCGGGGGCGCTCGAGGAGGAAGAGGGGCGCGCGGAGGGGGAGCGTGCTGCGGTTGCCGTGGAAGCGGCGGTGGCCGTCGCGCCCGCCGTGACGGGCCCGGTCCGCGAGGTGACGGCGCCGACCGCCGCGGTGGCGGTCGAAGAGGCGGCCCAGGTGGCGGCCGAGGTGGCCGCCGAGCCCGGGGCGGCGCCGGTTCGTACGGTGGCGTCCGCGGTGCCGGTGCCGGCTCCCGTCCCGGTGCCCGTGCCTGTCCCCGCCGTCGCTGCCGCCGCCGCGTTGCCGGTGGCGCGGCCGGCCCGGGAGTCCGCCGTCCGCCGCCGGTCGGCACCCCCGGCGCCCCCGGTGCCCGCCGGGCTGGGGCGGCGGCTGGTGGCCCGGGTGGTGGACACCGCGGTGCTGCTGGTGGTCGCCGTCGCGGCCGGGATCCCGCTCGGCAGCTCGGTCTCCGACCACCTCCAGCAGAAGGTCGACCAGGCCAGGATGGCCAGCTCCCTCGCCCGCCGCCACGTGCAGGTCTGGCTGGTCGACGACGTGGTGCTGGGCAAGCTCGCCGCCCTGCTCGGAATCCTGGTGTTCGTCAGCCTCGTCTACGAGGTGCTGCCGATCGCCCGGACCGGCCAGACCTTCGGCAAACGGCTGGCCCGGATCCGGGTCGTGGACGCCGGCGCCTCCGGTGGACGGGCCAGACCGAGCCTCGGCCGCTCGCTGCTGCGGTGGCTCGTCCGCCAGCTCGGCACGGTGCTGCTGCTCGGCCTGGTCTGGCCGATGTTCGACCGTCCGGCCCGGCGTGGCTGGCAGGACCGGGCGGCCCGGACCCGGGTGGTCCGCAGCTGAGGCGGCCGTTGCGGTCCCGGGCCCACCCGCTGGTCCCCTCCGGTCCACTCTCCGGTCCACTCCCGGGTGCGCGACAGCAAAACAGACAAAATGTCCCAAAAGCGGAGAATCCGCGATGTTCTACTCGGGGGATGAGCACCCACGACCCCTCAGGCCCCCAACCGGAGGGGGGCGGTCAGCCCTCCTTCGACAAGCAGCCCCCCACCCCGGGCGGCGGCACGCCGGACGGCGAACCGCCACGCCCCGCCCCGTCCGGTGCCCCAGGGGAGGGCCCCGGCGCCTACCAGGGCAGCTACGGCGGACCGACCCCCGGTCAGAACCCCTACGGCGGGCAGCCCTACGACCAGCCCCCGTCCGGCCACGGCCCCGACTCCGCCCCGTACGGCACCCCCAGCGGCGGACCCGTCCCCGGCATGCCGCCGATCGGCACCTGGCCCAAGCGGATCATCGCCCGCCTCATCGACTACGTCCTGATGCAGGCCATCGGCGTCCTCGTCATCGGCCCCTTCGTCGACCTCAGCACCCGCCAGGGCACCACCGAGGCCTTCTGGCTCGGCTGCGCCGTCTACCTCGTCTACGAGGCGCTGATGCTCAGCCGGGACGGCCAGACCCTCGGCAAGAAGGCCATGAAGATCCGCGTCGCCATGCTGATCGACGGCAACTCGCCCACCCAGTCCGCTGCGTGGACCCGGGCCGCCGTCTTCATCCTCCCGGCGGTGCTCTGCTGCGCCGCCCTGTGGTGGGTCATCGACGGCCTGTTCGGCGTCGTCGACAAGCCCTACCGGCAGTGCCTCCACGACAAGGCCGCGAAGACCGTGGTGGTCACCACCGAGATCTGACCGCGAAAGCGGCAGGACGACGCCCGGCGGCGGATCAGCGCTGCCGGGCGTACTCGCGCCCGGCAGCGGCCGCGGAGGCCCCGGACCGGTCGCCGACCGCGGCCGAACGGGCGGACACCGACATCGAGAGCACCGTCACCACGGTGCCGAGCGCCAGCGCGAACCCCACCAGCACCGCGACCTCCAGGACGCCCGCGGCGCCCGAAACGGCCAGCAGCGCCACTGTGGTGGCGACGACGGTCAACGAGCCGAGGCAGAGCTGGGCAGCGGACGGACGTGGCATGGCGGGGGTCCTTCGCACGTCGGGGGAAACGGGCGGGAATGATGCCGGTGCCAGAAGTCGTACCCGGCAAGGGAGTTCGGCACGACCAGGCTAGCCCGCGAGGCCGGGGGCACAGGGGGCGCACGGGCTCACCCCGGGGTCGTCCGCACCCCTCGGTACGGTGGGACCCGTCCGACACCACGCAGACCCGGGGGAACCGACCGTGCCCATCCCCGCCGACTGGCCCACCACCGAGGCCCAGGCGCTCGCCGAACAGGAACGACTGCGGCCGCTCGTCCGGGCCCAGGACGACGGCACCCCCGGCCGGCTCATCGCCGGAGTCGACGTCGCCTACGACGACGACCACGACCTCGTCGTCGCCGCGGCCGTCCTCCTCGACCGGGACACCCTGGACGTCGTCGAGGAAGCCACCGCCGTCGGCCGGATCGCCTTCCCGTACGTCCCCGGACTGCTCGCCTTCCGCGAACTCCCCGCCGTCCTCGACGCGCTGGCCGCCCTCACCCGCACCCCCGACACCGTCGTCTGCGACGGCTACGGCCTCGCCCACCCCCGCCGCCTCGGCCTCGCCAGCCACCTCGGCGTCCTCACCGGACTGCGCACCCTCGGCGTCGCCAAGACCCCCTTCACCTTCGACCACCACGACCCCGAGGCGGCCCGCGGCTCCTGGACCCCGCTCACCGACCCCGCCACCGGCGAGGAGGTCGGCCGCGCGGTGCGCACCCAGCCCGGCGTCAAACCCGTCTACGTCTCCGTCGGCCACCGGATCGGCCTCGACACCGCCGTCCGCACCACCCTCGACCTCGCCCGCCGCTACCGGCAACCCGAGACCACCCGGCACGCCGACTCCCTCTGCCGCCGCGCCCTCGCCGAAGCCCTGCACACCAGGACGCCCTCGAACTGACCGTGCACCGGGCGGGGTTCCGACCCGGTGTGTTAGACATGAGACACCGGGGCCCGGGCCCCGAAGGCCAGGAACGGACGCACGGGGGGCGCCGCAATGGGAACAGGGACCGGCTCGACCGGCGGGGCCAACCAGGGCTACCGCGTCGAGGTCGAGCAACTGCGCACGTTCGCCGGGCAGGTGCGGCTGCTGTTGAAGGAGTTCGAGAAGGACGCCAACGGCAGCACCACCCACGGGCGCAGCGGCATCGGCAAGACCGCCTTCGGCACCTTCGCGGAGGCGACGGAGATCCACGGCCGCTACAGCACCATGCGGGACGCGCTGCGGGACGTGCTGAACCAGCTCCAGCAGGCGATCGATCAGGCCCAGAAGAAGGCAGAACTCACCGCGACCAACTACGAGGAGCAGGACCAGCACGTGAGCACGAAGCTCAAGCTGTCCGGCGACGGTTGGTCCGTGGCCGCTCCCTCGGCCACCAGCGAGGTCGCCTACCAGGCCAACCAGGTCCCGTCCCAGCGCGGCAACGCCACCATCTGACCGACCGCCCGACCGGAGGTGAACCACCCGTGACCTACACCGACTTCACCAAGTACAGCCATGCCGATCTCCGCAAGATGGCGCAGGCCCTCGACCCGGGCGCGGTGATGGCCGCCGGCGACCCGTGGCGCAAGGCGGCGACCACGCTCAAGGAGATCCGCAAGACCCTCACCAACGCGAGCACCGAGGCGGCCACCACCTGGGAGGGCACCACCAGCGACTCCTTCCACACCTCGATGCTGACCCTCGCCGCCAACATCAACGAGGCCGCCGCGTACGCCAACGACGCGGCCAACACGCTGCACAACATGTCCGAGGCGATGGCGACGGCCAAGCGCACCATGCCCGAGGAACCGGGCACCTGGGACCAGTTCAAGGACAAGGTCGGGGACTTCTTCAGCAGCGAGGACGACCACATCCAGCTCACGGACCAGAAGAAGGCCGAAGCGGCGGCCGTCATGCAGACCCTCGCCATGCACTACCGCATCGCGACCCCGGCCTTGAAGGCCCCGTCACTGCCGGGCTCCAAGTCTCCGGCGAAGCCGGGAACGATCGATGACGTACGCGATGTCGGCTCACAGGACCAGAGCGGAGCCGCAATGGCGGCGGCAGCGATGATCTCAGGAACCTCGTTCGGGACTGCGGGAACATCACAGCGAGTGACGAGTGGGCCGGCGCCGCGGCGATCGACAGTTTCAGCGCCTTCGACGGTGGATCGCTACGCGTCGAGGAGCACGCCCGCCCTGACCGATTCGGGGATCAAGGGCGGTACAGCGCAGGCATCGACTGTCAGGAGCCGTAACCCCGACGCGGGTATCTCGGGTACCCCGGTGTCTCGCCCGAGCGGCAGCATTCCGAGTCCGGTCACCTCCGGGACCCAGACGTCTGGTCTGAGCACTGCGCCACCCGTGGGCCCTACGAGCGGACCGATCACGGCTGGAGGAGGGCAGGCGGTGATCAATCCGCCAGGCGTGGCTGGGCCGAGCGGGTTGGGCATGGGTGCCAGGGAGTTCCTCGGCGGTGCGACGCCGGCGGAGGGAGCGGGCCCCGGTACGGGCCGAGCTACCAGTGGCAAGGTCTACCCGGGCACCGGTGTTGGGGGTCGAGCCATGCCCGGAGCCGAGCAGGCGGGCGGCTCAGCTGCCCGGCCCGGCGGTGCTGTCCGTGAGCCGCTGCCTCCTGGCGCCGGAGCGCGAGGCAGGCAGGCCTTCACGGAAGGCGGATCCGGGCTGGGAGCGCGTAACCGGGTCGGTGTCGAACTCGGAACCGGTGGTTCTGGCGCAATGGCGCCCGGCATGCCGATGAGTGCAGCACAGCATCGAAAGAAGGAGAGAGGGAAGAACGGCGAGCGGCCGGACTACCTTGTCGAGGATGAGGAAACCTGGGCGTCGGACAAGCCGGCCAATCCGAACGTGGTGAAATGAGGCCGGTCCGCAAGCGGACGGGTGATCTGATCGCATCCCGCAGGTCGGTGATCTGCGGGATGCCTCGTTGAGTGGGGTGACCGGGTTTGGCGAGCCGCCTGTTGGCACGAGGTACAGCGGTCCTTGCCGCTGGGACGCTGATCTGGAGTGTCACTGCACCATCGGCATCGGCTGACCAGATCAGGGACCATCAATGGGCTCTGAAGACCTTTGGGGCCGAGGCCAAGGTCTGGCCGGTCAGTCAAGGCGACGGGGTCGTCGTCGGGGTGATCGACACAGGGGTGAATCAAGATCACCAGGACCTGACCGGGCAGGTGCTGCCGGGGGCCGACTTCTCTGGCGGCAAGACGGACGGCCGAGCCGACAGTGACGGCCACGGTACCGGGATGGCGAGCCTGATCGCGGGGCACGGCCACGGATCACAGGCCGGGGTCATGGGGTTGGCTCCGAAGGCGAAGATCCTACCGGTGAAGGTGGGGACGGAAGGTGATGATTCCACTCCTCAGCAGTCCGGGTTCGCGGATGCGATCCGTTTCGCAGTGGATCACGGCGCGAGGGTCGTCAACGTGTCCCTGGGAGGGTCCTTGCGCCTCGATTCAGAGCTGAGGAAGGCCGTCGACTACGCGGTCTCGAAGGATGTCGTGTTGGTCGCGGGTGTAGGCAACTCTGGTGATGACCCGGACGGCGTTCGGTACCCCGCTGCCTTCCCTGGGGTCGTGGCCGTGGGAGCGGTGGATTCCAATGGGGGCGTGTGGGACCGTTCCACGCCCGGGCCGGAAACCACGCTCGTCGCGCCCGGCGCTGATATCTACCGCGCCACCGCCAAATCCTCGACGAGCTATGGAGCCGGAAACGGCACTTCTGATTCCACTGCCTATGTTTCGGCCACTGCTGCGCTCATCCGGTCCAAGTATCCGGACCTGTCCGCCGGGCAGGTGATCAACCGGTTGATCAAGTCGGCCACGCCTCCCGCCAACGGGACGGTCGTACCCAACAACCACTACGGCTACGGGCTTCTCGACCCCGCGAAGGCGCTGGAGCCGAACCCCGCGGTGGACAACGGGCCGAAGGCGAACCCGCTGGTCAACCGGCCGGAGTCGAAGGGCGCGCCGCCGACCAACGACGACAGCGATGCGTCGGATGCGCCGTCCGTGGCGCCCGTGGTGCCCGAGGCCGGTGGCGGCAGCGGCGGCAGTGGCCCGGTGCTGGTCGCCGGTGCGGCCGGGGTCGTGGTGGTGGGGGCCGCGGTGGTGGCGGGGCTGGTGGTGCGGCGGCGGAGGCGGCGGGTGGCTGGGGGGCCGTATGCGCCGCATCCGCCGTACGGCGGGGCCGGCCATTGAGGGGTGACCCAGTAGTGGTGGGCAGTGGGGAACTTCCGGCGAAGCGGCCGTGGTGAAGTGAGATTTGTTCTGCTCGCATCGCGCAGGTCGGAAAACGGGGTTGGGGGAGCGGGTTGTTGGTGCGTGGTGCGGCGGTCCTGGCGGTGGGGGCATTGGTCTGGGGCGTTGCCACACCGGCGGTCTCGGCCGATGAGGTCAGGGACCAGCAGTGGGCTCTCAAGACATTCGGGGCTGAGACGGCGGTCTGGCCGGTGAGCCAGGGCGAGGGTGTCACTGTCGCGGTGATCGACAGCGGGGTGAATCCGGACCACCAGGACCTGACTGGGCAGGTGCTTCCGGGGGCTGACTTTTCCGGGACCAAGTCGGACGGTCGTACTGACACGGACGGTCACGGCACCGGCATGGCGAGCCTGATCGCGGGGCACGGGCACGGTGCGCAGGCCGGAGTGATGGGGTTGGCGCCCAAGGCGAAGATTCTGCCGGTGAAGGTGAGAACGGGCGATGGCGGTCCGATGCCGGAGCAGAACGATCTGGCGGCGGCGATTCGTTTCGCGGTGGACCACGGTGCGACGGTCATCAATATGTCCATCGGGGGACCGTTCCACTTCGACTCGCAGGCTCGGAAAGCGGTGGAATACGCGGTGTCGAAGGACGCTGTACTGGTCGGGGGAGCCGGCAACAGCGTCGCGGACCTGAGCGTCAACTATCCGGCCGCCTTTCCCGGAGTGGTGGCTGTCGGGGCTGCGGACTCCAAGGGGGTGGTGTGGGGCAGCTCCAAGCCCGGTCCCGAACTCACGCTCCTCGCACCTGGTGTGGAGATCTACCGTGCTTCGGCCAAATCCTCGACGAGCTATGCGATCGGGAACGGTACGTCCGACTCCACTGCCTACGTTTCCGCTACTGCGGCTCTCATCCGGTCCAAGTATCCGAATCTGTCCGCAGGGCAGGTGATCAACAGAATGATCAAGTCGGCGACTCCCCCGCCGGATGGCACAGTGGTGCCCAATGTCCACTACGGCTATGGGGTCGTCGCCCCGGAGAAGGCGCTGGAGCCGAATCCGGCGGTGGACAACGGGCCGAAGGAGAATCCGCTCGCGAACCGGCCCGAGTCGTTGGGCGCACCACCGAGCGATGACGAGACCGACGCGACAGGCCAACCCTCGGCAGTGCCCGAGGCCACGTCAGGTGGCAGCGACGTCACCGGCCCGGTGGTCGTCGCCGGGGTCGTGGTGGTGGGGGCCGCGGTGGCCGCCGTGGTGCTGCGGCGGCGGAGGCGGCGGGTGGGTCAGTGAGTGCTGAGCCAGTCGTCGCGTAGGGCGGCCATGTGGAGGACGTCCCAGTAGCGGCCGTCCCAGTGGTGGGCCTGGCGGGCGCGGCCTTCGAGGACGAAGCCGGCCTTGGTGTAGGCGCGGGCGGCGCGTTCGTTGTACTCGAAGACGTCGAGGTGGACGCGGTGGAGGCCGACGGTGGCGAAGGCGTGGCGGAGGACCAGGATGGTGGTCTCGGTGCCGATGCCGCGGCCGACGCTGTCGGGGGTGAGGGCGATCCGGTAGTCGGCGGAGTTGTTGTCCGGGTCGACGTTGGTGAGGGCGGTGTCGCCGAGGAAGCGGCCGGTGGTCGGGTCCTCGACGGCGAGGTCGAGCCGGTCGGGCCGGTCGGCGCGGGTGGCGCACCACTGGGCGATCTGGTCGCGGGTGAAGGCGGTGCGGGTGCCGGTGAGGCGGTTGGTCCCCTGGTCGGTGCAGTGCGCCCACAGTGGGTCGGTGTGCCGGGCCGCCAGGGGAACGAGGCGGATGGTGGGGCCGTGCAGGGTGGGTTTCACCGCGAGGGCTGAGAGGTCCGTGGCCATGGTGCCCAGGATGCCCGGTGGGGCCGGTTCGTGCCGGGATTTTCGGTGCGGGGCTTATTCGGCGACGGCGATCTGCTGCCGGTGGTGGGTGGGGGTGGTGAGTTCGTCGACGAGGGCGAGGGCCAGGTCGGCCTGGGCGATCCGGGGGCCGAGGACGTGGGGGCCGCCGACCCGGTAGCGGCCGGTGCCGGGGGCGGTGCGGTCGAGGTCCATGGGCGGGGTGACGACGACCCAGTCGAGGGTGGCGGGGGAGGCGTGGAGCAGGTCGAGGGCGGCGGAGTGGCCGAGGGAGAAGGTGCGGTGGGCCTCGGGGAACGCGGGGTCGTCGTGGACGGCGACGCCGGGGGCGGTCTGCAGGGTGGTGGCGACGCCGACACTGAGCAGCCGCGGGACGCCGGCGCGGCCGAGGCCGTCGACGAGGGCGCTGGTGGCGGCGCGGTAGAACTCGGTGGACGGGGTGTCTGGGGTGTAGACGGAGCTGACGGCGGCGGGGTGCCCGGGGGCGGTGGCGGCGACGGCGGCCGGGTCGGTGACGTCGCAGCGCACCAGGGTGACGCCCTCGCGGGCGAGGTCGGCGTGGCGCTCGGGGTCGCGGACGGCGGCGGTGACGGTGAGGCCGCGGCGGCGGGCCTCGGTGATCAGGGCGCGGCCGACCTGCCCGCCCGCGCCGTAGACGATGACGTCCGCGCGGTGCTGCTGCCGGGGCGTGGTGGTGGTCATGGGGGCCTCCGTCGGGTCGGTGGCGGGCCGTTGGGGCCCGCCGGTGCAGTGACGGTAGACCGGGGGGTGCCGGTTACTTCAACGGAACCGGCGCCGACGGCCGGGGACGGGCTGCCGCGGAGCCGGCCCGGCGGGTACGGTCGGGGCATGACGCAGACGGGGCCGGCGCCGTTGCCGGCGGACTTCTTCCCGGCCGACTGCACGGTGCAGTCGGTGCCGGTGCTGGGCAGCCGCAAGTGGGCCTGGCGGATCATCCGTTGTCTGGAGGGCGGGCCGCGCCGGTTCTCGGAGCTGCGGGTGCCGTTGGCGGGCATCACGGCGAAGGTGCTGACGGAGTCGCTGCGGTCGATGGAGCAGGACGGCGCGGTGGTCCGGACCGAGTACGCGGAGAATCCGCCGCGGGTCGAGTACGCGCTGACGCCGTTGGGGCGGACGCTGCTGGGGCCGATGGACGCGGTGTGCGCGTGGAGCCGGGAGAACCTGGGCAGCCTGCTGGCAGCCCGGCTGGAGTACGAGCGCGCCGGGGGCTGATCCGGCTCGCCAGGGGCTGATCCGAGCGCGCCGGGGCTGGCAGCATTTCGGCGGTCGCTGGCGGCCTTGCCGCTGGTGGGGCGGGGTGCGGGGCGGCCATGCTGGGCCCATGAGCACTTCTGACCAGCACCTCGCGAACCCCGCCGACGCGAACCCCGCCGACGCGAACCCCGCCGGCACCCTCGTCCCCGACGCCCTCGTCCCCGACACCAAGGACTGGACCTGGGTGCTCGAACGCGCCTGCCCCGACTGCGGGTTGGACACTCCGGCGGTGGCCCCGACGGAGGTCGCCGCGATGGTCCGGGCGAACGCCGCGGCCTGGCTGGCGGTGCTGGCGGGGGACGAGGACGGGCTGCGCCGTCGGCCGGCCCCGGGGGTGTGGTCGGACCTCGAGTACGCCTGCCACGTCCGGGACGTCTTCCGGCTGTTCCTGGTCCGGCTGGACCTGATGCTCGACCAGGACGGCCCGCTCTTCGCGAACTGGGACCAGGACGAGACGGCGGTCGCCGAGCGCTACCGGGAGCAGCGGCCGCAGGTGGTGTCCGGGGAGCTGGCGGAGGCCGCGGAGGCGTTGGCGGCGGCGTTCGGGGCGGTGTCGGGGGAGCAGTGGGGGCGGACCGGGAGCCGTAGCGACGGGGCGCGCTTCACCGTCGAGTCCTTCGCCCGCTACCTGATCCACGACCCGGTGCACCACCTGTTCGACGTGACGGGCGAGCGGGTCTGACCCGGTCGCCGCGGTTCACCAGCCGGAGGCCTCGCGGAGCATGGTGCGCCGGAGCCGGCCGGCGACGCTGGCGGTGTCGGTGCCGATGACGTCGGCGATCTCGGGGGCGGCGAGGCCGACGACGTAGTGCAGGATCGCCAGGTCGTCGTCGGCGGGGTGGCGGTCGGGGACGGGGGTCTCCTGCGGGGTGTGTTCGGCGACGGTGCCGCGCAGGATCTGCCAGGCGAGCGCGGTCGGGTTGGGGCTGGTGAGCAACTCCCGCCACTGAACGGCGATTTCGGCGAACGCCTGTTGGACGGCGGTGGCCGCGTCAGCGTGCTCGGTCAGCCACACCCGGGCGTAGCTGAGGTACCGGGGGCGGTGGAGTTCGCAGAAGGCCGCGAACTCCAGCGGTACGTCCTCCGGTTCGCCGGACCCCGGGGGTGGTTCGGCGGCGCTCGTGTGACGGTTGGTCATCTCGTCTTCTCGGAAGGGGAGATGGGTTTCTGATGGTCGATCATCTGTGCTCACTCTACGGTAGGCCCTCGGTGCGCTGGGTGACCAATCCGATGGAATGCCTGGAACCCGCTGCGGCGCGTCCGGATCCGGTGACGGGCGGTGCGGCGCGGCGGCGGTACTGCCGGTGGAGGCCGGTGGCGGGCCGATCGAGGGCCGATCGAGGGCCGGTGGTGGGTCGACCGGGCCGCCGGGGCTCGGTCGGGAGGGAGTGCTGCACAGTGCTGCGGGGGACGTGGGTGCGAGCGTGTCGTAGCTGGTCAGGTGGTACGGGACGGCAGGGGTCGCACGGCAGTTGAGGTGCCACCGTAGGGCCTGCCGGGTCCGGCGTCCACGCCCAGGGCGCGAAGCCGGGACCGCACAACCGTCTGCGCAACCGCGCTCACGACGGGGGGTTGCGCCGGGCCGGGTGGCGGTGGGTGCGTCGAAAGCGCCCCGGCGGCCTGCGGCGACCGGGGCGCGGATCGGGGCGGGGAGGTGCCGCCCGGTCAGGGGTTCGGCCGGGCCTCCGTGGGTGCGGTCAGGTCGTCGGCGGTGTTGCCGCGCTCGACCTGGGCGGGGAAGGACTCGACGGCCCGGCGCCGGGCCAGCTGGGCGGCCGTCGCGGCCGCTGCCGCGGCAGCAGCGGCGGCGCCGGCGGCGGCCGCCTCGCGCTCGCACCGGTGGGTGCCGGGCGCGGAGGTGGCGTGCGCGGCCGAGGGGTGACCGGCTGCGGCGTGTGCGCCCGCCGGATGCCCGCCGACCTGATGCCCGTTGGCCGGGTGGCTGCCCGCCGAATGCCCATTGGCCGGGTGGCTGCCCGCCGGATGCCCGCTGACCTGGTGTCCGCTGGCCTGATGTCCGTTCGCCGGGTGGCCGCCTGCCGGATGCCCGTTCGCCGCGTGGCCGACGGCGTGCTGCCCGGCGGCGTGCGCCCCTCCGGCGTGCGTCGCGCCCGTGCGCGCCCCCGCCGCCCGTCGTCGGCGCCCGAGCTCGACCCGCTCGGCGTGTTCCTCGGCCGCCTGTCTAGCGGCCAGGTAGGCCTGGACGGCGGCCATGCCGTAGACCGGCTGGATGAGCTGGTGGCCCTTGAAGAAGGGTCTGGCCGGGGCGAACCCGGCGGCGACCACGAGGTCGCGGATCTCTGCTATCTCGGCCTCGCTCCGGGCGGTGAAGCGGACCTCCCAGCCCTTCTTGTACGTATGGCCCTTCTCGCCGCTGCGGCGGGCCGGATCCGGGCGGCGGACGTACCCGGGCAGACGGCCGAGGCGGAGCTGGGCCGCGCGGAGGCCGGCGGTCTCGTCACGTGACATGACGTAAGCCTAGGCAATCCCGGAAGCGCGTTTGACGCCCCGGGGGTCCCTCGCCGTATGCCCTTGATCACTCTGGGTCAGACGGCCAGGTGGGCGATCCTTTTCGATCAAACCTGATAGCCATATGAACGTCATTTACTCCAAATGAGTGAGGGTATGAGGACTTTAGTGCAGGCTGGTCCCGGTTTCGCGACGGTTGAGTAACAGTGCGTCAGGCAGTGGCACGGGGGGCGTGGCGGTTGGGGATGGTGGGCGCATGAGCGAACGTAGTGAGCGATTCGTCGAGGGGCGCGCATGAACTACCGGATCCCCTCGCCGCCGCCGTCCCTGGAGGAGCTGGCGAAGCGTCAGCAGAACGTCGTCACCGCGAGCCAGCTGCGCGCCCGGGGCGTGCCGGCCCGGGTCATCACCGAGCACTGCCGCCACGGCGGCCCCTGGCAGCGGCTGCTGCCCAGGGTCTACCTGCTCCAGTCCGGCGAGCCCACCCCGGAGCAGCGGATGTGGGCCGCGCTGCTGTACGCGGCGCAGAACGGCCGGGAGGAGGGCCGCCGGGAGGGCGCGGTGATCACCGGGGCGGCCGCGCTGGCGCTGTACGGCTTCGCCGCCGTGCCCCGGCTGCCCGCGGTGACCGGGGTGGACGTCCTGGTGCCCCGCCAGCGTCGGCTCAAGGACGCCGGCGAGGTGCGGATCCGGCGCACCGAACGGGAGTTGGTGGCCCGCTCGGTGCACGGCCTGGCCTGCGCGCCGGTGGCCCGGGCGGTCTCCGACGCGCTGGTCGAGTGGACGGCGGACGGGCTCCCGGTGGACGCCCCGGTGCCGGTGCGCGAGGTGCTCCGGGAGGCCGTCGCCCGCCCGGAGAACCGCTGCACGGTACGGGAGTTGGCCGCCGAGCTGATCGAGTCGGGGCTGACCGGGGAGCCCCGGGTGCGCGCCGCGCTGGACGAACTCCTCGCCGCCGAACGGGACTTCGTGCTGGAGAAGGTCGACCGGCTGGTGGACGAGTGGCTGCTGCCCGCCCCGCTGGTCGCCCCGGAGCTGCGGATGCGCGGCGGCACCTACATCGGTGTCCCGGACCTCTACTGGCCGGAGCAGGGCGTCGCGGTGGAGGTGGACTCGGACCTGCGCTGTGTCAGCGAGGGCGAGGCCGCCTGGGTGCGCGGCGGCCAGCACCGGATGGAGTACCTGGGGATCCGGGTGGTGTACGTCTCCGGCGCCCGGCTGGCCGCGGAACCGGAGGCGGTCGGCGGTGAGCTGCGCGAGGCCTACCGGGCGGGCGGGACGGACGTGGTGGAGCTGATGGTGGTCTGAGCACCGGCCGCGCACCCGGCCCCCGGGCCCCGATCGGGCCCGGGCCGGGCCCAGCGGCCGGGCCCAGTACGTCGGGCCGAGCGACCGGGCTCAGTGCGCCGGGCCCAGTACGCCGGGCCGAGCGGCCGGGCTCAGTACGCCCCGTTCAGTACGCCCGCCTCACGCCGGCCGGACCACCGGCACGCCGACCAGCTCGACCCCGGCCGCCTCCAGCTCCGCCAGCGCCGCGGCGGTGGTCTCCGGCGCCACCCCGGCGGTGAGGTCGAGCAGCACCCGGGTGGTGAAGCCGGCCCGGGCGGCGTCCAGGGCGGTGGCCCGGACGCAGTGGTCGGTGGCGATGCCGACCACGTCGATCTCGTCGACCTGCCGTTCGCGCAGCCACTCCACCGGGCCGCGGTTGTTCTCGTCCAGCCCCTCGAAGCCGCTGTAGGCCGCCGAGTAGGCGCCCTTGTCGAAGACCGCCTCGACCGCGCCAGAGATCACCGCGGGGGCGAAGTTGGGGTGGAAGCCCACGCCTTCGGTCCCGGCCACGCAGTGCACCGGCCAGCTGGAGACGTAGTCCGGCTCGGCGGAGAAGTGCGCGCCCGGGTCGATGTGGTGGTCGCGGGTGGCGAGGATGTGCTGGTAGCCGGCGGAGGACTCGGCGATCAGGTCGGTGATGGCGGCGGCCACCTCGGCGCCGCCCGCGACGGCCAGGCTGCCGCCCTCGCAGAAGTCGTTCTGCACGTCGACGACGATCAGTGCCCGGTGCATGGCTCGCATCCTCGGATGTGGGGGCGGGTGCGCCCCGGTGGCGGGTTCCTCGCGAACGCCGGACGGCCGGGGAGGAACTCCAGGGGAACTCTACGGCTGACTCTAGGGAGTGGCGCGCGGCGGCGGAAGGCTTGGGGCCCGTCTTCGGGCTCCGGCCCACGGGCCGGAGCCCGGGAGTCGGGCAGTCGATCAGGTCGGTCGGTCGATCAGCTCGGGCAGTCGGTCAGATCGGTCAGTCGATCAGCTCGGTGGGGATGACCGGGTCGCCCTTGGACAGCTGGGTGGCTGACAGGGGCAGCGCGGCCCGGGCCCGGACGTGCCGGTCGCGGGCGGCGGTCAGCGGCTCGCGGCCGACGGTCTCGCCGGCCAGCACCAGCGGCACCTGGACGAGGTGGGGCCGCAGTTCCTCGGGGACCGGTCCGGTGCCGACCACCTCGGCCTCGGCGACGCCCTCGGCGTCGGGTCGGCGGGCGGCCCACTTGCGGCCGCCGATGCTGGTCTTGCCGCCGGCCGCGCGCTTGGCGACCGGGACGAGCGGGCCGTCCGGGGTCTGGGCGCGGGCGACCAGCTTGTAGACCATGGCGCAGGTCGGGTGGCCGCTGCCGGTGACCAGGCTGGTGCCGACCCCGTAGCCGTCCACCGGGGCGGCGGCGAGGGCGGCGATGGCGTACTCGTCGAGGTCCGAGGTGACGATGATCCGGGTCTTCTCGGCGCCGAGCTCGTCGAGCTGACGGCGGACCCGGTGGGCGGCCAGGATGAGGTCGCCGGAGTCGATCCGGACCGCGCCGAGTTCGGGCCCGGCCACCTCGACGGCGGTGCGGACGGCCTCGTGCAGGTCGAAGGTGTCGATCAGCAGGGTGGTGCCCCGGCCCATCGACTCGATCTGGGCCCGGAAGGCGTCGCGTTCGCTGTCGTGCACCAGGGTGAAGGCGTGTGCGGAGGTGCCGGTGGTGGGGATGCCGTGCAGGTAGCCCGCCTCCAGGTCGGAGGTGGCGGCGAAGCCGGCCACGTAGGCGGCCCGGGCGGCGGCGACGGCGGCCTGCTCGTGGGCCCGGCGGGCGCCCAGTTCGATCACCGGCCGGCCGCCGGCCGCGGCGGTCATCCGGGAGGCGGCGGCCGCGACGGCGGAGTCGAAGTTGAGGATGGAGAGGATGACCGTCTCCAGGATCACCGTCTCGGCGAAGCTGCCCTCGACGGTGAGCAGCGGCGAGCCGGGGAAGTAGACCTCGCCCTCGGGGTAGCCGTGGATGTCGCCGCGGAAGCGGTAGTCGGCCAGGAACCGCAGGGTGTCCTCGTCCACGACGCCCTGCTCGGACAGCCAGTCCAGCTGGGCGGTGTCGAAGCGGAAGTTCTCGACGGCGTCCAGCACCCGGCCGGTGCCGGCCATCACGCCGTAGCGGCGGCCGCTGGGGAGGCGTCGGGTGAACACCTCGAAGACGGAGCGGCGGTGCGCGGCCCCGCTGCGCAGGGCGGCCTGCAGCATGGTGAGCTCGTAGCGGTCGGTGAGCAGCGCGGTCGAGCCGGCCGCGCGCACTGATGTGGCGTCCATGAGGATGATGCTACTACCACTTAGCGTCAGAGTGACGATTTCTCTCGACGTGACCCGGGGCGGAATCGCCCGGGTGTCCCCCGGATGGCAGCATGGGGCGTGAGGAGTCACGGACGAGTGTGCAACGAGGAGGCCTGCCGGTGAGTGTCGCGCCCGTGGAGATCGAGCGCCCGGAGGTCGAAGGACAGCCGGTGACGGAGCCGGACACGCCCTGGGTGACCATCGTGCACAACGACCCGGTCAACCTCATGAGCTACGTCCAGTACGTCTTCCAGGCCTACTTCGGCTACCCGAAGGACAAGGCCCGGAAGCTGATGATGGACGTGCACACCAAGGGTCGGGCAGTGGTCTCCAGCGGCTCCCGCGAGGAGATGGAGCGGGACGTCCAGGCGATGCACGGCTACGGCCTGTGGGCGACGCTGCAGCACGACTGACCTCCCCTCCGGCGCCCGACCGACCGGGCGACCGACTGACCGCCCGCCTCCCCGGCGGTGCGGCCGAAGACGACGAAGACGGGCTGACCGATACAGATGGCTGGGTTGTTCGAGAGCACCGGCGATGGTGGCGCGGCGATCGCGCTGGACGAGGTGGAGGCCTCCATCCTGCGCTCGCTGGAAGTGCAGATGCTGGAGCTGATCGGCCCCGGCCCGGGCGGGGAGAGCGACGATCCGCTGGCGGCGCTGTTCGCCGAGGGGCCGAGCGAGGCGCCCGCCGACCCGGCGCTGGCCCGGCTGTTCCCGGACGCCTACGGCGACCCGGCCGCGCCGGCCGACGCCGAGGCGCAGGCGGCCTCCGCCGAGTTCCGCCGCTACACCGAGCTCGACCTGCGGGCCCGCAAGCGGGACGACGCGCTGCAGGTGGTCCGGTCGCTGGACGGCCTCGGCGGTGGCGGGGTGCTCAAGCTGGCGGCCCCCGACTGCCTGCACTGGCTGGGCGCGCTCAACGACCTGCGGCTGACCCTCGGGGCGCGGCTGGAGATCACCGAGGAGGACGAACAGGGCCTCTACGGACTGCCGGACGGCGACGAGCGCAAGCCGCTGGTGATGGCGTACCTCTGGCTCGGGGCGCTCCAGGAGTCGCTGCTGGAGGCGATCACCGACTGACCACGGAGCGATTTCCTCCGCTCCGCCCGGCGATCCTGCCCGCTTTCGGGCAAGCCCCGGCCGTTCCGTCCAGTATGTGGACGATCGGCCGGGGCATTTTCGCATAAATCGGGCAAAACCTAGCAGGGCATGCTCAAATATCGCTCAGATGAACACCGGTATCCGGATCGGGCGTGGTACGACTTCTCCCCACAAACGAGACCCACCAGGACGGGTGACCATGGCCGAGCAGATCTACGACCAGGTGGTCGACGGGAAACCGGACGAAGAGGGCTACGAGCGGGGGCTCGGCAGCCGCCAGATCCAGATGATCGCGATCGGCGGCGCGATCGGCACCGGCCTCTTCCTCGGCGCCGGCACCGCGATCTCCAAGTCCGGGCCGAGCCTGATCCTCTCCTACGCGGTGGCCGGCCTGGTGATCTTCGTGATCATGCGCGCCCTCGGCGAACTGCTCACCTACCGCCCGGTCTCCGGCAGTTTCGCCGAGTACGCCCGGGAGTTCCTCGGCCCCTTCGCCGGCTACGTCACCGGCTGGACGTACTGGCTGTTCTGGGTCGTCACCGGCATGGCCGAGACCACCGCCGCCGCCGTGTACGTCAAGTTCTGGGCGCCCGACATCCCGCAGTGGGTCAGCGCGTTGACCTTCCTGGTCATCCTCTACGCGGCCAACCTGATCTCGGTGAAGCTGTTCGGCGAGATCGAGTTCTGGTTCTCCATGGTCAAGGTCACCGCCATCATCGGCATGATCCTGATCGGCATCGGCGTGCTCACCCTGGGGTTCAGCAAGGCCGGTGACACCGCGTCGATCACCCACCTGTGGCAGGACGGCGGCTTCTTCCCCAAGGGCATCGGCGCCACCGTGATGACCCTGCAGATCGTCATGTTCGCCTACCTGGGCGTCGAACTCGTCGGCGTCACCGCGGGCGAGAGCGAGAACCCCGAGAAGACCTTGCCGCGCGCCATCAACACCCTGCCCTGGCGCATCGCGCTGTTCTACATCGGCGCCCTGGTGGTCATCCTCTCGCTGGTGCCGTGGCGGGAGTTCCAGCCCGGCGTCAGCCCGTTCGTCGCCGCCTTCGGCAAGATCGGCATCCCCGCCGCGGCCGGCATCATCAACTTCGTGGTGCTCACCGCGGCGCTGTCCTCCTGCAACTCCGGGATGTACTCCACCGGCCGGATGCTGCGCGACCTCGCCCTGCGCGGCCAGGCCCCCGGTCAGCTCACCAAGCTCAACAGCCGCCGCACCCCGGCCTTCGCGATCACCGTCTCCTGCCTGCTGATGGGCGCCGGCGTGGTGCTCAACTACCTCGTCCCGGCCCGGGCGTTCGAGTACATCACCTCGGTCGCCACGGTCTGCGGGCTGTGGACCTGGGCGATGATCCTGATCTCGCAGATCCGCTACCGCAAGGCCTGGCAGGCCGGCCACCTGCCGCCGCCCACCTTCAAGGCCCCCGGCGGCGCCTGGGCCAGCTGGGCCGCCCTCGCCTTCCTCGCCATGGTCGTGGTGCTGATCGCCCTGGACGCCGACAACCGGATCTCGCTGTACGTCTTCCCCGGCTGGGCGCTGGTGCTGGTGATCGGCTACCAGGTGCTCAAGCGCCGCAACCCGGAGTCCGTCCACGGCGTCGCCCACGACCACCTGCACGCCCGCAACGGCGGCTGACACCCCCGGCACGGCCGGGCGTCCGCGGGCCCGCGACCGGGTGGCGGACACCCGGCGACCGGGCCTCGGACGCCCCGGCGGGCATCGGCCGGGGCGTGGCATCCTGACCGACATGCTGACCATCACCCGAGAAATCCGCGACCGGATCGTGGCCCACGCCCGCGCCGACCACCCGGACGAGGCCTGCGGCGTGGTCGCCGGACCGGCCGGCAGCGGCCGGCCCGAGCGGTTCATCCCGATGCTCAACGCGGCCCGCTCGCCCACCTTCTACGAGTTCGACTCGGGCGACCTGCTCAAGCTCTACCGCGAGATGGACGACCTGGACGAGGAGCCGGTGATCGTCTACCACTCGCACACCGCCACCGAGGCCTACCCCTCCCGCACCGACGTGAGCTACGCCTCCGAGCCGTTCGCCCACTACGTCCTCGTCTCCACCGCCGAGGGAACCGCCGAGGACGACCCCTACCAGTTCCGCTCGTTCCGCATCGTGGACGGCGAGATCACAGAGGAAGACGTCCAGGTCGTCGAGGCCTACCCGGCCTGACCGGCACCCACCTGGACCCGGCCCGCCGACCCGCCCCGAGCGGTCGGCGGGCCCCTGTCGTCCCCGAGGAATCTCAGCATCGGAAACGAAAGCATCCGGATCGCGGGACGGGCATGTCGGAGCGGGCCCGGGAATCTATACGATGAGCCCATGCGTTCCGTCGATGTGAGCAACCAGGCCCCGGGCACCCGCCTCGTGGCGCGCCTGCACATCGACCTGTGCCGGCACGCCGGTGCGATCTGTCCCGGCACGCCCGCGCGCTCGCGCTGAGAGCCGCCCCGCCCCACCCGGGCCCCGCCGCCTCCCCGGCGGCGCCGAGCCCCGGGCACCCTCCGCCCCGCCGCGCCCGCTGCGGCCCACCCACCTCACACGACTCGCACAGGAGCGCACCCATGGCCATCGAGGTCCGCATCCCGACCATCCTCCGCACCTACACCGACGGCGCCAAGGCCGTCGAGGGCAACGGCAGCAACCTCGCGGAACTCTTCACCGACCTCGACGCCCGCCACCCGGGCATCGCCGCCCGCCTGGTCGACGGCGGCGAACTGCGCCGCTTCGTCAACGTCTACCTGAACGACGAGGACGTCCGCTTCCTGGAGGGCATCTCCACCGCCCTCGCCGACGGCGACAGCGTCACCATCCTGCCCGCCGTGGCCGGCGGCGCCCGCTGACCTCCCGGTTCCCCCGGCGCCGACCCGCCCTGCCCGTGACGGGGGCGGGGCCGGGGCCGGGGGAACCGCCCCTCTTCACCCTCACCGCCGTGGCCGGAGGCCTCCCTTGCGATACGACAGTCCGCTCGAAGCCGTCGGCAACACCCCGCTGGTCCGCCTGCCGCGGCTGTCCGCCGCCGTCCCCGGCAACGACGGCGGCCTGGTGACCCTCTGGGCCAAGCTGGAGGACCGCAACCCCACCGGCTCCATCAAGGACCGCCCGGCGCTGCACATGATCGAGCGCGCCGAGGCCGCCGGCCGGCTCACCCCCGGCTGCACCATCCTGGAGCCCACCAGCGGCAACACCGGCATCTCGCTCGCCATGGCCGCCAAGCTCAAGGGCTACCGGATGGTCTGCGTGATGCCCGAGAACACCAGCGAGGAACGGCGCGAACTGCTCCGGATGTGGGGCGCCGAGATCATCGCCTCCCCGGCCGCCGGCGGCTCCAACACCGCCGTGCGGATCGCCAAGGAGATCGCCGCCGAGCACCCCGACTGGGTGATGCTCTACCAGTACGGCAACCCCGACAACGCGAGCGCCCACTACGCCACCACCGGCCCCGAGATCCTCACCGACCTCCCCACCGTCACCCACTTCGTGGCCGGCCTCGGCACCACCGGCACCCTGATGGGCGTCGGCCGCTACCTGCGCGAGAAGGTCCCCGGCGTGCGGATCGTCGCCGCCGAACCGCGCTACGACGACCTGGTGTACGGGCTGCGCAACCTCGACGAGGGCTTCGTCCCCGAGCTGTACGACGCCGAGGTGCTCACCACCCGCTTCTCGGTCGGCTCCGCCGACGCCGTCCGCCGCACCCGCGAACTCCTCCAGCAGGAGGGCATCTTCGCGGGCGTGTCCACCGGCGCCATCCTGCACGCCGCGATCGGCGTCGGCCGCAAGGCGGCGGCCGCCGGGGAGCGCGCGGACATCGTCTTCGTGGTCGCGGACGGCGGCTGGAAGTACCTCTCCACCGGCATCTACACCGCCGAATCCACCGAGGCGGCCGTCGAGGCGCTGCAGGGCCAGCTCTGGGCCTAGTGGCCTAGTGTCCTGGCGCCTCAGTGACCTGAGAGCGCCCGCTGGGCCCGGGACCAGACCTGGCGGTCCACGGTGCCGGCCCGGCGGCGGAAGGCCGAGAGCGGCACCTCGCGCAGCTCGTCGGTCTCCAGCCAGCTGGTCCGGCCCTGCCGGTCGCCCACCGAACCGGGCGGCAGCGGCAGCACGCCCGGGCGCTCGGCGTGGTGCTTGCTGGTGATCTTCGCGACGGTGGCGGTCCGGCCGTGCACCCGCAGCACCAGGCAGGGGCGGTCCTTGGCGCCCGGGCCGTCCTCGAACGGCACCTCGGCCCACCAGATCTCCTGCGGCTCCGGCCCGGCCCCGGTGCGCGGGCGCGGCCGCGGGCGGGTCGGGGCGGTCGGGCGGGACGCCGGGCGGGTGCGCCTGACCAGCGCCGCCGCGACGGCGGCCAGCACGGCGACGCCCGCCAGCAGGAGAACGATCCAGATGCCAGTCATGCCGCGAACCGTACCGGGCCGCCGGTGAACGCCACCACCGTGTCGGCCGTGACAGTTGAGCATTTGTCCGTACGTTGCTCCCGGTTCGTCACGGATCCGCCACGACGCCCGTTCCGCGGCCTGCGTCCCGGTGCCGCCCGGAAAGGCTGCCCCACGAACGTCCGCCCCCGTCCCCCCGGAGGTGCCTTCGTGAACAGCGACGCACTGTGGTCGTACGCCGAGATCGCCCGGCACATCAACGTCCAGCCCGAGACCGTCCGCAACTACCGGCGGCACGGCCTGCTGCCCGAGCCGGACGTGATCGACGGCAGCGGACACCCCCGCTGGTACCCCGAGACCATCCGCACCTGGGCCCGCAACCGCCCCCGGCACCGCTGATTCCGCGCCGCGGCCCCCGCCCCGGCGGTCTGGGTGATTCCAGCCACAGCCCGGCACGGGGACGGGGGCAAAGTGCTGCTCCGCCCTTACCCTCGACACACCAACGCAGTGCTACCGGCCGGTCCACCGGCCCGGCCTGCCGTTTTCCATGCTGTTTCCATGTCGTACGCCAACAGCAGCCAGGACCGTGTCGGGGCGGAGGGGCTCGGATGAAACTGACCGTGGTGGGGTGCTCGGGGAGCTTCCCGTCCGCCGACTCGCCGTGCTCCAGCTACCTGGTCGAGGCCGACGGCTACCGCGTGGTGCTGGACCTCGGCAACGGCGCGCTCGGCGCGCTGCAGAAGTACACCGGCCTCTACGAGGTCGACGCCGTCCTGCTCAGCCACCTGCACGCGGACCACTGCGTCGACCTGTGCGCCTACTGGGTCGCCCGTAACTACCGCGCCGAGGGCTGCCCCGACCTGCTCCCGGTGTACGGCCCGGCCGGCACCGCCGAGCGGCTCGCCCGGGCGTACGACATGCCGGAGAACCCCGGGATGAAGGAGGTGTTCGAGTTTCGCACGCTCACTCCGGGCAGCTTCGAGCTCGGCCCGTTCCGGGTCTCCGTCGCGCAGGTCAACCACCCGGTGGACGCCTTCGCCTTCCGGCTGGAGCACGGCGGCCGCTCGCTGGTCTACTCCGGTGACACCGGTGAGTGCCCCGAGCTGGTCGAACTCGCCCGGGACGCCGACCTGTTCCTCTGCGAGGCCGCCTACCTGGACGGCCGCGACACCTACCAGGCCGTCCACCTCAACGGCCGGGAGGCCGGTGAGCACGCGGCCGCCGCCGGGGCGCACCGGCTCGTGCTCACCCACATCCCGCCGTGGACCGACGCCGAGCGCAACCGCCGCGACGCCGCCGCCGCGTACCCCGGCCCGGTGGAGCTGGCCCGGGCCGGCGCGGTGTACGAGATCTGACCGTCCGGGGCCACCCGGGCCGCGCCTCAGCGCCGGCCGGGCACCGGCAGGCCGAGGTGGTCGCGCAGGGTCGGGCCGGTGTAGTCGGTGCGGAACACCCCGCGTTCCTGGAGCAGCGGGACGACCCGGTCGACGAACTCGTCCAGGCCGCCCGGGGTGAGGTGGGGGACGAGGATGTAGCCGTCGGCCGCGTCGTTCTGCACGAAGTGGTCGATCTGCCCGGCGACGGTGGCGGGGGAGCCGATGAAGGACTGCCGGCCGGTCACCTCGATGACCAGTTCACGGCTGGTCAGGTTCTTCTCCGCGGCCAGCGCCCGCCAGCGTGCGGCGGTGCCCACCGGGTCCGGGATCCGGACCCGGCCCTGGACCAGCGCGCTGTCCGGGTCGGGGTCGACGCTCGGCAGCGGCCCGTCCGGGTCGTGGCCGGACAGGTCGACGCCCCAGACCTGCTCCAGGTAGTTGATCGTGGTCTGCGGCCCGACCTGGGCCCGGCGGACCTCGGCGGCGCGCTCGGCGGCGTCGGCGTCGGTGTCGCCGAGGACGAAGGTGGCCGCGGGCAGGATCTTCAACTCGTCCGGCTTGCGGCCGTAGGCGGCCAGTCGCCGTTTGACGTCGCGGTGGAAGGCCTGGCCGTCGGCGAGGGTGGAGTGGCGGCTGAAGATGACGTCGGCGGCGGACGCGGCGAACTCGCGCCCCTCGTCGGAGTCCCCGGCCTGGATGACCACCGGGTGGCCCTGCGGCGGGCGGGGCAGGGAGAGCCGGCCCTCGACCTCGAACTGCGGCCCGGAGTGCCGCACCCCGGCGGCCCCGGCATCCCAGAACTCCCTTGCCAGTTCGACGAATTCGGCGGCCCGAGTGTAGCGGTCGGCACGGTCCAGGTAGCCGCCGCGGCGGAAGTTCTCCCCGGTGAAGGCGTCCGAGGAGGTGACCACGTTCCAGGCCGCCCGGCCGCCGGAGAGGTGGTCCAGGGAGGCGAAGCGGCGGGCGAGTTCGTACGGCTCGTTGAAGGTGGCGTTCACCGTGGCCGCCAGGCCGATCCGTTCGGTGACGGCGGCCAGGGCGTTCAGCACGGTGATCGACTCGGGGCGGCCGACCACGTCCAGGTCGTGGATGCGGCCGTTGGTCTCGCGCAGCCGCAGGCCCTCGGCAAGGAAGAAGAAGTCGAACTTCCCGCGTTCGGCGGTCTGCGCGAGGTGGCGGAAGGAGTCGAACTCGATGTGGCTGCCGGAGGCCGGGTCGCTCCACACCGTGGTGTTGTTGACGCCGGGGAAGTGGGCGGCGAGGTGGATCTGCTTGAGCGGACGGTCCGTCATCGGGTCACCTCGGCGAGGGCGGGGGAGTCGGTGGTGGGGGAGGCGGCGGCGGGGGAGCCGGTGGGGGCGCTCGCCGCGGGGACGGCGTAGCGGCTGGCCGGACGGGGCAGGCCGAGGTGGTCGCGCAGGGTGCGGCCGGAGTGGCCGGCGCGCAGCAGTCCGGCGGCGCGCAGGGCCGGGGCGGTCCGCTCGGCGAGCGCGGCCAGGTCGCGCGCGGGCTCGGCGGGGACGAGGTGGAAGCCGTCCACGCCGGTGCCGGTGGCGCTGAGTTCGGCGAGCAGCCGCTGCTCGGCGGCCCGGTCGGGCAGGGCGGCGTCGAGCCGGGCGAGGATGCGCAGCTGTTCGCCGGAGCGCAGCCGCAGTTCGGTGGCGGCGGTCAGCCGGGCGGCCCGGTCGGGGGCGTCCAGGAGGACGACGTCGGCGTACCGGATCGCGGTGGCGACCCGGGCCCGCCCGCCGGGGGAGGCGTCCCGGGCGAGGTCGGCGGCGGCCACCGGCACCACGACCACCGGGCGGCCCTGCGGCGGGCGCGGGGTGATGGAGGGGCCGCGGACCGAGAAGTGCCGGCCCTCGAAGTCGATGTAGTGCAGCTTGTCGCGGTCGACGAACCGGCCGGTGGCGGTGTCGCGGATCTCCGCGTCGTCCTCCCAGCTGTCCCAGAGCCGGGCGGCGACCTCGGCGGCGTCGGCCGCCTCGGCCCACAGCTCGTCCTCGGGGGCGACCGGGCGGCGGCCGAAGGCCCTGGTCTCGGCCTCGGTGCCGGAGACGCCGACCAGCCAGCCGGCCCGGCCCGCGCTCACCCAGTCCAGGGTGTTGAGCGAGATGGAGGTGTGGAAGGGCTCGGTGTGGGTGGTGGTGACGGTGGGGACCAGGCCGATCCGCGAGGTCAGCGGAGCGATCCGGGCGAGGGTGGCGAGTGCGTCGGGGCGGCGCGGCTCGGGGGTGAAGGAGTCGTCGAGGGTGACGAAGTCCAGGCCGGCGCGCTCGGCGAGCAGGGCGAGGCCGGCGTAGTGGGCGGCGTCGAGGTGGTCGGGACTGTCGATGGCGGCGGAGAGGTGCAACTGGCGGGGCATGGCGGGCCTGGCTTTCCTCGTGCGGGGTGCGCGGAGGGGCGCGGACGCGTGCGGACGGCGGCCCGTACGGGTACGGGCTGCGGTCGCGCGCGGCGCGGGTGCGCGGTGGCGGCCCGTGGGCAGGCGGAGGCCCGCGACGGGCGGGGGAGGAGGACGGCCGGCGCCGGGCGGGGACTCAGCCGGGCGGCGGCGGGGCGAAGGGTCGGCTCAGCCGCGACACGCCGCCGACCACACGCGACCGAAGTCGATGTGGCTGCGGGTCACCAGCGGGCACGAGGCGTTCACCGGTTCAGTTGACCAGGGCCTCCGGCGGTTCGTCAACCGTCGTTTCCGTACGGTGGAACCTCCCCCACGGACATCCGGACACGCCGAAGGCCCCGCCCGGCCGCCGGGGGAGCGGCGGTGGGCGGGGCCTTCGGGGCGGGCGGGACCGGCGTCAGGCCTTGGTCACGTCCTCGATCTCGCTGTCGTCCTCGCGACCGGGGGTCTTGAGGTTGAACTTGGTGATCGCGAAGCGGAACGTGAAGTAGTAGATCGCCGCGAAGACCAGGCCGATCGGGATGATCAGCAGCGGGTTCTTGGCCAGGCTGAAGTTGATCGTGTAGTCGATCAGACCGGCCGAGAAGCTGAATCCGTGGTGGATGCCGAGGCCCCAGGTGACGGCCATCGAGACGGCGGTCAGCACCGCGTGGATCGCGTACAGGACCGGGGCGATGAAGAGGAAGGTGAACTCGATCGGCTCGGTCACACCGGTGACGAAGCTGGTCAGCGCGATCGAGATCATCATGCCCATGACGGCCTTGCGGCGCTCGGGGCGGGCGCAGTGGGCGATCGCGAGGGCGGCGGCCGGCAGTGCGAACATCATGATCGGGAAGAAGCCCGCCTGGAACTGGCCGGCCGTCGGGTCGCCCGCCAGGAAGCGGTTGATGTCGCCGTGCACGACGGTGCCGTCCGGCTTGGTGAAGTCACCGGTCTGGAACCAGGCGTAGGTGTTGACGAACTGGTGCATGCCGATCGGGATCAGCGCGCGGTTGACCAGGCCGAAGATGCCCGCGCCGACCGCGCCCGCGCCCACCAGGCTGTTGTTGACGTGCGAGATCGCGTCGCCGACGGGCTGCCAGCCGAGGCCGAACAGGACGCCCAGGCCGGTGCCGACGAAGGCCATGATGATCGGGACGAGTCGACGGCCGTTGAAGAAGCCCAGCCAGTCGACCAGCTTGGTGCGGTGGAACCGCTGCCACAGGATGGCCGCGAGCAGACCGACCACGATGCCGCCGAGGACACCCGGGTCCTGCGGCTTGCCCGCGGGGAGGGCGGCCGTGACGGTGCCGTCCGCCGGGAAGGCGGTCAGCACGTTCTTGAACACGAGGTAACCGACCAGTGCCGCCAGCGCGGTGGAACCGTCCGCCTTCTTGGCGTAGCCGATCGCGATACCGACGCAGAACAGCAGCGGCAGCGCGCCGGTGATGGCGGTACCCGCGGCGCCGAAGACCTCGACGAGCTTCGCGGGGAAGTGCCACTTCTCATGGACGTCGGGCTGGCCCAGACGCGCCAGCAGACCGGCCGCCGGCAGCACGGCGATCGGCAGCTGGAGGCTGCGACCGACCTTCTGGAGACCGGGGAGGACGGCATTGCCGAACTTCTTGATCGGCGCCGGAGCCTTGGCGGGCGCCGGTGCCTGCGCAGACTGACTCATGGGGGTGGGTTCCTAACGGCATGGCGGTCGGTCGGGGGGAAGGCACGGGGGCCGAACCGCGAACTGGTCTACACCACACGTGGTGTAGACCAGTTTTGTAGCACGGGTGGAGAAGTCGGGGAAGCCCGGATAGCAGGGTTGTCGACAAGCGCTATGAAATCGAAACCTGGATCCGGAGCGGTGATCATGATTTCAGTCGCGATTGTGATTTTGGCTATTTGCGCAACAAAAAGCGCCGAGCCCGTGCGGCGCCCGGGTCGCGGCGGGTCCGGCGGTCGCCGGCGGGGTCGCTCCCGGACGATCCGGCCGCTCCCGGGCGTGCGCCGCGGCTGCTGAGAGTGACCGGAGGGTCGCGGACGTGCCCGGCGGGGCGCCCCCGCCCGTGCTCGGCACCCGTCCCGACCGCCGTCCGGCCGGCCGGATCGCGACCGAATTACCATTTCGGTGACCCGCTGGTAGGGAATTCCGTCCTTCGGTGAAATGCCGAAGGCCCCCGGACCGGCGGGTCCGAGGGCCTTTGTGGGGCGGTGCTCCGGGATTTGTTCCGTACGGTCGGGGAATCAGGCCTTGGTGACGTCCTCGACCTCGGTCTCGTCCTCGCGCCCCGGTGTTTTCAGATCGAATTTGACGATGATGAACCGGAACAGCGCGTAGTACACCGCGGCGAAGCAGAGCCCGATGACGATGATCAGCCACGGTTTGGTGGCGAGCCCCCAGTTGATCACGTAGTCGATCAGACCGGCCGAGAAGCTGAAGCCGTCGTGCACCCCCAGCCCCCAGGTGACCGCCATCGAGGCGCCGGTCAGCAGCGCGTGCACGGCGTACAGGGCCGGGGCGATGTAGGCGAAGGAGTACTCGATCGGCTCGGTGACGCCGGTGACGAAAGAGGTCAGGCCGACCGAGAGCATCAGGCCGTAGATCTCCTTGCGGCGGTGCGGCTTGGCCGAGTGCGCGATCGCGAGTGCCGCGGCGGGCAGCGCGAACATCATGATCGGGAAGAATCCGGACTGGAACTGCCCCGCCGTCGGGTCGCCCGCGAGGAAACGCGGGATGTCGCCGTGCACGATGCTGCCGTCGGCCTTCGTGAACTCGCCGAACTGGAACCAGACGAAGGTGTTCAGCAGCTGGTGCATACCGATCAGCAGCAGCGCGCGGTTGAACAGGCCGAAGATGCCCGCGCCGCCCGCCCCGAGATCGGCGAGGTTCTGCGAGAAGTCGTTCAGGCCGCGGCCGATCGGCGGCCAGACCCACAGGGCGATGCAGGCGGTGGCCAGGCCCACCACGGCGGTGATCATCGGGACGAGGCGGCGGCCGTTGAAGAAGCCCAGCCAGTCGACCAGTCTGACGCGGTGGAACCGGACCCACAGCCAGGCCGACATCAGGCCGATCAGGATGCCGCCCAGCACCCCCGGGTTCTGGTACGCCGCGGCCGCGGCCTTGGCCGAGCTGTAGTCCACGCACTGGGCGGTCCACGCGTCGGGGATCTGGACAGTACCGGCCTTGCAGTGCTCCGGGAACGCGTGCAGCACCTTGTAGTAGACGAGGAAGCCGACCACGGCCGCGAGCGCCGTCGAACCGTCCGCCTTCTTCGCCATGCCGATCGCCACGCCGATGCAGAACAGCAGCGGCAGGCCGAGCGAGGAGTCGAGCAGTGCGCCGCCGGCCGCCGCGAAGACCTTGGCGACGTTGTTCCAGCCCAGGCCGTCCTTGCCGAACACGTCCGGCTGGCCGAGCCGGTTGAGGATGCCCGCCGCGGGCAGCACCGCGACCGGGAGCTGGAGGGAGCGGCCCATCTTCTGGAGGCCGCCGTAGAAGGTGTGCCACCACAGGTTCTGCGGGGCCGTGGCGCCTGCCGAACTCATCCTTCGCCCTCCGAGCGCAGTTGCCGACTGGTGGGCCCCTGCGGGACCCTCGGGCGGGGGTCAGGAACACCCGGGGTCCTTCCTGCGTTCATCGGAGTACACATATATTGGTGTAGACCACTTTGGGACGCAGGCCGGACGCCGGGACGCGAGCCCCGCTGATCGTCATCCTCGGGTGGCGACCCGGAGCCTGCGCGCCGGAATGGGCCAAAAGTGGACTAACGTGGCAGACCGGACCTGCTCGGGTCATGCTGGTCGCGCTGCCCGGCAGCGCGACCCCAGCTGAACCCGCGTCAGCCACCGGCACGGACCTCGCCACCCGACGGCCGAGGACCGAACCCCAGCACAGCGCAGGACGGCACCCGGCAGAGCCGCCGAAGAGCCGAGACAGAGGGAGAAACCACATGGCCAGCAAGGCTGAGAAGATCGTCGCCGGTCTGGGCGGCATCGACAACATCGAAGAGGTCGAAGGCTGCATCACCCGCCTGCGCACCGAGGTCAGGGACGCCTCCCTCGTCGACGAGGCCGCCCTCAAGGCGGCCGGCGCCCACGGCGTCGTCAAGATGGGCACCGCGATCCAGGTCGTCATCGGCACCGACGCCGACCCGATCGCCGCCGACATCGAGGACATGATGTGAGCTGAGCCACCCAGGCTCGATCACCCAGGCTTTACCAGCCAGGCTCCACCACCCACGGCCCGCCGACCCGCCCACGCGGACGGCGGGCCGAGGCGCATCCGGAACCGGCGTTCGCAACAGCTACGCTCAGTGGCTATGTCACGTATCGACGGCCGCACCCCCGACCAGCTCCGCCCCATCACCATCGAACGGGGCTGGAGCAAGCACGCCGAAGGCTCCGTCCTCGTCTCCTACGGCGACACCAAGGTGCTGTGCACCGCCAGCGTCACCGAAGGCGTCCCGCGCTGGCGCAAGGGCAGCGGCGAAGGCTGGGTCACCGCCGAATACTCCATGCTCCCGCGCGCCACCAACACCCGCGGCGACCGCGAATCCGTCAAGGGCCGCATCGGCGGCCGCACCCACGAGATCAGCCGACTCATCGGCCGCTCGCTGCGCGCCGTCATCGACCACCGCGCCCTCGCCGAGAACACCATCGTCCTCGACTGCGACGTCCTCCAGGCCGACGGCGGCACCCGCACCGCCGCCATCACCGGCGCCTACGTCGCCCTCGTCGACGCCGTCTCCTGGGCCCGCGACCGCAAGCTCCTGCGCGCCAAGGGCCAGCCCATCACCGGCGGCGTCAGCGCCGTCAGCGTCGGCATCATCGACGGCGTCCCCATGCTCGACCTCCAGTACGAGGAGGACGTCCGCGCCGAGACCGACATGAACATCGTCTACACCTCCGACGGCCGCTTCGTCGAGGTCCAGGGCACCGCCGAAGGCGCCCCCTTCGACCGCGCCCTGCTCGACCAGCTGCTCGACCTCGGCACCCTCGGCTGCGCCGAACTCGACCAGATCCAGCGCAAGGCACTCGAAGGCTGAACCTCCCCCCGGAGTGAACCTCCCCCCGGAGTGAACCGGGCCCGGCCCGCTGTACACGCGCGGCCCGCAGCCCGTACGGTTCCCGCAGCACCCCGCTGCGGGAACCGCGCCCCGTCCGCGCGCGTCCTCCCCCACGGAACCCGCGCCCCAGGAGGACCGGATGGCCTCGTCGAGCATCGCCCGCCCCGCCGCCCTCGCCGTGGCCGCACTGATCGCGATCCTCCCGCTCAGCATGGTGAGTTGCTCCGCCGCCCAGAAGGCCATCGACTGCGGCAACACCGCCGTCAAGGTCACCGGCGACCTCGCCGACCTCACCAAGGCCTACGACAACTCCAGCAACGACTCGGCCGCCGCCGGCAAGGCGCTCCAGAAGCTCAAGGGCGACCTCGACCAGATCGGCAGGAACTCGAAGAACACCGACGTCGCCAAGGCCGTCACCGACCTCCAGAAGCAGGCCGACAAGGTCCAGCAGGCCGTCGACAGGAAGCAGGCCCCCGACCTCAAACCGCTCGGCGACGCGGCCGGCAACCTCACCTCGGTCTGCACCGGCTGACCGTCCGCCGGATCTCGATAGGGTGGGCGATATGTCCACCCGCCTGATCCTCGCCACCCGCAACCAGCACAAGGTCGCCGAGCTGCGCGCCATCCTCACCGACGCCGGCCTGGACGTCGAACTCGTCGGCGCCGACGCCTACCCCGAGATCCCGGACGTCCCCGAGACCGGCGTCACCTTCGCCGAGAACGCCCTCCTCAAGGCCCACGCCCTCGCCCGCGCCACCGGACTGCCCGCCGTCGCCGACGACTCCGGCCTCTGCGTCGACGTCCTCAACGGCGCCCCCGGCATCTTCTCCGCCCGCTGGGCCGGCAAGCACGGCGACGACCTCGCCAACCTCAACCTGCTGCTCGCCCAGCTCTCCGACATCGCCGAACCCCACCGCGGCGCCCACTTCTTCTGCGCCGCCGCCCTCGCCCTGCCCGACGGCACCGAACGCGTCGTCGAGGGCCGCCTCCTCGGCACCCTGCGCACCGCCCCGGCGGGCGACGGCGGCTTCGGCTACGACCCGATCCTCCAGCCCCTCGGCGAGACCCGCACCTGCGCGGAGCTCACGGCGGAGGAGAAGAACGCCATCAGCCACCGCGGCAAGGCCTTCCGCGGCCTGGTCCCGGTGGTCAAGGACCTCCTCGGCTGACGGGAAGTCTGAAACGACGAAGGCCCGCCCCGAGATCACTCTCGGGGCGGGCCTTTGAATCTTAGGTGTAAGGCTGGTGCGGCCTGAGGGATTCGAACCCTCACGGGGTTTCCCCCACCGGATCCTAAGTCCGGCGCGTCTCGCCAGCTCCGCCAAGGCCGCCTGGCCTCTAGTCTAGGGCCTCGCTTCCGATGGGAACACCGCGATTTCCCGTGGCGCCTTGCGCTTGTTCTTGTTTCGCCCGCAATAGGTGTCGGTGACGGCGTGGCAGTTCGGGCAGAGCAGGCGGAGGTTCTCCCGCCGGTTGTCGAGCCAATCGCCGTTGATGTGGTCCACCTCCAGCGTCATCGGTCGTCCGCGCCACGTCGGGGGTGTGCCGCACAGATCGCAGACATCGGGATGCCCGATGTGCACGAGCATGGTTCGAAGTCGCTCGCCCGGGACCCGCCGGCTTCCCGCCGGGCGCCGGACCAGCAACTCCTCGGCCGTGCGCCGCGGGCCGGTTCGTTGCCCCTTGTTGTGCGCCCGCCCGGTGAAGTGGCTGGTGTCGAGTTGGTGGAAGTCGATGGCCTCCCGCAGCAGGGTTCGCGAGTTGCCGCAGTCGGTCATGCCGAGTGCGAGGATCACGCCGCGGACACTGCGGTGCGCGGCCACGGCCTGCGCCAGCGCCTCCTTCGGGATGGCTTCGGCCCTGCTGCGGCCGTCGCCCCGGAACTTGAAGTGCGAGGTGTCGATGCCGAAATCGGCCAGGCGCTTCTTCAGGTACCCGTAGAGGCTGTCGTACGGCGTGACGCCCAGGTGGGCCATCATCGCGTTGATGCTGTCGCTGTTCGCCGCCGCCTCGGCCAACACCTCCCGCGGGTAGCGGCGGCGCCCGTAGTCGGGGCGGCCGTGGTTGAAGTGCGAGGTGTCGATCCCGAAGTGCCTGAGTCGCTTGCTCAGGTAGCTGTGCGTGCCGCCCGCCATCGGCACGCCGAGCTTGCGCATCATCTCGTTGACGCTGGTGGACTCGGCCGCGAGCTCGGCGAGCAGTTCGCGGGTGTACTTGACCGGCATGGCGGTCCCCCTTGGGCAGTTGTCGTGCCCCTTCCCCGGTATGCGAACGACCGGGGGGTGGTTTGGTTACGGGTCATCGGGGGTTTGCCGAGTGATGACCAATTGGTACAGACCTATTGACCTATGTGGTTCAGACCACATAGCTTCGGCGCCAATTGAATCCCCCACGTGCGTGCTCCCCCACAGGTACGCGCCGACACTCTCTCCTGGAGGACCGAGTGTTGATCCGTAGTACGGCGGAGCGGCGTCCCACCGCTGCGATCCGCCGCAAGAGTGCCCGGGCGGGCGTGGCGTCGTTGGCGGCGGTGTCGCTGGCGGGGCTGTTGATGGCGACGCTGGGTGCGGCGCCCTCGCAGGCGTCGGCGGCCGTCGACAACGCGGCCTGTCGCCCGGACGGGCTGTACCAGACGCCCGGGGTGGACGTCCCGTACTGCTCGGTCTACGACACCAGCGGGCGCGAGAAGATGGGCGCGGACCACCAGCGCCGCATCATCGGGTACTTCACCGGCTGGCGCACCGGCAAGAACGGCGACCAGCCCTACCTGGTGAGCGACATCCCCTGGGACAAGGTCACCCACCTCAACTACGCCTTCGGGCACGTCGGCGGCGACAACAAGCTGTCGGTCGGCACGGACGGGCCGACCAACGAGGCCACCGGGATCTCCTTCCCGGGCGTGCCGGGTGCGGAACTGGACCCGACGCTGCCGTACAAGGGCCACTTCAATCTGCTGACGAAGTTCAAGAAGCAGTACCCGAACGTCAAGACCCTGATCTCGGTGGGCGGTTGGACCGAGACCGGCGGCTACTTCGGGGACGACGGCAAGCGGGTCGGCTCCGGCGGCTTCTACTCGATGACGGTCAACCCGGACGGCAGCGTCAACCAGGCCGGCATCGACACCTTCGCCGCCTCCTCCGTCGACTTCATCCGCAAGTACGGCTTCAACGGCGTCGACATCGACTACGAGTACCCGACCTCGATGAAGGACGCCGGCAACCCGCTGGACTGGCAGCTCGCCAACGCCAAGCGCGGTTCGCTGGCCAAGGGCTACGCGGCGCTGATGAAGACCCTGCGGGAGAACCTGGACCGGGCGGGTGCCGCCGACGGCAGGCACTACCTGCTGTCGGTCGCGGCGCCGTCCTCCGGGTACCTGCTGCGCGGCATGGAGACCTTCCAGGTCGCCCAGTACCTGGACTACGTCAACATCATGTCGTACGACCTGCACGGCGCCTGGAACAAGTACGTCGGCCCGAACGCCTCGCTCTACGACGACGGCAAGGACGGCGAGTTGGCCGCCGCCAACGTGTACGGCACCGGCCAGTACGGCGGCATCGGCTACCTGAACGCCGACTGGTCGTACCACTACTTCCGCGGTGCGCTGCCGGCCGGCCGGATCAACGTCGGCCTGCCGTACTACACCCGCGGCTTCAAGAACGTCCAGGGCGGCACCAACGGCCTCTGGGGCACCGCTTCCGCGACCAGCTGCCCAGCAGGGTCCGGACTGACCTCCTGCGGTGACGGCGCGGTCGGGATCGACAACATCTGGAACGACAAGGACGACGCGGGCAAGGAGTCCCCGGCCGGGTCGAACCCGATGTGGCACGCGAAGAACCTGGAGAAGGGCGTCCTGCCCGACTACCTGGCCAAGTACGGGGTGACGGACACCGCCCTCCAGGGCAGCTACACCCGCAACTACAGCTCCTCGTTGGTGGCGCCGTGGCTGTGGAACGACACCAAGAAGGTGTTCCTGTCCACCGAGGACGAGCAGTCGGTGGGCGCCAAGGCGGACTACATCGTCAACCAGGGCGCCGGCGGCGCGATGATCTGGGAGCTCGCGGGCGACTACCGCTGGGACGCCACCGCCAACGGCGGCAAGGGCGAGTACGTGCCCGGTTCGACGCTGACCTCGCTGATGTACGACAAGTTCAAGGCGGCGAGCCCGTACGGTGCGGTCCGCTCGACGGTGGCGCTGCCGCAGCAGACCCTGCCGGTCGACGTGTCGTTCACCAACTTCGCGCTGGGCGACTCCAACTACCCGATCAACCCGAAGCTGCACATCGTCAACAACTCGACGCTGACCCTGCCGGGCGGCACCGAGTTCCAGTTCGACTACAGCAACTCGGCGCCGGGCAACGCCAAGGACCAGTCCGGCTTCGGGCTCCAGGTGATCCGGCAGGACAACCCGGGCCCGGGCAACGTCGGCGGGTTGAAGGGCACCTACAACCGGGTGTCGGTCAAGCTGCCGGGCTGGCAGTCGCTGGCGCCGGGCGCCTCGGTCGACATCGACTTCGTCTACTACCTGCCGGTGTCCACGCCGTCGAACTGGACGGTCAACGTGGGCGGCACGCTGTACGGGCTCAAGGGCGACCTGACCCGGGGTGCGGTGGACGGCGGCACGCCGACTCCGACTCCGACGCCTACCCCGACTCCGACCGGGACTCCGACGGGCACGCCGACCGCGACCCCGACCGGGACCCCGACGGGCACGCCCACCGGTACGCCGACCCCGACCGCGACCCCGACCTCCGGCGCCTGCACGGCCGCCCCGGGCTGGGACGCGGGTACCACCTACGCGACGCCGACCAAGGTGTCCTGGAAGGGGCACTACTACCAGAACAAGTGGTGGACCAAGGGCGACGACCCCTCCGCCAGTGGCGCCTGGGGCGTCTGGAACGACCTCGGGGCCTGCTGACGGCTGACGGCAGTCACCCGAGGTGAGGAACGGCGGTGGCGGCGCACCCGGTCGGGGGGTGGGCCGCCACCGCTTCGTTCAGTCCGTTCAGTTCAGTTCGTTCAGTGCGTTCCGGAGGCTCAGGCCCCGACCTTGAGGTCCCGCAGCAGCTTGGCGACGTGCCCGGTGGCCTTGACGTTGTAGAGGGCGCGCTCGACCTTGCCCTGCTCGTCCACGATGATCGTGGAGCGGATCACGCCCTGGTAGGTGCGGCCGTAGTTCTGCTTCTCGCCGTAAGCGGCGTAGGCCTCCAGCACCTGGTGGTCCGGGTCGGAGAGCAGGGTGACCTTGAGGTCCTCCTTCTCGCGGAACTTGCCGAGCTTCTCCGGCTGGTCCGGGGAGATGCCGATGACGTCGTAGCCGGCGCCCTCGAAGACCGCCAGGTTGTCGGTGAAGTCGCAGGCCTGCTTGGTGCAGCCGGGGGTGAGGGCGGACGGGTAGAAGTAGACGATGACCTTGCGGCCCAGGTGGTCGGCGAGCGAGACCTGGTTGCCGTCGGCGTCGGACAGGCTGAATGCGGGCGCGGTGTCGCCGGGCTGGAGACGCTCAGTCACGGTCGTACTCTCCTGGAGGCTGGGACGGACGGTCGTACCACGGCAAACTTACCTCCGTTGGTGGGTGGGGCCGCGCGCCCGTGCGTGGCAGCTGACAAACTGGGTTGGTCGCAGAGGACGACAGGACTACATCGGCAAGTGAATGGGGTGGCCCGAGTGGGCGACGCGAGCACGCAGGACAAGCCGGCGCGTACGGCTGCGCAGATCGAGGCGGACATCGAGCGCACCCGTGACCGGCTGGCGTCGAACCTGGACGAGCTGGCCGTGCGGATCCACCCGAGCACCATCTCCGCGCAGGTCAAGGCGAAGGCGATGGCCACCGTCGAGGAGAAGACGGCCCGGGCGTACGTGGCCGCGAGCGGCCTGGTGGAGAAGGTCAAGGCGCAGTTCCTGGACGAGAAGGGGCAGCCGCGCAAGGAGCGGATCGTCCCGGTCGCACTGGTCGGCCTCGGCCTGGTGGTGCTGCTGTCCTCCTCGCGCAAGCGCCGCGAGGACTGATCGGCGGATCGAGCGGGACCTCCGGAGGGCCGGGCCGCCGTCGGGCGGCCCGGCCCTTCCGCATGCCGGGCCAGCGTCACGCGCCGCGCCCGGGGGCGGTACCTTCGGGACCGTGAGTACGAACGACGAACCGACCCATTCCGATCACGAGCACGACGCGGTGCGGCACGACCGGCTGGGCGAGAAGCTGCCGATCCGGATGCTGCACGACCGCGTGCTGGTGCGCATCGAGGGCAGCGAGGGCGAGCGCCGCTCGACCGGCGGCATCCTGATCCCGGCGACGGCGGAGCTCTCGAAGCGCTGCACCTGGGCGGAGGCCGTGGCGGTGGGGCAGAGCGTGCGCTCGGTGGAGCCCGGTGACCGCGTGCTGTACGACCCGGAGGACAAGCTGGAGGTGGAGGTCCGCGGCGCCACCTACGTGCTGCTGCGCGAGCGGGACCTGCACGCGGTGGCGGCGAGCCGCTTCGGTGACACGGAGGGTTCGACCGGGCTGTACCTGTGACCGGCCCGTACCGCTGACCGGCGCGTACCGCTGACCGGCCCGGGCCCGTGACCGGGCGTCCTACGCGAGCAGCCCGCCGCCGTCGACGGTGAGGACGGTACCGGTGGCGAAGCGCTGTTCCATCAGGTAGGCGTAGGCCTCGGCGGTGTCCTCGGGGTCGCCGATCCGGCCGAGGGGCAGGGCGGCGGCGGTCTGCGCGTACAGCTGCTCGCGGTCGGCCTCGGGCAGGCCGGACCAGAGCGGGGTGCGGATCATCCCGGCCCGGACGGCGTTGACCCGGATCGGGGCGAGTTCCACGGCCAGCGCCCGGACGAGGGCTTCGACCGCGCCGCAGACGCTCGCGGCGACGCTCCAGCCCGGTACCGGGCGCAGGCCGGCGGTGCCGGAGGTGAGGGTGATCGAGCCGCCGGGGCGCAGCTGCGGGGTGGCGGCGCGGACAGCGTCGAGGGCGCCGAAGTAGCGCAGGGTGAAGAGGGCGCGGGCGGCGTCGAGGTCCATGGTGTCGACGGTCATCAGGGCGAGCGGGTCGCCGGCGGTGTAGACCAGGTGGTCGAGCGGGCCGAGGCGGTCGAAGAGGGCGCTGACCTGGTGGTTGTCGGTGAGGTCGGCGGTTTCGGCGGTGGTGCCGGCGGGCAGGGTGGCGAGGGCGCGTCGGGCGCTGTCCGGTCGGCTGGAGACGACGGTGACGCGGGCGCCGCGTTCGGCGGCGAGGGCGGCGGTGGCGAGGCCGATGCCGGAGGTGCCGCCGAGGACGACGACGTGCTGTTCCTTGAGGGGCATGGTGGCGCCTTTCGTGGTGTGGCCGGGGGGTTGTGTCGATCGTGCTCCGGGTGGGGTGGTGGCGTCCAAGACCTGTTCGGTCGGCTGTCATACCCTCGGGGTATCAGCGGTGAGCGGGCGCGGTGAGCGGGGGTGGCGGTGGCGGTGGACGTCGATCTGCGGAAGCTGCGGTACTTCGTGGCGGTGGCGCGGGAGTTGCACTTCGGTCGGGCGGCGGCGGAGCTGCACATCGCGCAGCCCGTGCTGTCGCGGCAGATCCGGGCGTTGGAGGCGGAGTTCGGTGCGCAGTTGTTCCGGCGTGACCGGCGTTCGACCGAACTGACGGACGCGGGGCGGCAGTTGTTGGAGGACGCGCCGCCGTTGCTGGCGGCGGCGGAGGCCTTGCGTCGTCGGGTGGGGCGGTCGGGGGAGGGGCCGGCGCGGTTCGTGGTGGGGTTCATGCCGGGGGTGGCGGTGACGGCGGCGGTGCGGGGGCTGCGCGAGCGGCATCCGGGGCTGGCGGTGGAGGTGGTGCGGACCTCCTGGGCCGATCAGGCGCGGATGGTGCTGGACGGCCGGGTGGATGTCTCCTGTGTCCGGTTGCCGGTGGACCGGCAGGGTCTGGTGCTGCGTCCGCTGTTCGCCGAGCCGCGGGTGGCGGTGTTGCCGGCCGGGCACCGGCTGGCGGGTGAGGCGTCGGTCGTGATGGCCGAGTTGGGTGGTGAGCTGTTGCTGCAGGATCCGGACTTCGTGCCGGAGTGGCGGGATCTGCCGGGGGTGTCGGGGCGGCGGCCGGAGCGGTCGCGGCCGCGGGTGGACACGGTGGAGGAGAAGCTGGAGTACGTGGCGGCGGGGGAGGGGATGGTGGTGCTGCCGTTGTCGATGGCGGCCTTCTACACCCGCGCGGACGTCGTGCATGTGCCGGTGTCGGACCTCGCGCCGCACCGGGTGTGCCTGGCCTGGGCGGCGGGGCGGACGTCGCCGCTGCTGGCGGAGTTCGCGGAGTTCGCGGAGTTGGCCGAGTCGGCCGAGTTGGCCGAGTCGGCCGGGTCGGCCGGGTCCGCGGCGGAGCAGCTCGGTTCTGTCGGTGGTAGCCGCTAGGGTCCGGGCATGAGCGTCCCGGTGATCGATGAGGTGGAGCGGCGGGCCCGGTTGGGGCGTCGGCAGTTGTTGGCGCCCTCGGTGCGGGCGGCGCGGGTGGAGGACGTGGCGGATGCGGTGGTCGGGCTGCACGCCACGGACGCGGCGACGGTGTACCTGTCCGCGTGCGCGCGGCTGGCGGAGCCCTCGGCGGCGGAGGTGGACCGGGCGCTGTACGAGGACGTCTCGCTGGTGAAGCTGCTGTCGATGCGGCGGACGATCTTCGCGGTGACGGAGGGCCTGGCCCCGTACGTGAGTTCGGGGGCGGCGCGGGCGATCGCGGCGAAGGAGCGGGCGACGCTGCTCAAGCACCTGCGCGACCACGCCGAGGGCTGGGACGAGGCCCGGCTGGCGGAGGCGGAGCGTGCGGTGCTGGCCGCGCTGGCCGTGCGCGGCGAGGCGACGACCAAGGAACTCGGCGAAGACGTACCGCAGTTGCGGGAGACGATGCTGATGTCGGCGGGCAAGGCGTACGCGGCGAAGCAGAGCGTGGGCAGCCGGCTGCTGCGGCTGCTGGCCTCGGACGGGCACGTGCGCCGGTGCCGTCCGCGCGGGTCCTGGTTGAGCAGCAGTTATCCGTGGGCGCTGGTGCCGCAGTGGCCGGACGTGCCGGTGCGGGAGGCGAAGGCAGAGGTGGTGCGGCGCTGGCTGGCGGCGTACGGGCCGGGCACGGTCGAGGACGTGAAGTGGTGGACGGGCTGGACGCTGGGGGACGTCCGGCGGGCGCTGGCGGACGTGGACGCGCGGGCGGTGGCGCTGGCGGGCGGCGCGGCGGCCGTGGTGCTGCCGGGGGACGAGGGACCGGTGGCGGCCCCGGAACCGTGGGCGGCGCTGTTGCCTGCGCTGGACCCGGCGGTGATGGGTTGGCGCGGACGGGACTGGTACCTGCGGCCGGAGGACGTGCCGGCGCTGTTCGACCGGGCGGGGAACGCGGGGCCGACGGTGTGGTGGTGCGGCGAGGTGGTCGGCGGCTGGGCGCAGCGGGCGGACGGTGAGCTGGTGTGGCGGCTGTTCCGGGACGTGGGGGCGGAGGCGGAGCGGGCGGTCGCGGCGGAGGCGGGGCGGTTGGCGGGGTGGCTGGGGGAGGTGCGGGTGACGCCGCGCTTCCGTACGCCGCTGGAGCGGGAGTTGGTGGCGTAGCGGGTGTTGGTGGCGTAGCGGGGGGCGGGCCCCGGCGTGGGTCTCCGCGCCGGGGCCCAGGCTCACTGGGCCGCGGGGGTGGCCGTCCCGGTGGGCCCGGTGGTGGCGGTGGGCGGGTTGCTGGGGCGGGCGGGCCGGGTCGGGGTGGGCCGGGTGCTGGGGGTGGGCTGTTCCTGGCTGGGGGTGGGCCGGGGGTTCTGCGGGCTGGGGGCGTCGGGGCCGGGCTGTTCGGTGGCGGCGGGGGCGCTGGGGGCGCCGGGGGCGTGGCCGGGCGCGGTGGGTGCGGGGGCACCGGTGGTGGCGGCGGGGGCGCTGGGGGCGCCGGTGGGGGAGGTGCTGGTGCTGGGGGTGCCGGTGGGGGTCCAGGTGTCGGGGCCCTGGTCGCCGCGGCCGGTCTGGAGGTCGAACTGCTGGGTGGGGGTGCCGTTCAGGGCGGCGGTCATGTAGTCGGTCCAGATCCGGGTGGGGAAGGCGCCGCCGTTGACCCGGCTGAGGCCTGCGGTGCCGGCCAGTGGCTCCTTGGCGTGGGTCTTCGGGTTCTCGCGGAACAGGCCGACGGTGGTGGTGAGTTCGGGGGTGTAGCCGGCGAACCAGGCGGAGAGGTTGGCGTCGGTGGTGCCGGTCTTTCCGGCGGCGGGGCGGCCCAGGTCGAGGGCGGCGGCGCCGGTGCCGCGGGGGCTGACGACGTCGCGCAGGACGTCGGTGACGGAGTCGGCGACGGTGCGGCCGACGGCGTCGGTGGCCTTGTGGTCGGGCATCTTGGGGACGTCGATCGCGCCGCCGGGGTTGACCCGTTCGAGTTTCTGGACGGACCAGGGGGTGTGTGCCTGGCCGTGGTTGGCGAGGGTGGCGTAGGCGCCGGCCAGGTCGAGAGCGCTGGGGGTGGCGGTGCCGAGGGTCATCGAGGTGTTGGCCGGGTCCATGCCGCGGACGCTGTCGGGGATGCCGAGTTTGACGGCGGTCTCGCGGACGCGGCCGAGTCCGGCGTCGACGCCTTCCTGGGCGTAGACGGAGTTGACGGACTTGACCATGGCGTAGCGCAGGGTGATGTTGCCGTAGTCGACGTCGTCCTCGTTGGGCGGGGCGTACGGGGTGGGGCCGCCGGTGACGGGGCGTTCGCTGGTGCCGTCGTAGCGGGTCTCGGTGGTGATCGGGCGGCCGTCGACGGTGTGCTGGGCGATCAGGCCGGCGGCGAGGTCGACCGGTTTGAAGGTGGAGCCGATCTGGTTGTCCTGGCGCAGGGCGTCGTTGAAGGGCTGCTTGGCGTAGTCGGGGCCGCCGTAGACGGCGACGACCCGGCCGGTGGCGGGTTCGACGGAGGCGCCGGCGACCCGGACGTCGGTGTCGGTGGTGGGGCGGGCCTTGGGGTCGAGTTCGCTGGTGAGTTCGGACTGGACGGCCTTGACGAAGGCGTCCTGCCGGGGCTTGTCGAAGGTGGTGGTGATCCGCCAGCCGCCGGCCTTGAGGGTGGCGGCGTCGATGGTGCCGGAGGAGATGAGGTAGTCGTCGGCGACGCCGACCAGGTAGCCGGCCTGGCCGGCGAGTCCGGTGGCGGGCTGGGGGTCGATGGGTTCGGGGAAGGTGGTGGCGGTGCGGTCGGTGCTGGTGAGGAAGCCGAGTTGGACCATGCCGTCGAGGGCGTAGTTCCAGCGGGCGAGGGCCTTCTCGCGGTTGGCGGGGGTGGCGGTCCTGACGTCGTAGAGGCTGGGGGCCTGGAGCAGGGAGGCGAGGTAGGCGCCCTGGCCGAGGGTGAGTTGGGAGACGTCGACGCCGTAGTAGGCGTGGGCGGCGCTCTGGATGCCGTAGGCGCCGCGGCCGAAGTAGCTGCTGTTGAGGTAGCCGGCGAGGATCTCGTTCTTGCTGCGCTGCTGGTCGACCTTGAGGGCGATGAAGAGTTCGCGGCCCTTGCGTTCGAAGGTCTGGTCCTGGGTCAGGTAGTAGTTCTTGACGTACTGCTGGGTGATGGTGGAGCCGCCCTGCATGCCCTTGCCGAGCAGGGTGTTCCAGCCGGCCCGGGCCATGCCTTTCAGGTCGATGCCGCGGTTCTGGTAGAAGGTGCGGTCCTCGGCGGAGACGACGGCCTGCTGGGTCTGCAGGGGGATCTGCTCGATCGTGACGTCGGTGCGGTTGACGGCTCCGGTACGGGCGATCTCGGTGGTGCCGTCGGCGTAGAGGTAGATGTTGTTCTGGGCGGTGGCGTGGGCGTTGGGGTCGGGCACCGGGACGATGACGTAGAGCACGGCGAAGGCGCCGACGGTGAGCAGTAGCAGTGCGGTGAGGGCGCCGAGGGTGATCCGCCAGGTGGGCAGGAGCCGGCGCCAGAGGGGGAGGGCGCGGCGGGCTTCGCGGCGGGCGGCCCGTTTGGCCTGGCGGCGGGTGCTCAACGTCATGGCGGGATTATCTGCTATTTGACGTGGGTTCAGCGGCGGCGGGGGCCTGAACTGCGTGGTTGCGCGTGCCGGTCCGTGCGCCCCGGGGTGCGCCGGAAATCCGGGTGCGGGCCGTGGGGGCCGGCGGTACGGTGAAAGGTGCAAATCGCATAGCGCGTCCACTTCGGCAGCTCCGCACGTCCGGCCCGGTACCCCCGGGGGCGGTCGGTCGGGGCCGTTGGAGCGTGCGCCGACGTCTCGCGGCGCCCGTCTGCGCCAGTAAATGTCGATAAGGAGACAATATGCACGGAGCTTCCACCGCGGAGGCGAGGCCTCCCGATACCGGCACCGCCCTCGGGCTGTCCGCCGCCGGGCTGTACGCCTCCCTCGGGCTGTACGCCGCCGTCGCCCGCGGCGCCTTCCGCCGCTACTCCACCTACCGGGCCGCCACCCTGGCCGGGACCTTCACCAACACCGTCTTCGGGGTCATCCTGGCCTCCTCCTTCCTCGCCCTCTGGCAGGCCCGCCCCAACCTCGGCGGCTACGACCAGGGCCAGGCCGTCACCTACATCTGGGTCAGCCAGGGCCTGCTGGTCACCATCGCGGTCTGGGGCGGGGGCTTCCAGGACGAGGTCCAGGACCGCTTCCGCAGCGGGGACATCGCCGTCGACCTCTACCGTCCGGTCGACTTCCAGGGCTGGTGGCTGGCCACCGACCTCGGCCGGGCCGGCTTCCAGGCGCTGGTCCGCGGCACCGTGCCGATGCTGTTCGGCGCCCTGGTGTTCCGCACCCGGATGCCCGAGAGGCCGCTGACCTGGGTGTTCTTCCTGCTCTCGGTGCTGCTCGCGCTGCTGGTCAGCTTCGGCGTGCGGTTCCTGGTCTCGATCACCGGCTTCTGGCTGCACGACTCGGAGGGGGTGCGCGCGGTGACCCTGGTGGTCTCGATGTTCTTCTCCGGGATGCTGCTGCCGATCGCGCTCTTCCCCGGCTGGCTCGGCGACCTCGCCCGGGTGCTGCCCTGGGCGGCCCTGGTCAAGGTGCCGACCGACGTCTTCCTGGAGCGGGCGGGCGGCACCGGGCTGCTGCGGGCGCTCGGCTTCCAGCTCGGCTGGGCGGCCGCGCTGCTGGCCGCGGGCCGGGGCGCGCAGTGGCTGGCGACCCGCCGGGTGGTGGTGCAGGGTGGCTGAGCCGTTCCTCGCCCGGACCTCGTGGGCGGTCCGCTCCTGGTGGCTCTGCGCCCGGATGTGGATGCGCTCGATGATGGCCTACCGGGCCTCCTTCCTGCTCAACCTGCTGGCCAGCCTGGTCACCCACTCGCTCGACTTCGTCGTGCTGGTGATCATGTTCCGGCACACCGACCAGCTCGGCGGCTGGCGCCTGCCGGAGATCGCCTTCCTCTACGCCACCGCGACCTTCTCGCTCGGCGTCGCCAACCTGCTGGTCGGCTCGGCCGACGGCCTCGGCGTACGGATCATGAACGGTTCGCTGGACACCATGCTGGTCCGCCCCGCGCCCGCGCTCTCCCAGCTGTGCGCCGAGCGGTTCAGCCTACGCCGGCTCGGCCGCCCGCTCCAGGCGGTGATCGTGCTCGCCTGGTCGCTGGCCGCCCTGGACGTGCACTGGACCTGGGACCGGGTGCTGCTGGTGCCCGTCCTGCTGGTGTGCGGCAGCGTGATCTTCGGCGCGATCTACGTCGGCGGCGCCACCGTCCAGTTCTGGTGGGGCGAGTCCAAGGAGATCCAGAACTCCTTCACCTACGGCGGCGCGACCCTGCTGCACTACCCGCCGACGGTCTTCGCCAAGGAACTGGTCGCCGGGGTGGTCTTCGGCGTCCCGCTGGCCTTCGTCAACTGGCTGCCCACCCTGCGCATCCTCGACCGGCCCGACCCGCTCGGGCTGCCCACCGCCTTCCAGTACGCCTCCCCGGTCGCCGCCGCGCTCTGCGTCGCCGCCGCCGGGCTGGCCTGGCGGGCCGGACTGCGCGCCTACCGCGGCACCGGCAGCTGACCCTCCCCGCAACGCAAGGAGCACCCATGGCACTGATCGAACTCCAGGACGTCCACCGCACCTTCACCGTGCGGGCCCGCACCGGCCGGTTCAGCCGGGTCAAGCGCGAGGTGCGCGCGGTGGACGGCCTCGGCTTCACCGTCGAGGCCGGCGAGTGCGTCGGCTACATCGGGCCCAACGGGGCCGGGAAGTCGACCACCATCAAGATGCTCACCGGCATCCTCGTCCCCAGCTCCGGCCGGCTGCGCGTCGCCGGGGTCGACCCGGCCCGCGAACGGGTCGCGCTGGCCCGCCGGATCGGCGTCGTCTTCGGGCAGCGCACCACCCTGTGGTGGGACCTCCCGCTGCGCGACTCCTTCGAACTCGCCCGCCGGATCTACCGGATCCCCGACCGGCGGTACCGCGAGAACCTCGGCCGCTGCGTCGAACTGCTCGACCTGGGCGGCCTGTTGGACACCCCCGTACGGCAGCTCTCGCTCGGCCAGCGGATGCGCGGCGACCTCGCGGCGGCCCTGCTGCACGACCCCCAGGTGCTCTACCTGGACGAGCCGACCATCGGCCTGGACGTGGTCAGCAAGGGCCGGGTGCGCGAGTTCCTGCGCGAGGTCAACCGGGACCGCGGCACCACCGTGCTGCTCACCACCCACGACCTCACCGACATCGAGCAGCTCTGCGGCCGGGTGATGGTGATCGACCACGGCCGGGTCGTCCACGACGGCGGGCTGGACGGGCTGCACGCCGCCGGGCGCAGCGAGCGGACCCTGGTGGTCGACCTGGCCGAGGCCCGGCCGCCGATCGAGGTGGCCGGGGCGCGGGTGGTGAAGGTCGAGGGGCCGCGCCAGTGGCTGGCCTTCCCGGCGCAGGAGAGCGCGGCGCCGATCGTGGCGGCGGTCGCGGCGCGGTACCCGCTGGTGGACCTCTCGGTGCGCGAGCCGGCCATCGAGGACGTGATCGCGCGGATGTACGCGGAGGTGGCGATCGGCTGAGGCGGGGCGGGGCGCGCGGGGCGGGGGCGCGCGGGGCTGAGCCGGGGCGTGCGGGGCGGCCGGTTGACGGTTCGGGCGGGCGTTCGGTTCCGGTCACCCGTCCGGGGAGGGCACGTGACTCCCCGGCGGGTGGCCGAGTTGGACGGTGCATCTCCGCCGGTCAGCGCGCCGGTGAACCAACGACTGCCCCGGAGGCCCGCCGCCCGATGACCGTACCCGACGTGACCGTGGTGGTCGCGGTCTACAACACCATGCCGTACCTCACCGCCTGTCTGGACTCGCTGGTCGGGCAGTCCCTGGGGCCGGGGCGGCTGGAAGTGGTGGTCGTCGACGACGGCTCCACGGACGGCGGCGAGGTGCTGCTGGACGAGTACGCGGCCCGGCACCCCGGGCTGTTCCGGGTGGTCCACCAGCCCAACTCGGGCGGCCCGGCGGCCCCCACCAACCGCGGCACGGACTTGGCCTGCGGGCGGTACGTGCTGTTCCTCGGCGCCGACGACTGGCTCGGTGAGGAGGCACTGGAGCGGCTGGTCGCGGCCGCCGACGCCTGGGGCTCGGACGTGGTGGTGCCCAAGCAGATCGGGGTGAACGGGCGGCTGGTGCCGCAGGGCATCTTCCACGCCGACGCCGAGTCGGTCGGCTTCGCCGACTCGGCGCTGGCCTGGGCGCTGTCCGACACCAAGCTGTTCCGGACGGACCTCGTCCGGCGCCACGGGCTGCGCCGCAACGAGGAGTTGAAGGTCTTCTCGGACCAGCCGTTCACCCTGGAGGCCTGCCTGCGGGCCGCCCGGGTGTCCGTCCTCGCCGACTACGACTACTACTTCCTGGTGCTGCGCGAGGACCGGGGCAACGTCACCGAGCGGGCCTCGGTGCTCGACCGGCTGCGCGGGATCACCGCCCTCCAGCAGGTGGCCGCCGAACTGGCCGGGCCCGGCGAGGAGTTGGACGCCATCCGGGTGCGCAGCTTCGCCTGGGACGTGCCCCGGCTGCTCCAGGACGGCTTCCTGCTGCTGGACGACGCCCTGCAACGGCGGGTGTGCGCCGAGGTCGGCCGGATGATCGAGCGCTTCGGCGCCCGCTCGGTGTACGACCGGCTGCCGGTCACCGCCCGGCTGCGGCTCGAACTCGCCGCCGCCGTACGGCCGGAGGCGCTGCGCGACCAGATCCGCTACGAGGCCGCGCACGGCGACCCGCCGGTGGTGGTGGCCGGCCGGCGGCGCTACGCGGGCTACCCGGCGTTCCGGGACGCCCGGCTCGGCCTGCCCGACGGGCTGTTCCTGCTGGGCGAGGAGCCGCTGCCGGTCGCCGCGCCGCCGCTCAACCTCGCCCAGCAGCTGTGGCGCGGCGTCGTGCCGGAGCAGGTGCGGCGCGGGCTGCGGCGCCGTCCGGCGTGGCGCAGGCTCGCCAACTCGGTGAACGGGGGCCGCGGATGAGCCCTGACGTCGACCCGGAGGTGAGCCCCGACGTCGGCCCGGAGGTGAGCCGCGACACCGGCCCGGAGGTGAGCCCGGACGAGCGCGGACTGGACGTCTGCGTGGTCGGCCTCGGCAAGCTGGGCCTGCCGCTGGCCGTGCAGTTCGCGTCGAAGGGCCACCGGGTCCTCGGCGCGGACATCGCGCCCCGGGTGGTGGAGAGCGTCAACCTGGGCGTGCCGCCGTTCCCCCGGGAGGAGGGGCTGGCCGAGGCGCTCAAGCGGGTGGTCGCCGAGGGCCGGCTGCGCGCCACCACCGACACCACGGCCGCGGTGGCCGCCTCGCAGGCCGTCGTCCTGGTCGTCCCGCTGGTCACCGCCGCCGACGGCACCCCGGACTTCGCCCTGCTCGACGCGGCCACCGACGCCGTCGCGGCCGGGCTGCGCCGCGGTGCGCTGGTCAGCTACGAGACCACGCTGCCGGTCGGCACCACCCGGGAGCGCTGGGCGCCCCGGTTGGCGGCCGGCTCCGGGCTGGCGCCCGGGGCGGACTTCGCGCTGGTGTTCAGCCCGGAGCGGGTGCGCACCGGGCGGGTCTTCGCCGACCTGCGGCGTTACCCCAAGCTGGTCGGCGGGCTGGACGCCGCCTCGCTGCGGCGCGGCGCCGAGTTCTACCGGGCGGTGCTGGACTTCGACCCGCGCCCGGACCTGCCCCGGCCCAACGGGGTGTGGGAGCTGGCCTCGGTGGAGGCGGCCGAGTTCGCCAAGCTCGCCGAGACCACGTACCGGGACGTCAACATCGCGCTGGCCAACCAGTTCGCCCGGTACGCGGACCGGGTCGGGGTGGACTTCGCCGAGGTCGCCGACGCCTGCAACTCGCAGCCGTACAGCCATCTGCACCGGCCGGGCATCGCCGTCGGCGGGCACTGCATCCCGGTGTACCCGCGGCTGTACCTGTGGAACGACCCGGCGGCGACGGTGGTCCGGGCGGCCCGGGAGGCCAATCTGGAGGTGCCCGGGTACGCGGTCGGGGTGTTGGCGGGTGCGGTGCCGGGGGGCATCGCCGGGCGGGGGGTGCTGGTGCTGGGGGCCTCGTACCGGGGCGGGGTCAAGGAGACGGCGTACTCGGGGGTGTTCCCGCTGGTGGCGGCGCTGGAGGCGGCCGGGGCCCGGCCGTACGTCGCCGATCCGCTGTACCGGGCGGAGGAGCTGGTGGCGCTCGGGCTGCCCCCGTACGGCGGGGAGCCGGTGGTGGCGGCGGTGTTGCAGGCGGACCACCCGGAGTACCGGGAGCTGGGGCCGGCGGAGCTGCCGGGGGTGCGGGTGCTGCTGGACGGGCGGCGGTGCACGGATCCGGCGCGGTGGACGGGGGCGGGGGTGCGGCGGATCGTGCTGGGCGGGGCGTGAGGGGGGCGAGGCGTGAGGGGGCGGAGGCGTGTCGGCGCGGGCGTGTCCGGGCTCCGGGGGCGTGTGATCGTGGGGCACGCCCCCGTCCGCGCCGGTCAGCGGGCAGACTGGCGGGGTGAGTGACGAAGCCTTCAGCGGGACCGGCCCCGGGGTCCGGTTCACCGCGGCCGACGAGCAGAAGAGACACGGCGTCCGCCGGATGAAGACCATCGCGACCGGCCTGCTGGCCTTCGCGACCCTGGTCTTCGCCCTCGCCACCTGGGCCAAGGCGGCCGGCGCCGGCCCCTGGGCCGGGTACGTGGCGGCCGCCGCCGAGGCGGGCATGGTCGGCGCGCTGGCCGACTGGTTCGCCGTGACGGCGCTGTTCCGCCGCCCCTTCGGCCTGCCGATCCCGCACACCGCGATCATCCCGACCAAGAAGGACGCCTTCGGGCGCTCGCTCGGCGACTTCGTCGGCGACAACTTCCTGGCCGGCCACGTGGTGCGCGGCCGGCTGGCCGCGCTCGGCGTCGGCCGCCGGCTGGGGGAGTGGCTGGCCGCACCGGGGAGCGCCGAGCGGGTCACCAAGGAGGCCTCGGCGGCGCTGCGCGGACTGCTCGCGGTGCTGCGCGACGACGACGTGCGGGCGGTGGTCGCCGAGGCGGTGACCAGGCGGGCCGCTGCGACCTCGGTGGCCGAGCCGATGGGCCGGATGCTGGGCAAGGTGGTCGCGGACGGCGGGCACCACGGCGTGGTGGACCTGGTCGCCGTCCGGGCGCACGGCTGGCTGACCGACAACCACGAGGACGTGGTCCGCAAGGTCACCCAGAAGACCCCGGGCTGGACCCCGAAGTTCCTCGACCACCAGGTCGGCGAGCGGGTCTACAAGGAACTGCTGCGCTTCGTCACCGACATCCGGGACGACCCCGACCACCCGGCCCGCGGCGCGATCGACAACTTCCTCGCCGACTTCGCCACCGAGCTGCAGAACGACCCCGAGACCATCGCCCGGGTCGAGCGCGCCAAGGGCGAGCTGCTGGCTCGCCCCGAGGTGCAGGACCTGATCAACTCCACCTGGGCGGCCGTGCGCACCCTGGTGATGGGCGCGGCCGAGGACGAGGACAGCGAACTGCGCCGGCGCATCCGCGACGGCGTGCGCCGCTTCGGCGAGCGCCTGGCCACCGACCCCAAGCTCCAGGCCAAGGTCGACGGCTGGCTGCAGGACGCCGCCCAGTACTTGGTCGACACCTACCGGACCGAGATCACCTCGCTGATCTCCGAGACGGTGGCGGGCTGGGACGCCGACGAGGCCTCGCGCAAGATCGAGGCCAACGTCGGGCGGGACCTCCAGTTCATCCGGATCAACGGCACCGTGGTCGGCGCCCTGGCCGGGCTGCTGATCCACACCGTGGCGGTGGCCCTCGGCGGGTGACCCGGGCCTCGGCCTATCCTTGCCAGCACCACTCGGTACGCGCGTAGAAGAGAAGAGGGAACGACCGTGGTCCAGCCGGACGGAAGTCGGATCGGGAACCTGGGTGACCGGAGCATCGAGGCGTTCATCGCCGGGATGCCCAAGGCGGAACTGCACGTCCACCACGTCGGCTCGGCCTCGCCGCGGATCGTCGCCGACCTGGCCTCCCGGTACGCCGGGCAGTCCAAGGTGCCGACGGACCCGGCGGCGCTCGCCGAGTACTTCACCTTCACCGACTTCGCGCACTTCATCGAGGTCTACCTGAGCGTGGTGGACCTCGTCCGCGACGCCGAGGACGTCCGGGCGCTCACCTACGGCGTGGCCGAGGACATGGCCCGGCAGAACATCCGCTACGCCGAGCTGACCCTCACCCCGTACTCCTCGGTCAGGCGCGGCATCCCCGACGTGGCCTTCATGGAGGCGATCGAGGACGCCCGGCTGCGCGCCGAGAAGGACCTCGGCGTGGTGCTGCGCTGGTGCTTCGACATCCCCGGCGAGGCCGGCCTGGAGGCCGCCGAGATCACCGCCCGGCTGGCCACCGACCTGGCCCCCGAGGGCCTGGTCAGCTTCGGTCTGGGCGGCCCGGAGATCGGTGTGCCGCGGCCCCAGTTCAAGCCGTACTTCGACCGGGCCCGGGCGGCCGGCCTGCGCTCCGTCCCGCACGCCGGTGAGACCACCGGGCCGGAGACGGTCTGGGACGCCATCCGCGAGCTCGGCGCCGAGCGCATCGGGCACGGCACCCAGGCGGTGCAGGACCCGGCGCTGGTCGACCACCTGGGCGAGCACCGCATCCCGCTGGAGGTCTGCCCGACCTCCAACATCGCCACCCGGGCGGTCGAGCGGATCGAGGACCACCCGATCAAGCGGATGGTGGACGCCGGGCTGCTGGTCACCGTCAACAGCGACGACCCGCCGATGTTCGGCACCGACCTCAACACCGAGTACGCGGTGGCGGCGCGGCTGCTGGGGCTGGACGAGACCGGGGTGGCGGCGCTGGCCCGCAACGCGGTCGAGGCCTCGTTCCTGGAGCAGGCGGGCAAGGCGCGGCTGGTCGGTGAGATCGACTCCTACCTGGCGGGCTGGCAGCAGCAGCGCTGACGTTCCCGCAGGTCAACCGCCCCGTCGACCCCTGGTCGGCGGGGCGGCGCCGTTCCTGCTGCCGTTCCTGGTGCCGGACCGCCCCGAGCGCGGTGCCAAAGTGGTGCCACTAATGGCTCGACATGGCGCCAGTGCTGTGCCATGCTCTAGCCATGGACCTCACGCCGTACGTCGAAAACCTCCGGAACGAGCTCGCGGTGGCCGCCGCCACCGGCGGGGACGAAGCGCGGGCGCTGGCCGACCGGCTGACGCTCCCGCTGGAGTCGGCCGTGCGGCTCACCCTGCTCAACGCCCTCTCCGCCGCCATGGGTGAAGTCACCCGCGACCTCGCCCCGGGCTCGGTGGACGTGCGACTGCGCGGCCTCGATCCGGAGTTCGTGGTGACGGCGCCACCGGGCTCCGGCGGCTTCCACGGTGACGAGTCGCCCGCGGTGCCGGATGCGCCGCCGTCCGTGGTGCCACCGGTGGTGCCGCCGGTGGTGCCGCCCGTGGTGCCACCGATAACGCCGTCGGTGCCCTCGGCCGGAACGCCGGAGTCGGACGAGAGCGGCACCGCCCGGATCAACCTGCGCCTGCCCGCGCACCTCAAGGCCAGGGCGGAGGAGGCCGCCGGGCAGGAGGGCCTCTCGCTCAACGCCTGGCTGGTCCGGGCCGTCGCCGGTGCGGTCGACGGCGGCGCCCGGGCCGCCCGCCCGGCTGCCGAGCTCGGTTCCCGCACCGTTCGCGGCGTCGGCGGCCAGGGCTTCACCGGCTGGGTCCAGTAGCGCCTCGCAGTACCGCCAGACCGATCGCCCCTGCAACGTCACCCCCGCTCCGACCAGCGGGGACACTCACACGAGTCAAGAGGACGGCACAGCCATGCCCACGTACGAGACCGACGGACAGATCTCCGTCTCCCTGGAATTCGAAATCGGCTCGGTGTGGATCCGGGCGACCAAGCGCACCGACACGGTCGTCGAGGTCCGGCCCACCAGCGCCGCCAAGGACGCGGACGTCAAGGCCGCCGAGCTGACCCAGGTCGACTTCTCCGGCGGCCGGCTCACCGTCAAGGGTCCCAAGCAGCGGACGGTGTTCTCCAGCAAGAAGGGCTCGATCGACCTCACGGTCGAGCTGCCGGCCGGCTCCGAGGTGCACGCCGACTCCCCGATGGCGGACTTCGTCACCGAGGGCCCGCTCGGCGACTGCCGGATCAAGACCTCCATGGGGCGGATCCAGGTCGACCGGGCCGTGGGCGCCCGGCTCAAGACCGACATGGGCGACATCCGGCTCGGCACCGTCTCCGGGGACGCCGAGGTGACGGGTTCCGGCCGGATCGAGGTCGGCGCCGTCGGCGGCCGGCTGACGGTCAAGAACAGCAACGGCGACACCGAGATCGACGAGGTGCACGGCGTGCTGACGGCCAACGCCTCCAACGGCCGGATCCACATCGGCCTCGCCGAGGGGGACGTCGAGGCCAAGACGGCGAACGGCCACATCCGGGTCGGCCAGGTCGTCCGCGGCAAGGTCGGCCTCCAGTCCGGCGTCGGGGACATCGAGGTCGGCATCGCGGAGGGCACGGCGGCCTGGCTCGACGTGCACAGCAAGTTCGGCGCCGTCCGCAACGCCCTCGACACGGCGGCCGGTCCGGGCGAGGCCCGGGAGACGGTCGAGGTCCGCGGCGCCACCCAGGTCGGCAGCATCCTCATCCGGAGGGCCTGATGGCGACGACGACGAACCCGGCAACGGCCCCGCTCGCGAGCACCGCGGCGATCTCGGTGGTCGGGCTGACCAAGAGCTACGGGGACAAGGCGGTGCTCAGGGGCGTCGACCTGTCCATCCCGGCGGGCAGCGTGTTCGCCCTGCTCGGCCCGAACGGCGCGGGCAAGACCACCACGGTGGAGATCCTCTCCACCCTCATCCCCGCCGACGGCGGCTCGGCCCGGGTGGCCGGGCACGACGTGGTCCGCCAGGCCGACGGCGTGCGGAGGGCGATCGGGGTCACCGGCCAGTTCTCGGCGGTGGACAACCTCCTCACCGCCGAGGAGAACCTGATGCTGATGGCCGACCTCAACCACGTCCCCCGTCGGGAGGGGCGGAGGCGGGCCGAGGGACTGCTGCGACGCTTCGAGCTCACCGAGGCCGCGCGCAAGCCCGTCGTCACCTTCTCCGGGGGCATGCGGCGCAAGCTCGACCTGGCGATGACCCTGGTCGGCAACCCCGAGGTGATCTTCCTGGACGAGCCCACCACCGGGCTGGACCCGCGCAGTCGGCGCACCATGTGGGAGATCATCCGGGGGCTGGTCGCCGACCACGGGGTGACGATCTTCCTCACCACCCAGTACCTGGAGGAGGCCGACCAACTCGCCGACCGCATCGCCGTCCTGGACGGTGGCCGGATCGTCGCCGAGGGCACGGCCGAGGAGTTGAAGCGGATCGTCCCCGGCGGGCGGATCCGGCTCCAGTTCTCGGACGGCGACCGACTCGCCGCCGCAGCAGCGCTGTTCGACTACGCCACCGCCGACGCGGAGGCCCTGCGGCTGGACATCCCGGGGGACAACTCGGTGCTCACCGTGAAGGCCGTACTGGACACGCTCGACAACGCCTCGGTACGGGCCGAGTCACTGGTCGTGGAGACGGCCGACCTGGACGACGTCTTCCTGCAACTCACCGGAGAGGGTGCACGATGAGCACGGCGACGGCGACGTACGTGGTCAGCGACTCGCTGACCATGCTGCGGCGGAACCTCAAGCGCGCGCAGCGGTACCCGGCGATGACCTTCTCGGTCGTGGTGATGCCGGTGATGATGCTGCTGCTCTTCAACTACGCCTTCGGGGGCGCGTTGGGAGCCGGCATCGGGGGCGGGAGCTACATCGACTACGTGACGCCGGGGATCGTCCTGATGACGGCGACGGCGGGTTCGGTCGCCACGGCGGTCGGCGTCTGCGTCGACATGACCGAGGGGATCGTCAACCGGTTCCGCACGATGCCGATCTCGCGGTCGGCGTTCCTGACCGGGCACGTGGTCGGAAGCGTGATCCAGACGATCGTCGCGCTGGTGATGGTGATCGGCGCGGCCTTCGCCATGGGGTTCCGGTCCAGCGCCGGGCCGCTGGAGTGGCTGGCGGCGGCAGGCCTGCTGCTGTTCGTGACCCTCACGCTGACCTGGATTTCGGCGGGGATCGGGCTGGTCTCCAAGACGCCGGAGAGCGCGAGCAACACGCCGCTGCCGCTGACCTTCCTGCCCTTCATCGGCAGCGCGATCGTGCCGCCGGACTCGATGCCGACCGTGCTGCGCTGGTTCGCCGAGTACCAGCCCTTCACCCCGATCATCGAGACCCTGCGCGGCCTGCTGATGGGCACCGCCATCGGCAACAGCGGCTGGATCGCCCTCGCCTGGTGCACCGGGCTGACGCTGCTCGGCTACTTCTGGTCGCGGAGCGTCTTCTACCGGCGGTGACAGGGGTACGGCCGGTAGCCGTCGGACGGCCCGGGCCGCGGGGACACCCGCAGCCCGGGCCGCCGTGGCGTTTCCGGCCCCGATCCGCTGCCGGGCCCCTGTAGTAAAGTCCGCGCAAAGCTCGGCAAAGGACCGCGCGGGGGGACGGATGGCGGCGAGGCGTCGCAAGCAGATCGCGTGGGTGCTCAGAGGTCTGGCCCTCGCCGCGTTGCTGGTGTACCTGCCGGGCCTGCACGCCTCCCGTTCGGGCGGGTTGGTGGTGGTCGAGCACTGGTGCAACCGGCCGGTGCTGCTGATCGGGTCGGCGGTGGTGCTGGTCGTGGTCTCGCTGGTGGTCCAGCTGGACTTCCGCACCTGGTTCTCGCAGATCGGCTGCGCGGCCCTGCTCGCTCCGCTCGTCGTCGCCGGGGTGCCGGTGCTGTTCCTGTCCTTCGTGTTCAGCGGTGACGGAGGCCGGGAGGAGCGTTTCGTCAGCCCGAACCGCCCGGACCGGATCCTGAGCGTCACCAACGTCTCCGGCTTCTCCATCGACCCGGTCTACCAGGTGGAGTTGGAGGCCGGCACCGGCTGGTCCACCCGCCACTGGAGCATGGGCACTTGGGACACCCGGGACGGCGACTTCGTCCGCGTCGACTGGACCGGGCCGGACCGGATCACCGTCACCGGCCGCACCTCCCTCACCGTCTTCGACGTCCTCCCCGACGGCAGCCCGGGCGAGCCCCGGGTGCTCCCCAAGCCGGAGCCCGCCGGAGCCGGGTCCTAGGCCCGAGGGTCGTCAACTGTCCCCCGAGGGCCATCAACCGACCCCCAGGCTGTTCGTGTTCGTCACCGCGGCCCCGCTGCGCCGGGCCCTTCCTCCGCACAGACCGGTACCGGTGCGTCGACGCGGCTCCACGCCCTAAGCGCGCGGACCGCTCGTCAGCCCGGTCCGGCCGGGGCGTTGCCGGATGGCGCCGGGGGCAGCGGGGCCGCCGGGGGTCACCAGACGGTGATGCCCATGGTGGCCGCCGCGCTGTGGATGGCGTTGTAGTGCGGGATCGACATGTCGGACTTCTTCTGGCCGGCCGGAAGATTCTTGTCGGCGGCGCGGAACTCGTCGCGGGCGGCGGCGAGCAGGCTGGTGCCGTAGGAGACCGGGACGTCCTTGGTGCCGTGGGCCGGGTGGGACTTGGCGGCCGTCTGGCTGCCCGCCTGGGCGAGGGTGCTGCGGGCCTGGTTGTAGGCGGCGGCCTTGACCGTCTTCGGGTTGGCGAGCCGGGCCTGGGCGACGGTGGTCGTCCGGGTCTGGTCGGCGGCCATGGCGACGGGTGCGACGGCGGCGGTGAGAGCGCCGGCGGCGACGACGGTGACGAGGGCGTTGCGGACGAGCCTGTTCATGTGAATTCCTTCCGGGAGAATTCCGAGGATTCGCCTCCGCTTCGGTCCCGGGGATCGTCGGAGTGCGAACGTCTCCGCACTACCCTGGCCTTCGAGAGCGGAAAACCCGCTTCCGTACGGTTTGTTCGGAAGTGATCGGATCAGGCCGTTTTCTGGATTCGGGGAATTCGTATCGTCAGACTGAGAGGGTGAATCCTGATCTCAACCCTGACGTCGCCGCCGCGGGGAGCCTCGCCGCCGCACTGGAGTCGGCCGCCGCCGAACTGGCCGTGGACATCACCCTGGTGCCGGGAAGGTGGGGCGACGCGGCCTCGGCGGGCATCGCCGCCCCGGCGGGCACGGTGCCCTCGGGCCCCGCGAGCGGGGGCCGGCGGGGGCCGTTGCACGTCAGCCTCTCCACCGGGGAGCAGTGCTTCGGTGTCTCCGGCTGGAGCCTGGGCACCGAGATGATCACGGGGTGGACGGCCGACCTCCGGGACGTCGTCCGGGCCGCCGTGGCCTGGGGGAGCGGTCTGAGCCTCGCGGAGCTGCGCGAACGGTTCCCGTTCCTCACGTCCTCGGAGCTCGCCGAGGCCCATGAGCACGGGGTTGCCGCCGTGGTCGGGCTGCAGTGGAGCTGGATCCGGGAACGTGCCCTGCAGGAACCGGAGTTCACCGGCTTCGGCCTGCTGGTCGCGGCAGCCGACGCGGAGCCGAGGCTCCGGCAGCTGTCCCCGGTCGTCAGCCACCGGACGCTCGTCCTCCGGGACCGGACCGGCTTCCCGTCCGATCCGGTGATCGCGATCGCTCCCGCGCAGGACGGCTGCCCGTACCGGGTGCAGCGGTTCCCGCACAGCGGGGTGATCGCCGAGGTCGGGACGGCGGAGGAGGCCGTCGCACTGGCCGTCGCCCACCTGCCCGCCGGCCTCGGTCCGGCGGTGCTCGACAGCACGGAGGACGGCTGACGGCCGGTGCCCGTCCCAGTACGGGTTGTGCGCGGGAACGCGCTTGCCGCCGGGGAATGCGAACGGCCCGGCACCTGTGGTAGGTGCCGGGCCGTCCGACTGTGGAGCGCCAGGCCCGGGTTGCACGGACTCTTCCTACTGAAAGTAGGACGTACTCTGGTAGTACCGCTGACGCCTGACGAGGATTCATGTCCCTCGCGACGAGAAGAACATTAGCAGCTCAGCGCCCATGATCCGAATCGGAGAGCGGGCGGCGGTTGTTGTCGGGAAACGCGAACGGCCCGGCACCTGTGGTAGGTGCCGGGCCGTTCGACTGTGGAGCGCCAGGCCCGGGTTGCACGGACTCTTCCTACTGAAAGTAGGACGTACTCTGGTAGTACCGCTGACGCCTGACGAGGAACTGTGTTCCTTGCGACGAGAAGAACGTTAGCAGCTCAGAGTGCATGATCCAAAACCGGTCCGGCCGGGCGGTGCGGTCGGAGGTCAGACGTCGAACTCCCCGTTGCGGATGGCGGCGACGAGGTCGCGCCACTCGGTGGGAGTGAGTTGGGCGACGGCCTCGGGCAGGAGGCTGCTGCGGACGTGGACGGCGTCGGGGGTGACGGCTACCTCCGGGCAGTTGTTGCCGTCTCCACAAGCGGTGGGCCTTTGCCAGGCGAGTTCATCCATGATGGTTCCTCTCACAGGGTCTTCACTATGCGGGAGACGAGGTCGCGCGAATCCTCAGGGCTGAGTGCCCGATCTCTCATCGCGGCAATGACGTCCTGATAGTTCTTGAGTTGGTTAACATCGGTCAGGAACGCGGGTGTTCCGATCGAGTCGAGTTGCACGGTGTCCAAGCGAGCGACTGGGCCTCGTGCATACATGACTGCCTGGCCCGCGCCCTTGAATCCACCAGCTCGGAACTCCAGTACGCGCAGTGTCACATTGGGGAGTTCGGACAGGCTGAGTAGGTGCTTGAGCTGGGCGCGAGCAACAGTCGCCCCGCCAAACATCATTCGCAAGGCCGCCTCGTGGACGATTGCCTCATAGGGCATGGGAGCGTCTCGCGTGAGGAGCAGCGCGCGGCGCATGCGGTTCTCTACTCGCGCCTCGATGTTCAGGGGCCTCAGGGGTGGGTAGACCTCGCGAAATATCTCTCGGGCGGTGTCCTCGGTCTGCATCAAGCCGGGCACGTGGCAGATCTGATAGGTCGAGATGCCGTGCGCATGGTGTTCGACCTCTGAGATATCCAGCAGACCGGTCGAAACGAGTCCGCGATGGGACTCCCACCATCCCTTCGACTTGTCCTCTGCCATCTCTGCCAGGGCGTCGACGTACGCGGCGTCGCCTTCCTCGTACTCGGATGCGAGGGCGATCACTCGCTCGGCGGTGACCGCGTACATCCCCTGTTCGATGAGCGTGATCTTTGTGCGGTTCAACCCTAGAACTGCGGCTGCCTCGGCAGTGGTCTTGCCGGCGGCATCGCGCATCTTCCGCAGCTCGATACCGATCCGCTGCTTGCGTGCGCTCGAGGTGTGGGGCATGGGGCCAAGCATCTAACGCGGCGCTGGTGAGAGTCCAGCCACTCGTTCTGGGGACATGTTCCCAACTGTATGGCACAAGTCCCAAGACTTGCCCTACAGTCTGTGATGCACCGATCACCGAACGGATCGTCAGTAACGCCGCTCGGGCTCCGAAGAACACCCATGTCCAGTGGGCTCGTTCACGGCGACGCATCCTCCGATCTCACCCGTTCCCCTCTGGGAGATCCCTGTGCGCAACCTCCTCAACTCCCCCTTCCCCTCCCTCGCGGTCTCCCGCGAGGCCCTCCACGAGGCCCTGACCAGCCTCGACTGGCCCCCGTCGCTCATCGCCGACGCCCAGCTCGCCCTGGTCGAGCTCATCGTCAACTCCTGGCGCCACGCCGACACCCCCGCCCCGGTCGTCGTCATCCTCTTCCGTGGCAACACCCTCCGGGTCGGGGTCTCCGACCGTTCCTCCGCCCTCCCCGAGCAGCGTCCCTTCGACCCCTGCTCCGAGTCCGGCCGGGGCCTCCGGCTGGTTGAAGGCCTCACCCACCGTTGGGGTGTCGAGCCCCGGAAGCTCGGCAAGACGACCTGGTTCGAGTGCGCCCTGAAAGCGCCTGGTTGTATCCCCGGCATAGCCGGGAGGAATTCGGAGGTTATTCCTGGGTCCAATGGCTTACCTGGCGTCGAAAGACTAAGGGGACCGTAGCATGCCAGTGAAGCGGTGACCGGGTCCAGATATCAGGGACGGTGCGCCGCGAGAC